>SCQQ01000114.1 GCA_004299095.1 Burkholderiaceae bacterium | reverse complement strand
CGGCGCGAACGTGATCGCCACGGTCGATGCCATCAAGGCGCAACTGCCGACGCTGGAGCAAGGCCTGCCGCAGAGCGTGAACCTGACGGTCCTCACGGACCGCACGGTCGGCATCCGCTCATCGGTCGAGCACGTCGAGATGGAATTGATCCTGGCGGTGCTGATGGTGGTGCTGGTGATTTTCCTGTTCCTGCACAGCTTCCGCGCCACGCTGATCGCCAGCATTGCCGTTCCTATTTCGCTCGTCGGCACCGTTGGGGCGATGTATCTGCTCGGCTACTCGCTCAACAACCTGAGCCTGATGGCGCTCACCATCGCCACGGGCTTCGTCGTGGACGACGCCATCGTGATGATCGAGAACATTTCCCGGCACCAGGAGATGGGCAAGACGCCGTTGCAGGCCGCCCTCGATGGCGCGGGGGAAATCGGCTTCACCATCATTTCGCTCACGGTCTCGCTGATCGCGGTGCTGATTCCGCTGCTGTTCATGCAGGAAGTGATCGGGCGCCTGTTCCGCGAGTTCGCCGTCACGCTGGCCATCACCATCCTGTTTTCGGCGCTGGTGTCGCTCACGCTGGTGCCGATGATGTCGGCGCGCATCCTGCGGCCGCTGGACGAGGCGCAGGGCCGTTTCAGCCGCTGGATGCAGGGCCGCGTCGAATGGATGATCCGCTGGTACGACGGCGGCCTGCAGTGGGTGCTGGCGCACCAGGTGTTCACGCTGTGGGTGGCGCTGCTCACGTTCGTCGTCACGGCGGCGCTCTACGTGGCGATCCCGAAAGACCTGTTCCCGACGCAGAGCACCGGCCAGTTGGAAGCGCAGGTGCAGGCCGATCCGGACGTCTCGTTCGAGCGCATGTCGGCGCTGCAAAGCGACGTGGCGCGCATCGTGCTTGAGGACCCGGCGGTGCAGTCGCTCAGTTCGGTGGTGGGTGTGGATGCGGCCAACAACAAGGCGCTGTCCTCCGGCAGCCTGGTCATCAACCTGTATCCGCACACCCTGTTCGGCGCGAGCGAGGCCACGATCATGCAGCGCTTGCGCGCCCAGGTGGCGGCGCACGTGGCCGGCGTCACGCTCTATCTGCAGCCCACGCAGGACCTGACGATCGATTCCGACAGCGGCCCGACGCAATACCGCTTCGACCTGGAAGGCGTGAGCACGCCCGAAGTCAACACCTGGGCGCGCCGGCTGGCCAAGGATTTGCAGGGCGTGCCTGAAGTGGTGCATGCCACCACCACCGCCGGCAACACCGGGCCGGTGGCGATGGTGCACGTGAACCGCGACACTGCCGCGCGCCTGGGCGTGACCGCCAGCGCGCTCGACAGCACGCTCTACAGCGCGTACGGCCAGCGCATCGTCTCGACGATCTTCACCGAAACCAACCAGTACCGCGTGATCCTGGAATCGGCGCGAGACGAAGCCACCAGCCTGCGCAATTTGCGCGACTTGCCGGTCAAGACCTCGGGCGGCGGCACCACGCCGCTTTCATCCTTTGCCGACGTGGTGGAGGAGCAGGCGCCACTGGAAGTGCGCCGCGTGGGGCAGTATCCGGCCGCCACGGTGGGCTTCGATACCGCGCCCGGCGTGAGCCTGGGCGCCGCGGTCGATGCGGTGCGCGCGGCGGCCATCAAGGCGGGGCTGCCGCTGTCCATCACCCAGCGCTTCACCGGCAGCGCGGGCGCTTACCAGGGTGCGCTGTCGAACCAGCTGTGGCTGATCCTGGCGGCGGTGGTGTGCGTCTACATCGTGCTGGGCGTGCTGTACGAAAGCTATGTGCACCCGCTCACCATCCTGTCGACGCTGCCCTCGGCGGGCGTGGGCGCGCTGCTGGCGCTGCTCTTCACCGGCCACGCGCTCGACGTGATCAGCATCATCGGCCTGGTGCTCCTGATCGGCATCGTCAAGAAGAACGCCATCATGATGATCGACTTCGCCATCGAGGCCGAGCGCCACCAGGGCAAGAGCGCCACAGAAGCCATCCACCAGGCCGCGCTGCTGCGCTTCCGGCCCATCCTCATGACCACGCTGGCGGCGCTGGCGGCCGCGGTGCCGCTGATGCTGAGCTGGGGCGACGGCGCCGAGCTGCGCCGGCCGCTCGGTATTTCGATTTTCGGCGGGCTGGTGTTTTCGCAGTTGCTCACGCTCTTTACCACGCCGGTGATTTATGTGTGGTTTGATCGGTTGGGGGAGCGGTTCGGGGGGGCGGCGCGCGCTGGGGAGGCGGAGGCGTGAGGACGGCCGCCCCGGTTTGCGCTGCACGTGCAGGCGCTAGGGGTCTCTTTGTCGATTGGCCTTTGGCTGCGGAGCCGGCGACCGAGGCCGGGTTGTGCGCCCGGCGGCGCAGTTCCTTTCTTTGCTTCGCCAAAGAAAGGAACCAAAGAAAGGCGACCCCACTGTCTGCGTCCCTGCGCTGCGCTGCGGGCAACCTGCGGTGCTCGCGGCCGGGGTGCGCCGCGGAACTCACTGCGCTCCTGCGTCGCTTCGTTCAGGCAACCACGGCGAGCCAGATGACGCGGCGGGCGCATGCTGCGCTGCGCCCGCTCACCCCGGCCGCTGTGCGCCTCGGCGCAGCCAGAAGGGGAGAGGCAGGCGCGATACGGGTCGTCGCTGCGCTCGACCTTGCCCAACCATTGCGGGAGGGGCGCGATGACGTTTGCGCGGTTGAAGCCTTCGGTCGGCCGAAGTGCTGCAACGCACCGACACCCGTTCGACAAAAGCTGTTGAGTCGGATCGATCCGCGGGGCATCGCGGCCCGTCATCGGGACTTGAAAATCTGTCGTCCCCGCGCAGGCGGGAATCCAGTGCCTTTGCGACAGATGACCGACCGCCCCTGGGTCCCCGCCTGTGCGGGAATGACGGCTTCGAGTTTCACTTTGAGCCCAGGGCTAAGCGCACGAGTCGGGGCCGAGCGCAGCGATGGCCCGTACGGGTTTCATGGCCCTTCTGCCCGTGCCGAGAAGCGCAGGGCGTGGGGCGGGCGCGGGCGACACAGTACGCCCGTGTTTCGTGCTCTGACTCGCTGCGGTTGTTTGAGCGGCGTGAGTACAGCGAACAAAGCGAGTTCCGCAGCGCCGCCCCGCGACCGAGCATCGCAGGCTGCCCGGAGCGCAGCGAAGGGACACGGGCAGCAGGGTCGCTTTCTTTTGCCTTCTTTTCTTGGCGACGCAAGAAAAGAAGGTCGCCCGCCGGAGCGAAATCCCGGCATGCGCGCACTGCGGTGCAAGGCAGCAATGCGTGCCGGGTGCTGTTGCCTGCCGCTGACAACTATTGCTGGTGAACTAGGGATAGGAACTGCGCCGCCGGGCGCACGTCCCGGCCTCGGTTGCAACCGTAGCGCCTGGCCTGTCACCGCGCGCAGCGCGGCAGCCGTGGCTTGCCTACCGGCCGAAGCGCTCGACTTGTCCCGATCGGCAGCTGCGCGGGAGACCAGTCGATGAACCTCTCCCGCATCTTCATCCAGCGCCCCATCGCCACCATCCTGCTCACGCTGGGCCTGGCCCTGGCGGGGCTTTCGGCGTTTTTCATTCTGCCGGTGGCGCGCCTGCCGGCCGTCGATTTCCCGGTGATCGTGGTCAGCGCCACCATGGCCGGCACCAGCCCGGCGGACATGGCGCGCACCGTCGCCACGCCGCTGGAGCGCACGCTGGGCGTGATTGCCGGCGTGAACGAGATGACGTCGAACAGCGGCACCGGCACCACCCGGGTGGTGCTGCAGTTCGACTTGAACCGCGACATCGACAGCGCCGCGCGCGACGTGCAGGCCGCCATCAACGCGGCGCGTGTCGATCTGCCGGCCAACCTGCGCACCAATCCCACGTACCGCAAAGTCAACCCTGCCGCGCAGCCGTTCATGATCCTGGCGCTCACGTCGGCCACGCGCACGCCAGGGCAGATTTTCGACGTGGTCAACAACATCGTGAGCCAGCGCCTGCTGCAGGTACCGGGCGTGGGCGACGTGACGCTGGGCGGCAGTTCGCAGCCGGCGGTGCGCGTCGAACTCGACCCGTACGCGATGAGCCGGCTCGGCATCAGCGGCGACGACGTGCGCGCGGCGCTGCAGGCCAACAACGCCAATCGGCCGATGGGCGCGATCGAAGTGGGCGGCCCGATCAACGGGCGCTCGCTGCAGGTGCTGACGCCGGCGCCCGGACTGCACGCCGCCGACTACCGCGATCTCATCATCGGCATGCGCAACGGGCAGGAAATCCGTCTGCACGACGTGGCGCAGGTGGTCGACGGCGTGCAGGACACGACCACGCGCGGCATGTTCAATGGCCGCCCGGCCATCATCGTGAACATCACCCAGCAGCCGGACGCCAACCTGATCGCCACCGCCGACGCCATCGACGCCGTGCTGCCGCAACTGCGCGCGCAACTGCCATCCGACATCAACCTGGACGTGGCGATCGACCGCACCGGCTCGGTGCGTGCTTCGGTGCACGAGGTCGAAATCACGTTGCTGATCGCCGTCTTCCTGGTGGTGCTGGTGGTGGGGCTCTTTTTGCGCACGCTGCGCGCGGCGCTGATCCCGGCCATCGCCACGGTGGTGTCGCTGCTGGGCACGTTCGCCGTGATGTACGCGCTTGGGTTTTCACTCAACAACCTGACGCTGATGGCGCTCACGGTGGCCACCGGCTTTGTCGTCGATGACGCCATCGTGGTGCTGGAGAACATCAGTCGCCACCTGGAGCAGGGCGTGCCGCGCCGGGCGGCCGCGCTCGAAGGTGCGCGCGAAGTGGGCTTTACCGTGCTCACCATCAGCGTGTCGCTGATCGCGGTGTTCATTCCGCTCCTGTTCATGGGCGGGCAGCCTGGGCGGCTGTTTCGCGAATTTGCCGTCACGCTGTCGGCGGCGGTGCTGATTTCGCTTGTGATTTCGCTCACCACCACGCCCATGCTGTGTGCGTCGTTGCTGCGGGGTGGCGCGAAGCCGAAGGCGCCGCGCGCCAGCATGGCCGGCCGGCTGCGTGCTGCCCTGGCGCGCTGGCTGGAAGGCGGCGAGCGGCGGCTGGTGGGCAGCTATGCGCACGCGCTCGATTGGGCGCTGGCGTTTCCCTGGCTGGTGATCGTGCTGCTGGTGGTCGTGATTGGCCTGAGCGGCTATCTGTTCAGCGTGATTCCCAAGGGTTTTTTCCCCGAGCAGGACAACGGCCAGTTCTTTGGCGGCTTGCGTGCCGATCAAAGCATTTCATCGGCGGCGCTGGGTGACAAGCTGGAGCAGGCCGTGAAAATCATCAGCGCCGATCCGGCAGTGGGTGCGGTGGTGGCGTTCACCAGCAGCCGCTCGGCCGGCGGCGGCTTCCTGTTTGCGTCGCTCAAACCGCCGAGCGAGCGGCCGGGACAGACCACGGCATCCACCATCAACCGCCTCAGGCCGCAGCTCACGCGGTTGCCGGGGCTGCGCGTTTTTCTGAATCCGGTGCAGGAACTGCGCATGGGCGGGCGCAGCAGCAATTCGACCTACCAGTACACGCTGAAAGCCGATACCCAGGAGGATTTGCAGACCTGGACCGCGAAGCTCGCCACGCAGATGAAGCAGGATGCGCGCCTCACCGACGTCGACGACGACATCACCGACAACGGCGTGGAAAGCTACGTGCAGGTCGATCGCGCGCGCGCCGCGAGCCTGGGGGTGTCGCTGGCGGCGGTGGATGCGGCGCTCTACAACGCGTTCGGTCAACGCCAGGTGGCCAACATGTACAGCGACCTGAACCAGTACACCGTGGTGATGGAATGGGCGCCGCAGTATGCGCGGGCGCCCGTGGCGCTGAGCGACGTGTATGTGCCCGGCGCAGGAAGTGCGGCCGGCACATCGGCCAATCCGGGCCAGCGCAACGCCTCGACCGGCCAGCCGATTTCCACCCAAGTGGCGACCATGGTGCCGCTTTCCACCTTCGCTCACTTCAGCACGCGCGCGGTGCCCAGTTCGGTTTCGCACGATGGCGGCGAGTTGTCCAGCACGGTGTCGTTCAATCTGGCCGATGGCGTCTCCATCCTGCAAGGCCGGCAGGCCGTGCTTGATGCGGTGGCCGCCATCGGCCTGCCCAACAACGTGCGCGGCGCGTTCTCGGGCGCAGCGGCCGAAGCGCAGCAATCGCAATCACAGGAAGGGCTGCTGATCCTGGCCGCCATCGTGGTGATCTACATCGTGCTCGGCATGCTGTACGAGAGCCTGATCCACCCGATCACGGTGCTCACCACGCTGCCCAGTGCCGGCTTTGGCGCGCTGCTGGCGCTCATGGTGCTGAAAATGGAGTTCTCGCTGATGGCGCTGATCGGCGTTTTCCTACTGATCGGTATCGTCAAGAAAAACGCCATCCTGATCATCGACTTCGCCCTCGCCGCCGAGCGCGAACGTGGCCTGAGCGCGGTGCAGGCCGCGCGCGAAGCCTGCCTGCTGCGCTTCCGGCCAATCCTGATGACCACGCTGGCCGCGGGCCTGGGTGCACTGCCGCTGGCCATCGGCTTTGGCCAGGGCGCCGAACTGCGCCAGCCGCTCGGCGTGACCATCGTCGGCGGCTTGATGGCAAGTCAGGTGCTCACGCTGATCACGACGCCTGCGGTTTACGTGTTGCTCGACAGGCTGCGCAGACGCAAACGCGCTGCGCCGTTGCCGGCGCAGCGCGTTCCGGTCTGAGCGAGGTGCTGCTAGCGGTCAGACGGCCGGAAGCCGTTGTTGGGCGACCGTTGCCAGCCGCCGTGCGCTTCCCAGCCGCCGCGCGGGTTT
>SCQQ01000113.1 GCA_004299095.1 Burkholderiaceae bacterium | reverse complement strand
CGCGTTTGCCACCACCGTGGGCGCGCGCAAGCTGATCGATATCCTGCGCACCATGCCGGCGGACCAGGCGGTGAGCATCGAGGCGCAGCAGTCCAAGCTGATCTTGAAAGGCGGCAAGAGCCGCTTCACGCTGCAGACGTTGCCGGCCGAGGATTTCCCGCTGGTGCAGGAAGCGCCCAATTTCGGCGCGGTGTTCAAGGTGCCGCAAAAGACCTTGAAACGGCTGCTGGATCAAGTGGCCTTTGCCATGGCGGTGCACGACATCCGCTACTACCTGAACGGGATTCTGTTCACTGCCGAAGGCGACCGGTTGGCATTGGTGGCGACCGATGGCCACCGTCTGGCGTACGCGCGCGCCAAATTGGACGTGCAGGTGCCCAAGCAGGAAGTGATCCTGCCGCGCAAGACGGTGGTCGAATTGCAGCGGCTGTTGCTGGATGTCGGTGCGCCCGAAGGCCAGGCCGAGCCCATGATCCAGATGCAGTTTGCCGACAACCAGGCGAAGTTCAGCTTCAACGCGATGGAATTCGTCACCAAGCTGGTGGAAGGCAAGTTTCCCGACTACAACCGCGTGATTCCGCAGAACCATCAAAACCACGTGACGCTTGGGCGCGCGCCGCTGCTGGCTGCGCTGCAGCGCACCGCCATCTTGACAAGCGAAAAGTTCAAGGGCGTGCGCATGGATTTCGACAAGGGCGTGCTGCGTATCACCTCCAACAACGCCGAGCAAGAAGAGGCCAGCGACGAGCTGGACATCGATTACGCCGGCGATGCCATCGAGATCGGCTTCAACGTGACTTACCTGATCGACGTGCTCAACACGCTCGGCCAGCAAGAACTCATCAACGTGTCGCTGCAGGACGCCAACAGCTCGGCGCTGATCACGATTCCAGCCGACGAGGATTTCAAGTACGTCGTCATGCCGATGCGGATTTGATCGCGCGCGTTGCGTTTGTTTGGGCACCGCGTCATGACAGGTGCCCAGGACCCGGTTTTCAAGTGAGAATGAAGTGATGCCTGATTCCAATCCGACCCCAGCCACCGACCCGTCGCAACAGCCGGCGGATGGCGGGTACGGCGCCAGCGCCATCCAGGTTCTGGAGGGACTGGAGGCGGTGCGCAAGCGTCCCGGCATGTACATCGGCGACACCAGCGACGGCACCGGGCTGCACCATCTGGTGTTCGAAGTGGTCGACAATTCCATCGACGAAGCCTTGGCGGGCTACTGCGACAGCATCGTGGTCACCATCCACTCGGACAACTCGGCCAGCGTGGTCGACGACGGCCGTGGCATCCCCACCGCGATCAAGATGGACGACAAACACGAGCCCAAGCGCTCGGCCACCGAAATCGCACTGACTGAACTGCACGCCGGCGGCAAGTTCAACCAGAACAGCTACAAGGTCTCGGGCGGCCTGCACGGCGTGGGCGTGAGCTGCGTGAATGCGCTGTCGAGTTGGATGCGCGTGGTGGTGCGCCGCCACGGCCACGAGAATTTGCTGGAATTTCGCCGCGGTCACGTACAGAACCGACTGATCGAAACGGTGGATGGCATCGAAGTCTCGCCGATGCGCGTGATCGGCGACACCAAGCGCCGTGGCACCGAAGTGCGCTTTTTGCCCGATACCGAAATCTTCACGGACAACCGTGAATTCCGCTACGAGATCCTGAGCAAGCGCCTGCGTGAACTGAGCTTTCTGAACAGCGGCGTGAGCATCAAGCTGATCGACGAGCGCACCGGCAAGGAAGACGATTACACCGGCGCTGGCGGGGTGCTGGGTTTCGTCAATTTCATCGGTGGCGGCAAACACGTGCTGCACCCGACGCCGTTCCACGCCACCGGCACGCGCCCAGCCGAAACCTATGGCGGTATTCCGGACACCGAAATCATCGTCGAAGTGGCGATGCAGTGGAACGACGGCTACACCGAGCAGGTGATCTGCTTCACCAACAACATTCCGCAGCGCGACGGCGGCACGCACCTGACCGGCCTGCGCTCGGCCATGACGCGCGTGATCAGCAAGTACATCGCCGACAACGAGATGGCCAAAAAAGCCAAGGTCGAGATCGCCGGCGATGACATGCGCGAAGGCCTGGTGTGCGTGCTTTCGGTCAAGGTGCCCGAGCCCAAGTTCAGCAGCCAGACCAAGGACAAACTGGTTTCCAGCGAAGTGCGCGCGCCGGTGGAGGACATCGTCGCCCGGGCGCTCACCGAATTTCTGGAAGAACACCCGCAGGACGCCAAGATCATTTGCGGCAAGGTGGTCGATGCAGCGCGCGCCCGTGAGGCGGCGCGCAAAGCGCGCGAACTCACGCGCCGCAAAGGCGTACTTGACGGTTTTGGTCTGCCGGGCAAGCTGGCCGATTGCCAGGAAAAAGACCCGAGCTTGTGCGAGATTTACATCGTCGAGGGCGATTCCGCCGGCGGCTCGGCCAAGCAGGGCCGCGACCGCAAGTTCCAGGCCATCTTGCCGTTGCGCGGCAAGATCCTGAACGTCGAGCGGGCGCGCTACGAAAAGCTGCTCACCAGCAACGAAATCGTGGCGTTGATCACGGCGCTCGGCACCGGCATTGGCAAGGCCGATACCGAAGCCGGCCACAACGGCAGCGACGATTTCGATATCGACAAGCTGCGCTACCACCGCATCATCATCATGACCGACGCCGACGTGGACGGTGCGCACATCCGCACGCTGCTGCTCACGTTCTTCTATCGTCAGATGCCTGAGCTGGTCGAGCGCGGCCACATCTACATTGCGCAGCCGCCGCTCTTCAAGGTCAAGGCCGGCAAGGAAGAGCTCTACCTGAAGGACGAATCATCGCTGGATTCGTTCCTGCTGCGCGTGGCGTTGAAGGACGCCGTGGTGACCACGGGTGGCGACGATGCCCGGCAATTGACGGGCGACACGCTGGCCGAGCTGGCGCGCAAGCAACAGGTGGCCGAAGGCGTGATCCGGCGGCTGGATGTGTTCATGGATGAAGAGGCGTTGCGAGCGATCGCCAGCGGCGTGACGCTGGACCTGAGCAGCGAGGCGGCCGCGTCCGCGAGCGCGCTCGCCTTGCAGCAGCACCTGCACGCGCAGCAGACGATCGGTGGCCGGCCGACGGTCGAAGCTTTCCTCGACCCCCGCAGCGAGCACCTGGCTCTGCGCGTCAGCCGGCCGCATTACGGCAACGTCAAGATCAGCTTGCTCACCCAGGAATTCGTTCAGGGCGCCGATTACGCCACGCTCACCGAAGCGGCCGAGACCTTCAAGGGGCTGCTCAGCGAGGGCGCGAAAGTCACGCGCGGCGAAGGCGAACGCCTGCGCGAGCAAGCCGTGACCGGCTTCCGCGAAGCCATGAACTGGCTCATCAGCGAAGCCGAGCGCACCACCACGCGCCAGCGCTACAAGGGTCTGGGCGAAATGAACCCCGAGCAGCTCTGGGAAACGACCATGGACCCGGTCGGGCGCCGTCTGCTGCGCGTGCAGATCGAAGATGCCATCGAAGCCGACCGGGTGTTCACCATGCTGATGGGCGACGAGGTCGATCCGCGGCGCGAGTTCATCGAAACCAATGCGCTGCGCGCGGCCAACATCGATATTTGAACTCTGCAGCGGTTGCCGAGTCCTCCAGACGTTGGCTTGAGCGAACGGACGCGTCGCAGCCAGCAACGCGTGCAAGCCACTTGGACTCGGAGGTTGGATGATGCAACAACGGCATGGAATGGGGCGTCGGAACGAGGTTTTTGGCGGCGTGCGCGTGAGCTGCGTTCACCGTTGTGCGATCGGGGTGGTGGTCATCGCCGGTCTGGCAGCGATCAGCGCCTGCACCAGCGTCGCGCCTGCAAGCGGCAACGCATCGCAAGCGTCGCCATCCGGCGTGACGGTTTACGGCACGGTGGATGCCGGCGTCAGCCACACCCATCGTTGAGGCGACTCTGGTCAGCCAACGCGGCCGGGCGATCGGACGCGCTATAACCGGCGCATGTTCCGACTGACGCGCGCGCCCAACGCGGCCATCGCCCAGATCTGGGCCGACGTGCTGTGCGAAGCGGGTTATCCCGCGACGGTCGAGCGCTTGCACCTCACCAGCATTGCCGGCGAAATCCCGCCCGATCAGTGCCTGCCCGAAATCTGGTTGCGTTACACCGAGCACGAAGCGGCGGCGCGCCAGTTGCTGGACGACCTGGCGCACTTGCCGCAGCACCGCTGGCGCTGCCCGAACTGCGGCGAACTGGTCGAAGGCGGTTTCGAGCAGTGCTGGTCGTGCGGTGCCCTGATGCCGCGCGGCGCGGATCAGTGATCCGTGAAGTTCAGACGCGTTCGGCCAGATCGGCCGCGATTCCCAGATAGGTGGCGGGCGTGAGCGTCAGCAGGCGCTCTTTTTCTTCGGCCGGGATGTCGAGTGAGCGCACCAGCGCGTGCAGCGCTTCGCGCGTGACGTGGCGGCCGCGGGTGGCTTCCTTCAGTTTTTCGTAGGCACCCGGCAAGCCGAAGCGCCGCATGACAGTCTGGATGGGCTCGGCCAGCACTTCCCATTCGTCGTCCAGGTCCTGCGCCAGCGCCTCGGCGTTCAGTTCCAGCTTGTCCAGGCCCGTTAGCAGCGACTGGTAGGCCAGTACTGCGTGCCCCAGCGCCACGCCTATGTTGCGCAGCACGGTGGAATCGGTCAGGTCGCGCTGCCAGCGGCTTACCGGCAGTTTTTCGGCCAAGTGGCGCAAGAGCGCGTTGGCCAGGCCGAGATTGCCTTCGGCGTTTTCGAAGTCGATCGGGTTGACCTTGTGCGGCATGGTGGAGGAGCCCACTTCGCCCGCCTTCACCTTCTGCTTGAAGTAGCCCAGGCTCACGTAGCCCCAGCAGTCGCGCGCCAGGTCGATACAGATGGTGTTGGCGCGCGCGACGGCATCGAACAGCTCGGCCATGTAGTCGTGCGGCTCGATTTGCGTGCTGTAGGGCTGGAAATGCAGGCCGAGGCCCTGGGGTTCCGGGGTTTCAACCACGCTGCGGCTGAATGCGGGCCAGTCAAAGCCCGGGCACGCCGCCACATGCGCGTTGTAGTTGCCCACGGCGCCATTCATTTTGGCCAGCAGTTGGACGCCCGCGATGTGTGTCTGAGCAGCGGCAAGGCGCGCGGCAAAGTTGGCGAATTCCTTGCCCACCGTGGTCGGTGTGGCGGGCTGGCCGTGCGTTCGGCTCAACATCGGCACCCGGGCGTGTGCGTGCGCCAGCTCGCGCACGCGCTGGGTGACTGCAGCCAGCGCTGGCAGCAGCACGTGCGCGCGAGCGTCACGCAACTGCAATGCGTGGCTGGTGTTGTTGATGTCTTCACTGGTGCAGGCAAAGTGGACGAATTCGCCCAGCGGCTGCAGCTCCGGCAACGTACCCAGCCGCGCGCGGATCCAGTATTCCACTGCCTTCACGTCGTGATTGGTGGTGCGTTCGATCTGCTTGATTTCTTGCGCGTCCGTCTCCGAAAATTCGCGCTGCAGAGCCAGCAGGCGCGTACGGGCGGCAACCGAGAGCGGCTCGAATTGCGCCAGTCCCGCATCGGACAGGGCAATGAACCACGTGATTTCCACCTGCACGCGTCGCTGCATGTAGCCCCATTCGCTCAGGATCGGGCGCAACGGAGCGAGTTTGGCGGCATAGCGGCCGTCCAGCGGCGACAGAGCCGTGAGGGGCGAGAGATCCATGCGCGGATTGTAGAAGTGGCGCCCGCCACAGAGCACTTCCGTCCCTGGAAAAGCGCGGTTTTTGGAGCCGCTAGCCGCCCGACCGCGCACTACAATGGCTCGGCGCCCCCGGGGTGCTCGTTGCATCCTTTCCGTATTTCACCGCCAGAGTGTTTCCATGCGTTTGATCGGCTCACCCACCAGTCCCTACGTGCGCAAGGTGCGCGTCGTTTTGATCGAGAAAAAGCTGGAGTACCAGTTTGTTTCCGAAAACGTCTGGGCGGCCGACACGCAAATTTCGGCGTCCAACCCCCTGGGCAAAGTGCCCTGCCTGGTCACCGATGGCGACGAAACGGTTTACGACTCGCGCGTCATCGTCGAATACCTGGATACGCTATCGCCCGTGGGCAAGCTGATTCCGGCCACCGGGCGCGAGCGTGTCGAAGTCAGGACCTGGGAAGCGCTGGCCGATGGCCTGCTGGATGCGGCCATCCTGGCGCGCTTGGAGAACACCTGGCCGGGTCGCAGCGATGGACAGCGTTGCGCGGCTTGGGCCGAACGCCAAATGAAAAAAGTGGACGATGCCTTGGCCGCCATGAGCGTGGGCCTGGGCGAAAAGCCGTGGTGCGTGGCCGGCACCCATCCCACCTTGGCCGACATGGCCGTGGGTTGCGCACTCGGTTATCTGGATTTCCGCTTTCCCGAACTGGCTTGGCGCGGGCGCCACGAGAACTTGGTGCGCCTGCTTGACGCCAAGCTTGCGCAGCGCGCCAGCTTCAAGGACACTGCGCCTGCCTAGCGGTCGTTTCAGCGCCGCCCGGCGTCCAGAAAAAACCGCGCCGCTTGGGTCTCCCGACTCAAGCGGCGCTTTTGCATAAAAAAACTGCCGAAACCACCCGAAACGAAAGAGGAGGAGGGAGGGAGGAAAAATGAACGTCCCAGGCTTTCCGCGATCGTGTAGATCGCTCAGCTCGGCAGTATGAACCGGTCTTTGCTCAACCTACAGCCCGTGTGAGCAGCGAACTGAAAATAAAGTTCCAAAGTTTTTTCGCGAGTTTATTACGTTGTCTGGCGCGAGCAAATTTCGGCGTGACAGGATGGGGTGATGCGCACCGTCGTGACCCTGCCCCCGTGCGGCCCGCCGCAGCGGGTGTTCGCTGTGGTCGAGGTCAGTCGTATGTCGGCAATGCATTTCCTCCATCCTAGAATCGAAGCCCGGGCCCGTCGCACCGTGCGACGGCGACCTGCTGTTTGCCGTGGGTAATCCATTCATGTCTTCTGATTCGCATACTTCCGCCGATGAACGGCGCGCCGAGTTGTATCGCAGCGCCTTGCACTATCACGAGTTTCCCGTGGCCGGCAAGGTGTCCATCATGGCGACCAAGCAAATGGCGAACCAGCACGATCTGGCGTTGGCCTATTCGCCCGGCGTGGCGGCACCGTGCGAAGAAATCGTGCGCGATCCGGTGAGCGCGGCGCGCTATACCGCGCGCTCGAATCTGGTCGGGGTGGTGACCAACGGTACTGCCGTGCTCGGCCTGGGCGCCATCGGCCCGCTGGCCGCCAAGCCGGTGATGGAAGGCAAGGCTGTTCTGTTCAAGAAGTTCGCCGGGATCGATGTTTTCGACATCGAAATCAACGAAACCGACCCGCACAAGTTGATTGACGTGATTGCGGCGTTGGAGCCGACGTTTGGCGCCCTGAACCTGGAAGACATCAAGGCGCCCGAGTGCTTCATCGTCGAGCGCGAGCTGCGCAAGCGCCTGAAGATCCCAGTGTTCCACGATGACCAGCACGGCACCGCCATCGTGGTCGGGGCGGCCGTGGTCAATGGCCTGAAGGTCATTGGCAAGCGCATCGAGGACGTGAAGCTGGTGGTGTCCGGCGCGGGTGCGGCGGCCTTGGCTTGCACCGGCGTGCTGGTCAAGCTGGGGCTGAAGCGCGAGCACGTCTGGGTGACCGATATCAAGGGCGTGGTGTACGAAGGGCGCACCGAGCTCATGGACCCGCAAAAAGCGATCTATGCGCAGAAAACCGATGCGCGCACGCTGGGCGAAGTGATCGACGGCGCCGATCTGTTTCTGGGCCTGTCCGCTGGCGGCGTGCTGAAACCCGACATGGTGAAGCGCATGGCGAAAAGTCCGCTCATCTTCGCGCTCGCCAACCCGAATCCGGAAATCCTTCCCGAGGAAGTCAAGGCGGTGCGCGACGACGCCATCATGGCCACGGGCCGCACCGATTACCCCAACCAGGTGAACAACGTTCTCTGCTTCCCGTACGTGTTCCGCGGCGCGCTGGATTGCGGCGCGACGGCGATTACCGACGCCATGGAAATTGCCGCCGTCAACGCGATCGCCAAGCTGGCACAGGCTGAGCAGAACGAAGTGGTGGCGCGCGCCTACGGCGGCCAGCCGCTCAGCTTTGGCCCGGAATACCTTATTCCGAAACCGTTCGACCCGCGCCTGATGATTCGCGTGGCGCCTGCAGTGGCCGAAGCCGCGGCCGCCAGCGGCGTCGCGACGCGCCCGATCGCCGATCTGGAAGCGTATCGGCAAAAGTTGCAATCCTTCGTCTACGCCTCGGGCGCCACCATGCGGCCGATTTTCGAGATAGCGCGCCATGCCGGGCGCAAGCGCGTGGCGTACTCCGAAGGCGAGGAAGAGCGCGTGCTGCGCGCCGCGCAAATCGTGGTCGACGAGCGCCTGGCGCGGCCCACGCTGATCGGCCGGCCGGCGATCATTGCGCAGCGGGTGCAGAAATTCGGCTTGCGGCTGCAGCAGGAGCGCGATTACGACGTGGTCAACACCGAATCTGACCATCGCTATCGCGATTTCTGGCAAACCTATCACCGGTTGACCGAACGCAAGGGCATCACGGCGCAGGTAGCCAAGATCGAGATGCGCCGCCGCCTGACGCTGATCGGTTCCATGTTGCTGCGGAAAGGTGAAGTCGATGGCCTGATTTGCGGCACTTGGGGCACCACCGCCAACCATTTGCACTACATCGACCAGGTCATCGGCCAGCGCGGCGTGGAAGGCGGGCGGACGCGGCAGCTGGTTCCGGTGTACGCCTGCATGAACGGCCTGTTGCTGCCGGGGCGGCAAATCTTTCTGGTAGACACGCACGTCAACTACGACCCAAGCCCGGAGGAACTGGCGGAAATCACGATCCTGGCCGCGGCCGAAGTGGAGCGCTTCGGCCTGAAGCCCAACGTCGCGCTGCTGTCGCATTCGGACTTCGGCACCAGCGACCAGCCCAGCGCCGTCAAGATGCGGCGCACGCTGGCGATCCTGAAGGATCAGGCGCCCTGGCTCAACGTCGATGGCGAAATGCACGGCGACATCGCGCTGGACGGCGCCTTGCGCAACGCCATCATGCCGCATAGCGTGCTGCAAGGAGACGCCAATTTGCTGGTGTTCCCCGGAATCGACGCCGCCAACATCGCCTACAACCTGCTGAAGATGGCGGCTGGCGGCAACATCGCCATCGGCCCGATCCTGCTGGGTGCGGCCAAGCCGGTGCATGTGCTCACGCCCCAGACCACGGTGCGCCGCATCGTCAACATGACGGCGCTCACCGTCGCCGATGCAAACGCCAAGAGATGAGCGCTTTGCGCTCGCGCTGCGCCCCGCATGGCTGACATGAAGCGTCATCGCCGTTTTGCACCCGGGCAAACGCCGGGCCTGTATTTTTCGCTGGCACTGGTGGGCGCTTTGTCGCTGGTTTTGAGCGCCAACGCGCACGCCATTGCGTTGCGGTCCCTGCAAACTTCGCGTGCCGCGGATGGGCCGCTGCGTGCGGACGTTCAGTTGCTGGACGTTCAGGCGGAATCTGACTCCGCGCGGGCGCGGGAGTCCACGCTGGCGGTTGCGCGCGCCGACGCGGGCCAGGAGCCATCGACTCAAGAACCGGGTTCAGCGGCCTCGAATGCGGGTAACGTGCCGTCGAAGGCCGTGGGCTTCGGGCAATTGCTGGCCCCCGATACCGAGCCCGCGCTGCAACCCACCACTTCGGATGGCACGGCACGGCCGCCGAAAGAAGCAGCGGCGGCGCGGCAACCGATGCGGCGTGCGCCGACGCGGGCGCACGCGCAGTCCAAGTCAGTGAAGCGGCACGGACAAAAGCCCCGCCCATCGACCTCACGGCCGCACCACACGGTTCCGCGCAAAGCGGTTCGGTCGCATCAGGCCGCGCGCTCGCGGGTGCATGCGCCCGGCCATTCGGCGCAACGGCCCAAGAGCCGTACGGCCAGCGCGCCGAAAAACACGGGGCGGTTGAAGCAGGGCGCGCATGCCGTGCCAGTTCAAGAGACGCTTGGCTCAGGTGGCGCTGCGCGGGCTGGCGCGCAAGGCGCTGCGGCTGCGGCGGTCGTCGGGCTGCAGGCGGCCGGTGTGGTGCTGGCGCCGGCGCAGAGCGCGAATCAAGACAGTCTTTCAGCGAAAGCAACGGCGGGAGCGAGCGCCGCTGATTCGAGCGCACAACACGATGCGTCCGACAAGGGATCGTCGGCAGAGCTGGCCGCAAGCGCCGGGGCGGTATCAAACGCGGACCAGGCGAATGCGCCGGTGGATGCCCCGGCAGCTCCCGTGTCGGGTTCCTCGACCAATACGGGTGAACCTGCGAGCGTGACATCGAGCCAGGAGAGTGCGGCCGGCCCGGCAGGATCGGCTCCTCAGACCGCGAACGACGCCAAACGGATTCCGGATCCGGCTGCTGTTGATCGTCAGGCCAACCAAAGGAACGTGGGCCATGCTGACGAGCGGACCTCCCCCGTCAGACTCGGTTGGCCGTGGGCATGGGCACTTCTGCTGCTGGCACTGGCGGGCATTTTTATGGTACGGCGTCGCCGTGCTGCTCGACTGGGGGCCCGTGGCGATGGCACGGTCGACGTATTGCCAACGGGCCCGCAGCGATCGGCTTCGGCAGATTTGCACGCTGGGGCGGGCACGCTGGAGCCGGCAGGACGCACCGATGCGGCGGCGGCTCGGCCGGATGGCGAAGCACTGGCGGTCGCGTCCGTCGCCGCGAGCGACCTCGCGGTTCCCGCTGTGGCGGCGTTGACGCTCGCGGAGCCGCTTCGAGAACCGGCGGTCGGTGCCGCCGAGAGCGAGGCCGCGACGCGGGACGGCGGTGCCGACGGTGACGCGTACGATCACGGCTTCTCTTGCACGACCGAGTCGCTGGCTATCCGGAGTCCGAGCGGCGAGGCCGCCAGCTTGCCGCATGCGTTGACCGATAAACTGGCCGCCGCCAAAGCATTGCGTGCAGACGGGCATGTGGCCGAGGCGGCGAGCCAAGCCCACGAAATTTTGCAAATCTGCGAGGCGCTCGAAACCGAGCTGCAAGCGCTGACCCAGCGAATCCAGGTTGGGTAATGCCCGGGCGTGGAGACGGGATCGTCGGACTGACTACCATGCGGCGCGTCGGCAAGTGGTTCGGTGGTTGGTAGGGCACGCCCTTGTTCGTCCCGCACGAGACGCTTGGAGCGGGCTCGGCGGGCAAGGTGGACGAGCGCGAGAAGAATTCACTCGGCTGCCGCAGTGACGACTGTGGCGCAGATTGGCTCGCACGGTCGCGGTCGAGCGTTGACGCAGCGCGCGCGGGCGGGGTTTGCGCCGCGAACATTGAATCGGAGGACTCGGTTTGAGCAAACAGCAATTCCACGAGACAAGCAGCGGCCATGGCGTCAGCCGACGACACAGGTTGTTCGCGGCAGTGGGCGGCGTGCTGCTCGCATCCGCCGCGGCAACGCCCGCACAAGCCGTGGCTTTGGGCGAAGTCCACGTTCGATCAAGCTTGGGTGAACCGCTGGTCGCGGAAGTGAGTTTGCCCGGGGGAGATCGTGGCAATCTTGAGGTTGTGCCCGCGCCTGCAGCGGCGTATTCACAGCATGGACTGCAGGCACCCGAACGCCTGGGTCGAATCACCACCACGGTGGTGCGCACGGCGGATGGTCGGCGAGCCCTGCGCATCACCAGCACAGGTCCGGTGAACGATCCCATCGTGGATCTGCTGGTCCAGGCGCGCGACCAATCGGGGCGCCTGGATCGTCAATTGACGTTGCTGGTCAGCCCGGCGCAGATGGGAAACGGCTCCGGACAAGGCGGCACGGCGCCTTCATTGCAGGCGACTCGGCAACCTCCCGGCGTGGTCGTGCAGGACGCGCGCTCGTCGAGGTCATCCAGGCCCAGGCACCCTGTTCACAAAAAAAGAGCGCTGACGAAGGCGCGGCGCAAGTCGAAAACGGCTGCTGCGCGCAAGCCCGTGGTGGCCGCGGCGCAAGCCAAGACCAAGGTGCTTCCGGAAGTCGTGAATGCCCCCACGCTGGTATCGGCCGCGCCGCCGCAGGGCGACACAGGGCAGGTCGAAGCACCCGTTGTGGATACGCCTCGCACCGATCATGCGGTCCAGGGAGCGGACTCGTCGGGCATCGCTGCCGTCGGGGCGGTAGCGTCCGGCGCTGCTGCGCCTGCAGGCGGAGCCGCAGCCGAGCCCGCGGCGAACGAGACCGGCGCCGCGCCTGCGGAAATTCCAGCGAATTCGGTTGACCACGGCGGCGCAACGCCCGGCACGGATGCCTCCACGGAAGCGGCACCCAAGCTTGCGATGCCGGGGACTCCGACGACTCGGGCTCCCGCAGAGCACGCTGCGGGGTACGGGCTCTGGGGTGGGCTCGCTGGATTGATCGCGCTGTTGCTGGTCGGCGGCTTGATCTGGCAGCGGCGCTCGCGGAACGAACCGTTGCTGGAGGCGGTTGAAGAGGAAGACGCCCCTGGTAGCGACCGTGGGCGCGGAAAGGTTCTGTCCATGGGCACCGCTGCAGTGGATGAGACTTTTCAACCCGAAGCGCGAAACGCAGCGGTTTCGCCTGTTGCTGCCGACCGCGAACCCGTTCACGAGTCTTTGCCCGATTTTGGTACGACACGCGCAGTGCCGGAAGACGATCCGGTGGCTCAGGCTGATGTGTATCTCTCGGCCGGGAAAGTCGACGAAGCCCGCGCCGCCTTGGAAGAGGGGTTGTGGCTGGATGGGGACCACGTCGCCATCTTGCTGAAACTGCTGACCCTCCATGCGGATCGGGAGGATGTCGGCGCGTTCAACGAATCGGCCGCACGCCTGGCGCAAGAGACCGCGCGCTCGCGCCAGGCGTGGCGCCGGGCGTGTGCAATCGGCCATCGTCTCGACCCTTCGAATGCGCTCTACACGGGAGACACCCCCGCAGTTGACGGCCGCGATGTCGACGCCGACGGCGTGAGCCGCGTTGAGCAACCGTTGCCGGGGGACTCGTTGCGCCAGATTCCGGGAGCGGACCCGACGGCTGGCGGGAGCGTGGAGGAAGCAGCTTTGCCATTCGCGCTGGAGCCGATGGACGCTGAAGGCGGTGATCGAATCCCGCCCGCAGCGCTTTTGGAGGCCTCGCGCGATGACATCGATGCCGATGCGACCGTGCCGCATTCAGTGGCCGATTCAGACGGTGCAAATCCGGAGTCAGGATTGGCCGAGCACTTCATTTCTGAGCACGATCACCACGCAGTTGGCCCGGAACAGCCAGGGCTCGCCAACGGCATTCTTGCCGCAGGGCCAGTTGCGGCGCCCGCGGCGCTCCCGGAGACTTGTCTGCGAGCCGCCGCTAATGGCATCGCCGACCTTGGTAGCGGGAGCGAAGGGCAGCCGCGCGAAGACTCACTCGATAGATCCGGCGCGGCGGTCACTGGAGGTTTCGATCAACTCCCAAGCTTGCTGCGACAAGCCACGGAACGGGCCGACGGCGGCAACCGGCAAGGGGCGCTTGAATTGGCGGCGGAGGTCGCGCGATTGCTGGCCGAGTTGCGCAACGAAGCCTTGGCGCTGGCGTCGGGTGGTTACGCGTGACGCGGAGCCAGCGCATCGCCGCCTGATCCAGTCTCAATCGCGGCTTGTCAAGCGCTGATTCCAAAGCGTTTTTCCGCGGGCCGGCGTGCCCAAAAACCACGTCTTACGCTTGCTTTTCCGTATGAAATCAGCCACACTTGCGGGCTGTCGATTCGTGTGTGTTTCCAGGCGCTTTTCAAGACGCGGGTGATGACGGTTCATGCATTTCGGTCATTGCTGGTTGCGTCGGTTGGCGCCTTCCTGTTGTTCAACGCCACGCCGGGCGATGCGCGCGGTTGGCTCGAAACAGAAACGGCTGAGAGCACTGTCTCGGTGTCCCAGCTTTCGCGCGAAGGCCAGCAAACGTATCGCCGGATTTATTCCGGAGGGCCGTTTCCGTATGAGAAGGATGGAGCGTATTTTGGCAATCGCGAACGCTTGTTGCCGATCGAAAAGAGGGGTTATTACCGGGAATATACGGTCAAGACACGCGGCATTCGCAGCCGTGGTGCGCGCCGTATCGTGTGTGGTGGACATGTCCCAACGCGTCCGGTAGCGTGCTATTACACCGATCGCCATTATTCTGAGTTCAAGAGAATTATTGATCCATGAAAGTATTAGAGCAATTTCAACCGATGCAGAGAACGGCGCCCGTCAACTTCTTGAAGAGTCGACCGGCATTTACTTTGCACGACACCCGCGGCGCGGCAAACGATACCATCCTGCGCAGCGTGCGCGCCAATATCGTCCAATCGATTCGCGCTTTCCACGCCAAGGATTTGCAGGGAGCCGCAAGCGAACTGGGCCATCACTTCCTGTATGCCAATCTGGCGCCGGCGCATACCAAACAAGACATCATGGAAGGCATTGCCGAGCAATTCCTGTTGCCGACTCATTTCGGCAAGAATCTCGATGCGCTTTATGATTGCATGACGGATCCGATCGAGAAAAGCGGGCCGCAAACCGGGTTTGTGGTGGTGCTGGAACGTATCCCGGCCACCAACAAATTCGACAAGGAAGCGCGTGAGCAATTGCTCGACGTGTTTCGCGATACCGCCGATTACTGGTCGGAGCGCGACGTGCCGTTCCGCTGTTTTTATTCATTTGCGTAAAACCGCCTGAAATGATTGCGCTCCGCTGGGAGCGCCGGAAACCCGCGCGTGACGCGGGTTTTTTGTGCGTATCTTGAATCCCGCCTTGATTATTCGGAAACCCGAATGGCCGATCGAATGATGCGACCGTTGTCGTGTTGGTCTGCAGCACAGCGCGCGCAGGTGCGCGGCGTGCTGACCGATATTGACGATACGCTGACGACTGCCGGCGCCATCACGGCTGACGCGCTGGGGGCGTTGGCTGCGCTTCGGAACGCCGGCTTGCACGTGATCGCTGTCACCGGAAGGCCAGCCGAGTGGAGCGCGCCGTTCGCGCTGGCGTGGCCGCTCGACGCCATCGTGGCCGAGAACGGCGCAGTGATGCTTTGTCGCGGTCCGGAAGGCACGCTGGACAGGCGTTATCCCCAGGATGCCCCGATGCGCGCGCGCAACTTCACTCGCATGCAGACCGTATTGGCTCAAATTGAGGCGGAAGTGCCCGGGGCGCACCGGGCGCGTGATTCGGCTGGGCGTGAATGCGATATTGCCATCGACCACAGCGAGTTTGCCCATCTGCCGGCAAGCGCCATCGCGCAGTGCGCGGCGATCATGCGCGCTGCGGGCATGCACGCCAGCGTGAGCTCGATCCATATCAACGGCTGGTACGGCGACCACGACAAGTGGGCCGGCGCATGCTGGGCCGTGCGCGAGGTGCTGGGAATCGACCTCGCCGGAGATCTGGATCGCTGGGTTTACGTGGGCGATTCCACCAACGACGAAGTGATGTTCCGCCACTTTCGCCATTCGATCGGCGTGGCCAACATCGCGCGCTTCGCGGATCGGCTTGAGTACGAGCCGTCGTACGTTACGCAGCATGAACGCGGGGCGGGTTTCGCCGAGGTGGCGCGCTGCCTTCTGGATCACGCCTGATGACGAGGTAGCAGTCGTCGGCAGCCGTGTCGTGCCGCGCGGCGGCGCGAATCAGAACGCTTTGGCGTGCGGCAGATCGTGGTTCGCGGCGACTGAAGACTTCAGACCACCGGCGCTTCTGGCGCTTGGTGCAGCGGCCTTTTCGCGCTCGGCGGTCTCGGATACCGTGGCGTAGTAGGCGTTTTCCCGCTGCATCAGCAGGAGGGTGATCCAGACCAGCCACGCCACGCCGAAGACCGCGGCGGCCGTGGTCAGCCAGTCGCCCAGCCGTTCCTGATCGTCCAGCAGATAGGCGTTGCACAAGCGCAACGGCGAATTCATGTAGAGCATGCCGGCGATCGCCATCATGGACAGCACGTTGCCGAGGAAAAAGAATTGCAGCGCGGTGCTGGCGTGGCGCCAGGACAAGCGCAGCGCGGCGCCGGTGGCGAACAGGGCCGCGAGCTTGGCGGCTTCGATTTCCGGGACGACCAGCGCCAGATCGAGCGTGCGCGGCACCATCAGCAACGCCAGCGTGACCGTGGCGATCGCCAATCCGCTGATGCCGCTCACGTTCCACGGGGCCAGCGCCCGCCGGGCGCGCCCGGGCGTGGCGCCGGCCACGAGGGCACCGGCCGCGATCCAGAGCGGCGCTTGCACGATCATGTGGCGCCACATACTGGCTTCCATGGCCTGGCGCACTGCGGGCAACGCCAGTAGGATCAGCAAGGCGCCGCCGGCGGCGGCGAGCGCTGAAGAGCGTTGCATCATGCCGGCGCCTTCGCGGTCTGCAGTTTGGCCAGATGGCGCGCGTAATTCAGCGCCAATTCACGCTCGGCCAAATCGAAAATACGCACCAAGTGGCCCCGGTCGTTGAACACCAGCAACGCGGCGTTGTGTTCGTAGTCGCCGCGGCCATCGGGAATGACGACGACGCCCAGTCGCCGCAGCAGCGCTTGCTGTTCCGAGGGTTGCGGGACGCGCACGAAGCGCCAGAGGTCGGGATCGGCGTTCAGGCGCGCGGCGTAACTTTTGAGCGCGGCGCGGTCGTCCCGGGTGCCGTCGAAACTGATGGAGAGCAAGCGCACGTCGTCGTTGCCGGCGATCGGGCGGCCGCTTTTGAGTTCGGTCTGGATCTGCTGGAAGCTGCTGCCGAGCGCCAGGCAGACGGTCTGGCAGTGGGTATAAATGAAATCGACCACCGTGACGCGGCCCGGCTGTGCCAGGAGCTGCGGCAGATCGGACGCGGTCACGTACGGTCCCTGGATCGGGACCGTGGGCGGCGCCACCGGGTACAACGCCACGTCGAGCCGGCGTGATCCCTCTTCCGTCCAGACCTGGAAATCGTGCGTGAGCCAGGTGGCAGCGCCCCAGCCGCAGAGCAGCACGAGCAGGCTGAAGACGGCGGTGCGCAGCATGTCGAAGCGCGGCAAGGTCAGCTCTTCTGCCCGCCCAGTTGCTGTTCCAGCTCCTTCAGGCCGGCGGTGCCGTTGAAGGGCGTGGTGCGCGACGTGCTGGCCTTGCGCTGTTCGGTCACGGTGGCGGCGTCCACCGCCGGGGCCTGGTTGCCGAAGCTGCTACGGACGTAGGTGGCGACCCCCGCCAGTTCTGCGTCGCTCAGGTGCGCAAACGACGGCATCTGGCCGTTGAAGGTCTTGCCTTCGACTTCGAGCGGCCCGTTGATCCCGTGCAGCAGGATGTTGGCGATCACGCGACCGTCGGCTTGTGCCCACTCGGAGCCGGCGAGCGGTGGAAACACGCCTGGCACGCCGGTGCCGGTGGCCTGGTGGCAGGCCACGCAGTTGGCCGCGAAGATCGCCTTGCCATCCACCGGGCCGCCGCTGCCGGCGCCCGCCGGTTTGGCTTGCAGGTCGGCCAGGGTGCGCTCGTCGCCGTATTGGGAGGGGGTGAGCGGCCCGACGGTCAGGATGTAAATCACGCCGAAGATGAACATCCCCACCGCGATGGCTGCGGCCAGGATCGGCATGGGGCGGATGCGCTCTTCCGGGTCGACGTATTCGCGCGTCTCGGCACGGTTCGGGTTATCGGGCATGGTCTGACCTCACTCGTTGGGACGTGGGCGGTGTTTGGAAACCCACCGCTCGCTTATTTGGCATCTTTCGCGCCGTCCGGATCGGCTGGAATCACCGGGTATTCGTGCTTCAGCGATTGCAGGTACTTGACCAGATCGATCGCTTCCGGCGTGGCCACCACCACCTTGCCTTCCGGCTGATACGCCGGCGGCAAGTGCACTTCCACTTCGTCCGGATCGGCCTTGTCCTTCACGTCGAACAGGTACGGGAACGACGGCATGATCGAGCCCTCGACATAGGCGCGCGGCTGGTACAGATGGCCCAGTTGCCAGTCGCGGCTCGGCTGGCGCACGCCGATGTTGAACAGATCAGGTCCGGTGCGCATGCTGCCCAGCAGGTGCGGGCGGTCGTAGACGTAGTCGCCTGGGACCGAGGCGCGGCCCCAGCCGCGCTTGGCGTCGGGACCGAAGCTCGGGTCGCGCGGCTGCTGCGAGTGGCAATACATGCAGCCATTGGAAATGTACGACGCCCGGCCGCGCAGCTCGGCGCTGGTGTAGGGCTTCAGGCCCTCGGGGGCCGGCACGTCGCGCACCTGCAGATAGGGAATCACGACCAGCGCGGTGACCGCAAGAGCGAAAGTCACCATCGCGCCTGAGATCAGCTTGACTTCACTTTCCATGTGCAATCTCCAATGCGTAGCCTTGATCGGCGAACAGGGCGGCGCCGGTGCGTGCCGGGCCGAAGCGCAGCACCATGGCGAGGAAGTGCAATGCGAAGATCACGTGCCCGGCCCACATCAGCGCGCCGCCCACGCTGCGCGCTTCCAGGTACGGCAGCGTGATCTTGACCGAATCCATGAAGGGTTTGGCCGCATCCAGCATGTCCAGGCCTTGCAGCCAGCCGCCGATGGTGAGGAATACGAAGTAAATCGAGATGCCAATGGCGGCCAGCCAGAAGTGCAACGCGATCAGGCGCGGGAACGGCCATTCCCACTTCAGCAGGCGCGGCATGACGAAGTAGATCGCGCCGAACAGCACCATGCTGACGAAACCGTAGGCCCCCAAGTGCGCGTGCGCTACCGTGAAGTGGGTGAAGTGCGTGATCTGATTGACGCTGCGCAGCGCCTCGAACGAGCCCTGCACCGACGACAGCATGTACATGAAGCCGCCGAACATCATGAAGCGCAGCGTGGGCGAATAAAGCGCCAGTTTCATGCGCCCGCGCATGGTGCCGAACATGTTGATGCTGAAGGCCGCCACCGGAACGATCATCATCATGCTTTGCACGATCGAAAGGGTGACCATCCATTCGGGCACGGGGCCGCCGATCAGGTGGTGGCCGCCCACTTGGGCGTAGAAGAAGGCGAGCGTCCAGAAACCGAGCAACGACAAGTTGTACGAGGTGACGCGATGGCCGATGATCTTCGGCAGGAAGTAGTAGACGCAGCCCAACGCCACCGGCGTGAACCAGAGCCCCAGCACGTTGTGGCCGTACCACCAGTTGAGCGTGGCCTGGCCGACGCCGCCGTAGGCGTGGCCGGGGAATTTGCCGACAGTAAACAAGGTCGCGATCCACAGCAGGCCGGCGATCATGTACCAGGCGCTCACGTAGATCTCATGCGACTTGCGGTAAGCCACCGTGGCCAGGATCGGGAAGATGATGCAGACGAAGCCGGCCACTACGAAGATGCCCACTTGCCACGGGGTTTCCAGGTATTCCATGCCGTCGGTCCAGCCCGCACCGATGGCGCCAATGGCGCTGGCAAAGCCGATGTTGACCAGGGTGCCGCCGAGCATCACCCAGAGCGCGCCGCGCAGCTTGGTGCGCATCAGGCGCGGCACCAGCCAGACGATCATGCCAATCTCGACGTTGGTGATGAAGCCGTACAGCACGGCCGTGAGGTGCATGGTGCGAATGCGGCCAAAGGTCATCCACGGCTGTGACACCAGCCAGTCGGGCATGTGTAGCTTGAGCGATGCCGTGAGCCCGAAGGTGGAGCCCACCACCAGCCACACCAGGCCGAACGCGATGAATGTGAATACCGGGAAGGCCGTGGTGCGGTCGGTGTCGATGCGATCCTCGACCTGATCCGGATCTTCGATGTCGCGCAGATTGCGACCTTTGTCCAGGCCGTGCCCACTGGTCTCGTCGATGGCCCGCTGGAGCTTTTCATGCCCGGCCGCGTCGAGCGATGGATCGCCAGCCTTGCCGAGTTCGTCGGCGGAAAAAATCGAACCTGCGGCGCGCGGGTTCTCGATGAAGAATCCCTTGCGCAGTGACCACATGAAGGCCACCAACGCAATGATCGAAAGGATGAAAGCCGATAGCAGGCTGACGACGGTAGGGTCCATGAAAGATTCCTCGGATGGTTGCGCGGATCCCGGGTGCGCAGGTGCTGACGCCGGCGGACTGCGTGCGATGCGGGGCGTCGAGCATGGGCTCCAGCCAATTGGATCACAGATGGATGCAAAACCATGCTTATTCTCGGGTTCGATCAAGGGTTTTGCGGCACGGATGCGACAGTCGACGATCGCTTTGTGCAGGTGCTGGCCCGGCTGACGAACCCGGCCGCGGCGCGAATTCCACGCGTCAGGTCAATCGGCTCGGGTTCTGCCAAAGTGACGGCTCCGGCCGTCCGGCAAACGCCGGCGCGTGTTTGAAACGGCGGAACGCACTATGTCGCGGTCGCGCAGCGCCGGGTCTATCGTCATCAGCTCGCGGATGCGCCGGCTGGCCGCCGCGCGCTCCGAGGATGGGAGCGCGGCAATGACGCTGATCGCCAGCACATGGTCGACGATCACGCGCTAGGGCGCACCCCCGGCAGCGTGTGTCGGCGGTGGCCTCGTCCCATGGCAGCGCCTGCGCGCTGTCGGGCCGCATATCACCCGTGGCAGGCGGGCATGGAGTTGCGCACGCACGGTTTCTACGGTTTCCACCGCAGCGGCGTCGGCCTCCGGTGGCCGGCAGCAGCGGCGTGAATTTGCCCGTCCCAGCGGCCACTTGACGACGGTGCGGCCAAGCCGAGACCGGCCGCATCGCACAGCCAAGCGGTCAACTGCGGCGGACACTCGAGCCGTCCATGCTGCTACACGGTCGCCCGTTGCGCGCAGCCGTGTTCGGCCAATGGATTCCGACGCCGTTGCGCGCCGCGCCGGCCGCGGCCCTCGTCTTGTCGTCCTTGGGCGGCTGGCGTCGTTGCCCGCGTGAATCTGCGGGCGTCAGCCGGCGCACCGGCTTGCGCTCAGACGCGCCGCAATAGGGAGGACGCCGACGGACTCACAGGCGCGAACCGGCGACCGGTGCCGGCCGCACGGGGCGACCAGTGTCCGTCTGGCGCATCCTCACGCTTTTTTCTGGAAAGCCGCGCACCAGCCTTTGGCTTTCACATCGAACCCGGGGAAGATGGCGCACGGGCCGTATTCGTCGCCCGGCTTGCCTTGGTAATGAACGCAGGCGGCGCAGTCTTGGCCCGGCTGATGGGGCGCCACGGCCTTGGTGTCGTCTTCCACATAATGCAGCGACTTCGCAGTCGGGCTGTTTTCGATGCTCAGGTGCGGCAGTGCCGCCCAGGCCCGGCGCGGCAGGGTTGCCAGCAACGCGATCCCGGCCGCGGACGCGGAGACCAGCTTGAAGAAACGACGACGGTCAGTGGTGCTTTCAACGTTCATTTGAAATTCTCCTTGGCAAGCCAACACAGATGGGCTTGCTCGCGTGAGCGTACGACGCGTTGGCGGCATTCGCAGCGTGTGTGGAGGTAGCCGAGCGATCTGTTCCAGTATTCGCGGCGCGCCGTGCAACACGCTGAGGGCACCCCGCGGGCCGTCTGGCGACTGAGACGCGACGCCTCGCGCGGGCGGGCGTTCGGGTTCGGCATGCACGCTGCGGGAGTTATGGAATCTTTCCCCGGGTTTGCAGTCATAGAACACGCCTACCGACAGGCGCGCGGTGGCAGAGAAGCTATCGCACATACCGTTGGCGCCAACCGCGGGCGCGGCTCGATGCCGCGATGCGGCCGTTTCATAGTTTTGATGAACGGAGGTCGCCATGACCGAGAAATATGCGAATGCTTCGACCCTGGGTTACGCAGGGTTTGCGCTGACACTCTGGATGGTCAGCATGCTCAATGCGGGTTGGTTTGGTCGCTCGGCAAGTCACATGGACTTGCTGATGGCCATTGCCTTTGGCGGTGGCGCCATGGGGCTGGCCGGCCTGCTGGAATACTTCCGAGGGCACACCAACAACATGTTGCTGTTCCTCGGGTTCGGCGCCTTCTGGTGCGCTTGGGCCGTGCACGCGCATGACCTCGGCACGGCCATGATGAGCCCAAGCGCCGGTGGCTACATGGGGTGGTTCTTCCTCGTGTGGGCGGTGTTCGCCTTCTACATCTGGCTGGCTTCCATGCACGCGGGCGTCATGCGCAACCTGTTCGCGCTGGGCGTGTGGCTGACTTTGCTGGCACTGGCGATCGCCGATTGGAGCGGCATCGCGGGGTTCACCATCCTGGGCGGCTATCTCGGCTTGATCTCGGCGCTGATCGGCGGCTACGTGTCTGCCGCGGAAACGATCAATACCAGCGCTGGTCATGACGTGCTGCCGACCGGGGCCGCGCACGCGGCTGCCGCGAGCAATGATCCGGTGCCGATCCGCGCGCAAGCCTGATCGGCGTACGCGAGCAGTGCTTGCGCCCGTGAGGTGCAGACCATCGAAATCGGCCGTTGCGCTGCAGCGGCCGATTTTTTGTGTGGGAACTCCGGTACGCGAACGCCCTCCGGCCGGCCGCCGCGCCACCCACTCCCGCGCGCAGATCGTTTCGTGCGCGGCCTTGCTCAGGCACGTTCGAACACCGGTTGGAGGGCCACGCCGGTGTGGGTCCTCGCGCGCACCACGTCTTCAGGCGTACCGGCGGCAACGACCGTCCCACCCCCCGCGCCGCCCTCCGGACCCAGGTCGATGACCCAGTCGGCTTCGGCGATCAGGTGCAGGTCATGCTCGATCACGATCACGCTGTGGCCGGCGTCGACCAGCTTGTGCAGCACGCCGATGAGTTTTTCCACGTCCTGCAGGTGCAGGCCCACCGTGGGCTCGTCCAGCACATAAAGCGTGTGCGGCACCCTGTAGCCGCGCCGGCCGACGTCATCGTGCACTTTGGTGAGTTCGGTCACGAGCTTGATGCGCTGCGCTTCGCCGCCGGAGAGCGTGGGGCTGGGCTGGCCCAGGGTGAGGTAGCCCAAGCCGATGTCCTTCAATAGTTGCAGCGGGTGCGCGATGGCGGGCATGGGGGCGAAGAACTCGACCGCCGTGTCGATTTCCATCTGCAGCACCTCGCCGATGGTCTTGCCGCGCCAGGTGACCGCCAGCGTTTCCGGGTTGAAGCGCGCGCCGTGGCAGGTTTCGCAGGGCACCTTGACGTCGGGCAGAAAGTTCATTTCGATGGTGCGCATGCCCTGGCCCGCGCACACCGGGCAGCGGCCGGCGCCGGTGTTGAAGGAGAAACGCGCCGGGTCGTAGCCGCGGGCGCGCGCTTCCAGCGTTTCGGCGAACAGCTTGCGGATCAAGTCCCAGAAGCCGATGTAGGTCGCCGGGCAGGAGCGCGGCGTCTTGCCGATGGGGGTCTGGTCGACTTCGAGCACGCGGTCGATCTGGCCGAAGCCTTCCAGGCCGTGGCAGCCGATGAAACCCCGCGCGTTGACGTCGTGCGCGCCAGGGATCGGGGCGACGGTGGTCGTGCGCCCGCGCGGGTTCGCGGCGCGCACCAGGCGCTGCACGTTGGTGAGCAGCACTTCGCGCGCCAGTGTCGATTTGCCCGAGCCGGAAACGCCGGTGACCGCGACCAGCCGCTTGAGCGGAACGGCGACGTCGATGGATTTCAGGTTGTGGCGGTCGGCGCCCTGCAGCCGGAGCCAGCCGTCGCCATCGGTCACGGGCGCTTTGGGCGGCGCTTTGCCCACCGGCCGGCGCGGGTGCAGCGGGTGGCGCATGGCGTGCAGCAGGTAGCGCCCGGTGGCGGAATCGTTCGCGGCTTCGATGTCCTGCAGCGTGCCTTCGGCCACCAGTTGGCCGCCGCGCGTGCCGGCGCCGGGGCCGATGTCGATGATGTGCTCGGCAGCGCGGATGGTGTCTTCGTCGTGCTCCACCACCACCATGGTGTTGCCCTTGGCGCTCAGGGTCTTGAGCGTGCGCAGCAGCTTCTGGTTGTCGCGCGGGTGCAGGCCGATGGTGGGCTCGTCCAGCACGTAGCACACGCCTTGAAGGTTGCTGCCGAGCTGCGCCGCCAGGCGGATGCGCTGTGCTTCGCCGCCCGAGAGCGTGGGCGCACCGCGATCCAGCGTGAGGTAGCCCAGCCCCACCTGCGCCAGGAACGCCAGGCGGCTCCTGATTTCGGGCAGGAGGTCGCGCGTGATGTCGGCGGCGCGGCCCTCGAGGTGCACGTGCTCGAACCAGCGGGCGAGGTCGCTTACCGAGAGCTGAGCGAGGTCGGTGATCGCCAGTCCGTCCGCATGGTCGCGACCGGGCAACGCGGGCCACTCGGCGCCATCTAGCCGCACGGCGCGCGCGCTGGCGTTCAGGCGGGTGCCGTGGCATGTGGCACAGGGCTCGTCGGTGACGTCTTCGATGTCCGGTTCCGCAAACGTCTTTTCGCGCCCCTCCTCGTCACGGCCCAGCACGGAATCGTCCAGCAGCGTGCGCTGGCTGCGGTTCAGTTGTACGCCGGTGCCGACGCAATCGGGGCACCAGCCGTGCTTGCTGTTGTAGGAAAAGAGGCGCGGATCGAGTTCGGGGTAGGAGGTGGCGCACACCGGGCAGGCGCGCAGGGTGGAGAACACCGCGACGTCACCGATGTCGGCGGTCGACGTACCGGCTTCCATGGCTTCCGCCAGGCCGTCCAGCGGCGCCAACACGTGCAGCACGCCGTGGCCGTGCTCCAGCGCTTCGGCCAGCGCAGCGCGCAAGCGCGTTTCGGTGTCCGGTCCGGCGATCAGGCTCAGCACCGGCAGCTCGATGGTGTGCTCCTGGAAACGCGAAATGCGCGGAAAAGGATCAACCGGCAGGAACTCGCCATCCACGCGCAAGTGCGTCGCGCCGTGGCGCCGCGCCCAGGCGGCCAGGTCGGTGTAAACGCCCTTGCGTGCGATCACCAGCGGCGCCAACAACCCGATGTGCTGGCCGCGGTAGCGCGCCATGATCTGCGCGGCGATCTGCTCCGGCGTTTGCGGCTGCACCGCGGCGCCGTCGCGCGTGCAGTGTTGCACGCCGAGCTTGACGTACAACAGGCGCAGGTAGTGCCAGATTTCGGTGGTGGTGCCGACGGTGCTCTTGCGGCCGCCGCGCGACAGGCGCTGCTCGATCGCCACCGTGGGCGGAATGCCGTAGACCGCGTCCACGTCGGGCCGGCCCGCAGGCTGCACGATGGAGCGCGCGTAGGCGTTGAGCGATTCCAGGTAGCGCCGCTGGCCTTCGTTGAACAGGATGTCGAACGCCAGCGTCGATTTGCCAGATCCCGAGACGCCCGTGATCACGCTGAATTCACCGCGCGGAATGTCCACGCTCAGGTTCTTCAGGTTGTGCTCGCGGGCATGGACGATCTGGATTTCGGGCGCTGCCGGTGCGGCCAGTGCATAAGCGGTCGTCGGCTCGGCGGCAACCGCGTTCGCGCCGATCAGTTCGTCGTAGGCCCGCAGCGCGGCGCCGGTGTATGACGTGGGATGCGCCGCGACCTGCTCGGGCGTGCCTTGCGTCACGACGCAGCCGCCCGCGTCGCCGCCTTCTGGGCCCAGATCGATGAGCCAGTCGCTCGCGCGGATCACGTCCAGGTTGTGCTCGATCACGATGATCGAGTGGCCGGCCGCGAGCAGCTTGCGCAGCGCGCGCATGAGGCGGGCGATGTCGTCGAAGTGCAGGCCCGTGGTGGGCTCGTCGAACAGGAAAAGTCGGCCTTTGCGCGCCGCCGGTTGCCCGCTTTTGCTGGCCGTTCTTGCCGCCTCCGCCAGGTGCCCGGCGAGCTTCAAGCGCTGCGCTTCGCCGCCGGAGAGCGTAGGCACGGGCTGGCCGAGCTTCACGTAATCCAGCCCGACGTCGACGATGGGCTGCAGCGCGCGCACCACGTCGCGGTCTTGCGCAAAGAGCTGCACCGCCTCGGCCACGGTCAGGTCGAGCACGTCGGCCGCGCTCAAGTGGCGCGGCGCGGCTTTGCCGGGCAGCGTTCGCTCGATCTTCGCTTCCAGCACTTCGGACCGGTAGCGCCGGCCGTCGCAGTCGGGGCAGCGCAGGTACACGTCCGAGAGGAATTGCATTTCCACGTGCTCGAAGCCCGAGCCGCCGCAGGTCGGGCAGCGGCCGTCGCCCGAGTTGAAGCTGAACTTGCCCGGCTTCCAGCCGCGCTGCTTGGCCAGCGGCGTGGCGGCGAACAGATCGCGGATGGCGTTCCACGCGCCGACGTAACTCGCCGGGTTGGAGCGTGCGGTCTTGCCGATGGCCGACTGATCGACGAACACCACGCCCGCGAGCTGCTCGGCGCCGAGCAGGCGCGTGAAGGCACCGGGCGCTTCGGTCGCTTCGCCGAAATGGCGCTTGAGCGCGGGCGCCAGCACGTCCTGGATCAGCGTCGATTTGCCTGAGCCGGAAACGCCCGTGACCGTGACCAGCCGCTGCAGCGGAAATTCGACGGCGATGTGCTGCAGGTTGTGCTCGGCCGCGCCTTCCAGGATCAGCCGCGGCGTGCCCGCTTCCACCGCGCGCGGCAGGCCGGATTCGACCTGCTTGCGGCCGCCGAAGTAGGCGCCGGTGAGCGTATCGGCCTGGCGCAGCGCCGCCGGCGTGCCGTCGAACACGATGCGCCCGCCGGCAGCGCCGGGGCCGGGGCCGAAATCCAGGATGCGGTCGGCGGCCTGCATCACGGCCGGGTCGTGCTCGACCACCACCAGCGTGTTGCCGGCGCGCCTCAGGCGCTGCATGGCTTCGGTGATGCGCGCCATGTCGCGCGGGTGCAGGCCGATGCTGGGCTCGTCCAGCACGAACAGCGTATTGACCAGTGACGAGCCCAGCGCCGTCGTCAGGTTGATGCGCTGCACTTCGCCGCCGGACAGCGTGCGGCTCTGACGATCGAGCGTGAGGTAGCCGATGCCGACGTCGGTGAGGTAGCCGATGCGGGTGGTGATTTCCTGCAGGATCAATTCCAGCGCTTGCGCGTCGGCCGAGGACTGGCCGTTGGTTGCGCTGGCGGCTTGCAGGCGCTCGAAGAATTGCCGCAACTTGGCTATCGGCAGCAGCATCAGGTCGTGCAGCGTGAGTCCCGGCAGCGCTTCCAGTTGTTCGCGCGTCCACGCCACGCCGCGCGGCATGAACCTTTTTTCTGGCCCCAGCACCGCATCGGCGTCGTCCTTGCTGCCCACGCGCCACAGCATCGATTCGTTCGCGAGGCGCGCGCCGCCGCAGGCATCGCATTCCGTGTAGCTGCGATACTTGGCCAAGAGCACGCGGTAGTGCATCTTGTACGCCTTGCTTTCCAGGTAGGCAAACCAGCGCTTCACGCCGTACCACTGGTGGTTCCAGTTGCCTTTCTTGAAATCGGGCGTGCCGTCTTTCACCCAGGTCTGCTGCTCGGGCGGCAGCGCGTTCCACGGCGTGTCGAGCGCGATGCCGGCCGCGCGGCCGTAGCGCTCCATGTCGTCCTGGCACTCCTTCCACGCGGGCGTCTGGAAGGTCTTGATCGCGCCTTCGCGCAGCGTTTTCTTCTCGTCCGGAATCACCAATCCGTAGTCGATCCCGATCACGCGCCCAAAGCCGCGGCAGGTTTCGCACGCGCCCACGGGCGAGTTGAACGAGAACATCGACGGTTTGGGCTCGGCGTAGCGCAAGTCGCTTTCGGGGCAGTGCAGGCCGGTGGAGAATTTCCAAACTTGACGTCCACGCTCCGCGGCTTCGTCTCCTGCGCTGGCCTCGCAGGCCGCGGGATCGCCAGAGCCGACCCCTCTTCGCGCTGTCCCGACTTGCGCAGGCAAGTCGTGAGCCGCAGCGCTCAGCTCCGAGGGGGCTGTCCCGCCTTGGGGCGGCCCGGCGGTAGGACGTTCGTTCGACTCGTTCACGTTCGGTAACGCGTAGACGTTCAAGCGCCCGTGGCCATGGCGCAGCGCCACCTCGATCGCTTCCACTGCGCGCACCCGCTCGGCATTGCCGAGGCGGAAGCGGTCGGCCACGACGTCGAGAATCTTGACGGTGCCGCTGCTGTCGGCTTGCTTGTCCTTGATGCCGGCCTTGCCGGTCGCGAGTGTGCTGGCCGCGAATTCCCCGGGCCGCGCGGGTTTTTCGCGCATCGCCTGAATGCGTGTGAAGCCGCTTGCGGACAGCCACTGCTCCACCTCCTGCTCGGTCGTGTTGCCTGGCAGCACGACCGGGAAGGTCACGACCAGCCGCGGATCGTTTGCCGCAACGGCGCGCCGCTGCAGTTCGGCAAAAATCGTTTGCGGGTTGTCGTGCCGCACCGGCAGCGCGGTCTGGCGGTCGAACAGGTGTGCGGCGCGCGCGAACAGCAGCTTGATGTGGTCGTTCAGCTCCGTCATCGTGCCGACCGTGGAGCGCGAGGTGCGCACGGGGTTGATCTGGTCGATGGCGATCGCCGGCGGCACGCCTTCGATCTTGTCGACCGCAGGCTTGTCCATGCGGTCCAGAAACTGGCGCGCGTACGGGCTGAAGGTCTCGACGTAGCGCCGCTGGCCTTCGGCGTAGAGCGTGTCGAACACCAGGCTGGACTTGCCCGAGCCGCTCACGCCCGTGACCACGGTGAGCTCGCCGGTGCGGATGTCGAGGTCCAGGTTTTTCAGGTTGTTCTGGCGTGCGCCGCGAATGCGAATCGAAGGATGCTGCATGGAAAAACCGTGGGTTCCGGCTCAGTGGCCGGATTCGCGCGCACGCCGTTGCGCGTCGTACGCATCGACGATACGCGCCACCAGCGGATGACGCACCACGTCGGCGCTGGTGAAGTGCGCGAAAGCGATGCCGGTCACGTGTTTCAGCACGCGCTCGGCATCGACCAGCCCGCTGGTGGCACCCTTGGGCAGATCGATCTGGCTGGTGTCGCCGGTGACCACGCAGCGGCTGGAAAATCCCAGGCGCGTCAAGAACATCTTCATTTGCTCGGGCGTGGTGTTCTGCGCTTCGTCGAGGATCACGAACGCGTTGTTCAGCGTGCGCCCGCGCATGAACGCAAGCGGGGCGATTTCCAGCTCGCGGCGCTCGAACGCCCGGTTGACTGCATCGAAGCCCATGAGGTCGTACAGCGCGTCGTAGAGCGGCCGCAGGTAGGGATCGACTTTTTGCGCCAGATCACCCGGCAGGAAACCCAAGTGCTCGCCCGATTCCACCGCTGGCCGGGTCAGGATCACGCGCTGCGCCGACTGGCGTTCCAGCGCGTCCACCGCGCAAGCGACAGCGAGATAAGTCTTGCCGGTGCCGGCCGGCCCGATACCGAACGTGATGTCGTGATCCGCGATGTTGCGCAGGTATACGCTCTGGTTGGGCGTGCGCGCCTTCACCCGGATGTGGCGCGTGGCCAGCATCAGCGTGCCGTCGGGTATTTCCTCCAGGTCCGAGCCGTCGCCCACCAGCATCAACTGGACGGTTTCGGGTTTGATCACCCGATTCCCCAGTTCATACAGGCTTTCCAGTACCGCCAGTGCCTGCTCCGCCGGTTTTTTGTGGCCGTCGATGCTGAAGTGCTCGCCGCGGTGCGCGATCTGAACTTGCAAGCCCGCTTCGATGGTGCGCAGGTGCTGGTCCATCGGCCCGCACAGGTTCTTCAGGCGGGTGTTGTTGAGCGGAGCAAATGCATGGCGCAGGATCACGCGCCCATTGTCTCGCAATGATGTCGGCCACATCTGCGGCGGGTTGCTGCACGCTTATGATGGAACGCCGCGCTTCGGCGCGCTGACGTGCACGCACCCATGATCGGTCGCTTGAGTGGCCTGTTGGCCGAAAAGAATCCCCCGGAAATCCTGATTGATTGCCACGGCGTCGGCTACGAAGTGAGCGTGCCGATGAGCACGTTCTACCAGTTGCCGGCCACGGGCGAAGCGGTGCAAATCCTCACGCATTTCGTGGTGCGCGAGGACGCGCAGGTGCTATACGGCTTCCTGACGGCGGCGGAGCGCGCCGCGTTTCGCCAGTTGATCCGCATCAGCGGCGTGGGGCCGCGCACCGCGCTGGCCGTCCTTTCGGGCATGAGCGTGACCGAATTGACGCAGGCCGTCTCGCTGCAGGAAAGCGTACGCCT
>SCQQ01000015.1 GCA_004299095.1 Burkholderiaceae bacterium | reverse complement strand
GCGGCGCGCGCGGCCTTTGACGGCGCCTGGGGCCGGCTGTCGGCCACCGAGCGCGGCCGCATCCTCGCGAAGATGTCGCAACTGGTGCTGAAGTACGCCGACAAACTGGCCATGATCGAAGCGCTGGACGTGGGCAAGCCGCTGCACCAGTCGCTGAATGACGCCAAGGCGCTGGCGCGCTACCTCGAGTTTTACGGCGGCGCGGCCGACAAGCTCATGGGCAGCACCATCCCCTACCAGGACGGCTACACCGTCTACACCCTGCGCGAGCCCTACGGCGTGGCGGGCGTCATCATCCCGTGGAATTACCCCATGCAGATCATCGGCCGGGCTGTCGGTGGCGCGCTGGCCGCGGGCAACGCCGTCGTCATCAAGCCGGCGGAGGACGCGTCGATTTCGACCCTGGCCTTCGCCGCGATTGCGCTGGAGGCGGGAATGCCGGCGGGTGCGCTGAACGTGGTGACCGGCCTGGGTGCCGAGGCGGGCGCGGCGTTGTCGGCGCACCCTGGCGTCGACCACCTGTCGTTCACCGGCTCCATCGGCACCGGCGCGCGCATCCAGTCGGCCGCGGCGCACAACGTGGTGCCGGTCACGCTGGAACTGGGTGGCAAATCGCCCTACATCTTCTTTGACGACGCTGATCTGGAAGCCGCCGCGCCCACGTTGGTCGGCGCGTGCATGCAGAACGCCGGGCAGACCTGTTCGGCGGCGTCGCGCGTGCTGGTGCAGCGCGGGCGCTACGAGGAAGTCAAGCAGCGCATGGTCGACATCTACCGCAAGCTGCAGGCGGCGCCGGCGGTGGAGGGGCGCGACCTGGGGCCGCTGGTCTCGGCCAAGCAGAAAAAAATCGTGAGCGACTACATCGCCATCGGCAAGCGTGAACTCAACGTGGCGGCCGAAGGCGTGATCAGCGAGCACGCGCCGAGCGCCGGGCACTACGTGCGCGCGACGCTGTTTTCCGAAGTGCCGCCGGACCACAAGCTGGCGCAGGAAGAAATCTTCGGGCCGGTGCAGGTGCTGATTCCGTTCGACGACGAAGCTGACGCGCTGCGCATCGCCAACGGCACGCCCTATGGTCTGATCGCAGGCGTGTGGACGAACGACGGCGGCCGGCAGATGCGCATGGCGCGCAAGCTGAAGGCCGGGCAGGTGTTCATCAACAACTATGGCGCGGGCGGCGGCATCGAACTGCCGTTCGGCGGCTTCGGCCGCTCAGGCCACGGCCGCGAGAAGGGTTTCGAAGCGCTCTACGGCTTCACCCAGTTGAAGACCGTGGCGGCGCGGCACGGATGAAATCGGGCGCCCGGTCTGGTCGGCGCCGCGTTCCAGCGCGCGCGACCGTGGCCATCGGATGCTCGTGTCCGGGGCGCGCCGCGCGCGACGGCATGCGCCCCTGAACACGACCGCTCAAGCACTGCGACATGATGCGCAAATACCAGATCGCCACGATCGCTGGAGACGGCATCGGACCCGAAGTCACGCAATCGACGATTCGCGTACTGCGTGAAGCGTGCGGCTCGAATGTGCTGGATTTCGAGCCGTTCGAGGGCGGCGCCGCGCATTACCGGAAGACCGGCGACGTGCTGCCGAAAGACACCTATGCCGCGTGCCGCGACATGGACGCCGTGCTGCACGGCGCGGCCGGACTGCCCGACGTGACCTATCCCGACGGCACCGAAGTCGGCAACGATTTCATCCTGCGGCTGCGCGTCGGGCTCGATCTGTATGCCAACGTGCGTCCCATCAAGCTGCTGCCGGGCGTGGCGTCGCCGCTGCGCGGGTTCGACGGCGGCGGCATCGATTACGTGATCGTGCGCGAGAACACCGAGGGCCTTTACGCCAGCCGCGGCGCCGGCATCGTGCTGCGCGACGAACTTGCGTTCGACACGCTGCTGGTCACGCGCGCCGGAACCGAGCGCATCGCGCGCTTTGCGTTCGAGCTGGCGCGCAAGCGCCATGGGGCGCCGCGCGACGGCCAGGCGCGCGTGACCGTGTGCGACAAAGCCAACATCCTGCGCAGCTACGCGTTCTTCCGCGCGGTCTGCACCGACGTGCACCGCCAGTACATCGACGTGGCGATCGATTACGCCTACATCGACGCCATGACCGTGTATCTGGTCAAGCGCCCTGATTTTTACGACGTGATCGTGGCGGAGAACCTGTTTGGCGACATCATTTCCGACCTGGGCGGCGCCACGGTGGGCGGAATGGGCATTGCGCCGTCAGGCGAGATTGGCGACACCCACGCGCTGTTTCAAGGCGCGCACGGTTCGGCGCCCGACATCGCCGGGCAAGACGTGGCCAGTCCGCTCGCCACCATCCTCTCGGGCGTGATGATGCTGCGCTGGCTGGGCGACCGGCACGAGGACGAGCGCTTGCGGCAGGCGGCGGATGCCATCGATGCGGCAACCGGCCGCGTGCTGGCCGAGCGCCGCGCCGTGCCGCGCGACCTGGGCGGCCAAGCGTCGTGCAGCGAAGTCACGGATGCCATTTGCCAGGCGCTGGCGGCCGCATGACGGGCCGCGTCATTCAGCCAGAACAAACACGTATCACTTGAAACGGGACATCATGAACAAGACAGTCGGCATGATCGGCGTGGGCCTGATGGGCCACGGCATTGCCTCCAACATCGTGAAGAAGGGCTGGACGCTGCATTTCCTGAACCACCCGGGCAACCAGCCCACCGCGGATTTGCTGGCGCAGGGCGCGCGGGCGTACGACGACCCCGGCACGCTGGCGCGATCCAGCGACATCATGCTGCTGTGCGTGACCGGCTCGCCGCAGGTCGAAGAAATCCTGAATGGCGCGGCCGGCATCCTGACCGAACTCACGCCGGGCAAGATCGTCATCGACTGCTCGACCGCCATTCCGTCGTCCACGGTGAAACTGGCCGCGGCGGCGGAGGCGCGCGGCGTGCATTTCCTTGATTCGGCGATGACGCGCACGCCCAAGGAAGCCGCCGAAGGGCGCCTCAATTTGTTGATCGGCGGTGATCACGCGTTGTTCGAAGAGATCAAGCCGCTGTTGCAGACGTTTGCCGAGAACCTGTTCTACGCTGGCCCGGTCGGTTCCGGCCACAAGCTGAAGCTGCTGCACAACTACGTGTCGCTCGGCTCCATCATCCTGTTGAGCGAAGCGGCGGTGTGCGCCAAGCAGGGCGACATTGCCATGGACGTGCTGATCGATTTGCTGCGCAAAGGTGGCGGCTACGGTGCGGCGCTCGATCGCATTTCGCCGTTCCTGTTGGAAGGCGACGACTCGAAGGTGCGCTTTTCGCTGCGGAATGCGCTGAAAGACATCCGCTACTACACCACCATGGCCGAGGGCGAAGGTTGCCCGCGCGCCACCGCGCTGGGCGTGAAAGCCACGCTGGAAAAGCTGAACGAGGCCGGGCTGGGTGACGCCTATCTGTCGACCACGCCGGAGCAGCTCGGAAAGCTTTGACGTGCGTTTGACCGTCATCGTGAGTCATGGCCGCGGAGCGGCCGTCATCGAAGCGCAGCGAAGTCATTGCCGCAGCGCAGCGGAGGCAGTCATTGCCCGATTTGTCGCGTGTTAGAGTTTTTCGCCCGGCCCCGCTCGGGCAATCGAAGTTCTGATTGAGGAGAACAAGCAATGCGTGGACTGAAAACAGCGTGGCGTGTGGCGGCCGTCGCACTGGCGCTGGCATCCGGCATGTCGATGGCAGCCGCCAAAGACACCTTGATTCTCGGGCTCCCGGTGGAGCCCACGGGGCTCGACCCCACCATCGCGGCGCCCGTCGCCATCCGCGAAGTGACCTGGGGCAACATCTATGAGGGGCTGGTGGGGCTGAACGAAAGCAACCACATCACGCCGCTGCTGGCGACGTCCTGGACCGTCTCGCCGGACGGCCTTACCTATACGTTCAAGCTGCGTCCGGACGTCAAGTTCCACGACGGCACGCCGTTCGATTCGTCCATCGTCAAGTTCTCGCTGGATCGCGCCCGCGCCAAGGATTCGACCAACGCGCAGAAGCAGTTCTTCGAGCCCATTGAGTCGATCGAAACCCCAGATCCGCTCACGGCTGTGATCAAGCTGAAGGAGCCCACGGGCCTGTTCCTGTACCACCTGGCGTGGGGCGATGCGGTCATGGTCGATCCGAAAGCGGAAGCCACGAACCGCACCGATCCGGTCGGCACCGGGCCGTTCAAGTTCAAGTCGTGGCAGCGCGGCACCAAGGTGGAGCTGGTGCGCAACGACGACTACTGGGACAAGGGCATTCCCAAGCTGGCCGCGGTGACGTTCCGCTTCATCAGCGACCCGCAGGCGCAGGCCTCGGCGCTGCGGGCGGGTGACATCGACGGCATGTACATCTTTACTGCGCCCGAGTTGTTCGGCGCGTTCGAAAAAGACAAGCGCTTCAACGCGGTGGTGGGTTCCACGCCGCGCAAGGTGATCGTGCCGTTGAACAATTCGCGCAAGCCGTTCGACAACGCCAAGGTGCGGCAAGCGATGATGAGCGCCATCGACCGCAAGTCCGTGATCGAAGCGGCGTATTCGGGCTACGGCACGCCGATCGGCAGTCACTACGCGCCCACCGACCCGGGCTACGTCGACGAAACCGGCGTGTGGCCGTACGACGTGGCCAGGGCCAAGCAACTGCTGAAGGAAGCAGGCCTGGAAAAAGGTTTCAGCGCCACCATGAAGTGCCCGCAAATGACGTACGTGATGCGCACCTGCGAAGTGGTGCAGGCGATGGAGGCCGAAATCGGCATCAACCTGAAGATCGAAACCAGTGAATTCCCAGCCAAGTGGATCGTCGACGTGTTCAAGAAGCATGACTACGAAGTCACCGCCATGAGCCACGCCGAGCCCATGGACATCGGCATCTACGCGCGGCCCGACTACTACTTCGAGTACCACAACCCAGCATTCGATGCGCTCATCAAGAAAGCCAACGAGACTGCGGACGAAGCCGCGCGCAACCGGATCTTTGGTGACGCGCAGAAGATGCTGGCCGAGCAGGTGCCCGCGCTCTACATCTTCGACTTGCCGCACTTGAGCGTGCTGAACCCCAAGCTCAAGGGGCTGTGGAAAAGCGAGCCGATTTCCGAAGCGTACGTGCGCAACGCGTATTGGGAGGATTGAGCACAGGTCCGTGCCCTCCGTTCGCTGATCCGGAGTCATCGTGCGCGCGCTGCTGCTGCGACGCTTCGGCTCCTTCGCGATCACGCTGCTGGTCGCCTCGCTGCTGATCTTCGCGGCACTGGACCTGCTGCCGGGCAACGCGGCGGCGATCCTGCTCGGCACGTCGGCGCGGCCTGACACGATCGCAGCGCTGCAGCAGCAACTGGGTCTTGATCAGCCGGCCTACGTGCGTTACCTGAGTTGGGTCGCCGGGGCATTCACCGGACATCTGGGGCAATCCATCACCTACGGCGTGCCCGTGGGCGGGCTGATTGCCGAGCGTCTGGCGGTCACCTTGCCGCTGGCGCTTTTGGCGCTGCTGGTTTCGGTGGGTGTGGGGGTGCCGATCGGCGTGCTGGCGGCGGCGCGCTGGCGCAAGGGGCCGGACCGCGCGGCGTCGGTGGTGGCACAGCTCGGCATTGCCATTCCGGATTTTTGGCTCGGGCTGCTGCTGATCCTGCTGTTTTCCACCACGCTGCACTGGTTTTCGGCGGGCGGTTTTCCGGGCTGGTCGCACCCGGGGCTGGCGATCAAGGCGCTGATCCTGCCGGCGCTGGCGCTCGGGTTGCCGCAGGCCGCGATCCTGATTCGCGTCACGCGTTCGTCGGTGCTCGAAGTCGCCAACGAGGATTTCATTCGCACCGCCGAAGCCAAGGGCTTGCCGGTGCGTCAGGTGCTCTGGCGCCACACGGTGCGCAACGCGCTGGTGCCCATCGTCACCATCGTCGGGCTGCAGTTCTCGTTCCTGATTGCGGGCGCCGTGCTGGTCGAGAACATTTTCGACTTGCCGGGCATGGGGCTCCTGGCGTATCAGGCGCTGTCGCAGCGCGACCTGGTGGTGATCCGCAGCGTGGCGATGTTCTTTGCCGGGCTGGTGATCCTGGTGAACTTCCTGGTGGATTTGTCGTACCTGTGGCTGGACCCCAGGTTGCGGGGGCGGCGATGAGCGTGGATGTCAGCGCCCTGGCGGCCGCGCCGCGCCGACCGCTGTTCGGGCCATCCTTCCGCCTCTGGCTGGGCGCGGCGATCACGCTGTTCGTGATCGGCATCGCGCTGCTGTCGCTGGTCTGGACGCCGTATTCGCCGACCAAGCTGCGCATTGCGCTGCGCCTCAAGCCGCCGCTCACCGCGGGTCTGGCCGGCACCGACGCCTTTGGGCGCGACATCTTTTCGCAAATCATGGTGGGCGCGTGGAATTCGCTCTCGATCGCGGCGCTGTCGATCGCGCTCGGCGTGCTGGTGGGCGTGGCGCTCGGCACCACGGCGGCCGCGCGCCGCGGCTGGGTGGAGGAAGTCATCATGCGGTTCTGCGACGTGGTGTTTTCCTTTCCGGCGCTGATATCGGCCATCATGATCGCGGCGCTGGTGGGCTCTGGCGCGGCCACGGCCATCGTGGCGATCGCGCTCTTCAACGTGCCGGTGTTCGCGCGCGTGGCCAGCGGCCTGGCGCAACCGGTGTGGGCGCGCGACTTCTGCCTGGCGGCGCGCGCGGCGGGCAAGGGGCGCTTTCGCATTACGCTGGACCACATCCTGCCCAACATTGCGGGCGGCATCGCGATCCAGGCGACCATCCAGACCGGTCTTGCGATCCTGGTCGAAGCGGGCCTGAGCTTTCTCGGTCTGAGCTTGGCGCCGCCCGCACCGTCGTGGGGTCGGATGTTGAGCGATTCGCAAACCTATCTGGGCCAGGCGCCGTGGATGGCGATTGCGCCCGGCGTGGCGGTGGCCGTGGCGGTGCTCGGCTTCAACTTGCTGGGCGACGGCCTGCGCGACACGTTCGATCCCAATTCGGAGGCGCGCGCATGACGCTCTCTGTCCGACTCGGCGCCATTACGCTGGCGCAGTGGAGCGGCCGGCAGAGCACGCTGGTGCAGGATGTGGCGTTCGACGTGGCCGACAGCAGCACCATGGGCATCGTCGGTGAATCGGGCTCGGGCAAGTCGCTCACGGCGCTCGCCATCATGGGGCTGCTGCCCGCGGGAATGACGGCGACGGGGCGCGTCGAACTGGATGGCGCCGATTTGCTGACGCTGCCGCCGAACGCGATGCGACAGGTGCGCGGCGCGCGCATCGGCATGATTTTTCAGGAACCGATGACGGCGCTGAATCCGGCGATGCGCATCGGCGACCAGATTGCCGAAGGGCTGCTGGCGCACAAAGCCGTCAGCCGAACCGCTGCGCGCCAGGAAGCGCTGCGCTTGCTGGAGCGCGTGCAAATGCCCGATGCCAAGCGCCGCGCGGACGATTACCCACACCAGCTATCGGGCGGCCAGCGCCAGCGCGTGGGCATTGCAATTGCGCTCGCGCCCGGGCCGTCGCTGCTGATTGCCGACGAACCCACCACCGCGCTCGACGTGCTGGTGCAGGCCGACGTGCTGGCGCTGCTCGGCGAGCTGATTCGCGAGTTGCACATGTCGCTCCTGCTCATCAGCCACGACCTGGGCGTGATCGCCAGCATTTGCGAGCGCACGCTGGTGATGCGCGGCGGCCGCAGTGTGGAGCAGGGGCCGACCGATCAGGTGCTGCGCGCGCCACGGGCCGATTACACGCGCGAATTGATCGCCGCCGTGCCGCGGCGCGGCGACGAACCGGCGGCCGCCGCACAGCAGGAAGCGCCGGTGCTCGACGTGCGCCACCTGGTGCGGGAATACCGGTTCATGTCAGGTCAGGTGGCGACACGCGCGGTGGATGACGTGAGCTTTGCCATCGGCCGTGGCGAGATCTACGGCATCGTGGGCGAAAGCGGCTGCGGCAAATCGACGCTCGCGCGCGTGGTGATGGGGCTGGATCGGCCGACCTCCGGGCGGGTGATATTCCAGGGACGGGACTTGTTTGCCCAGTCCGCCAGCGAACTGCGCGCCATGCGCCTGGGCTTCCAGATGATTTTCCAGGACCCGCGCGGCTCGCTCGATCCGCGCCAGCGTGTGGCCAGGATCATCACCGAGCCGCTCTATCTGGACCCGAACGCACCCAAGGGCTCGGCGCGCGACGATCTGGTGGCACGGGCGCTCAACGACGTGGGACTCAGCCCGGACGACGCGCGCAAATACCCGCACCAGTTCTCGGGCGGCCAGCGCCAGCGCATCGCCATTGCCCGCGCGCTGATCTGCAAGCCGAAGCTGGTGGTGGCCGACGAGCCCACGTCGGCGCTCGACTTGCCGGTGCAGGCGCAGGTGCTCGATTTGCTGCGCGCGTTGCGCGACCAGTACGGCATCGCGTTCCTGTTCATCAGCCACAGTCTGTCGGTGGTTGAGGCCATCGCCGATCGCGTGAGCGTGATGTGGCGCGGGCGTTTCGTCGAAAGCGGCACGCCGGCACAGGTGATCCGGCAGCCCGAGCACGATTACTCCCGGCGCCTGATGGGCGCGGAACTGCGGGTCGACGGGCCGCGCCGCTACGGTGCCCAGGCAGAGCCAGTGCCATGAAAAATGACGTTGCCGCTGCGCGGCTCCATGACGGCGGCTTGGCCGCCATGAACCCGTCATGGCCGCACATGCGGCCGTCATCGATGCGCAGCGAGGTCATGCCGAAGCGCAGCGCAGGCGGTCGTCGGCGCACGGCGCAGTTTTTTTTGAAAGGTGCTTATGGACTATGCAACCACGGTTGATGGCGAACCGGTGACCACTTTCATTCGCCGCCACTTGGCGGGCGATTTCCTGCTCTGGTCGCCCCATATTCAGCGCGAAGCGTTCCTGAACTGGGATCGCCTCTGGGCCACGCGAACGATTCCGCGCGGCACGCCCCGGCCGCTGCCGGTGGCGCCCACGCCGCTCGACTTCACGTTCGAGAGCAAGGGCGAAACCCATACGATCGACGACCTGATGCGCTGGGAATTCGTGAGCGGCCTGCTGGTGGTGAAAGACGGCGCCATTCGGCTGGAGCGCTACGCCATGAACCTCACGCCCGGGCGCTGCTGGCAGGCGTCGTCCATGACCAAATCGCTGACCAGCATGCTGGTGGGCGCGGCGCTGCACGATGGCGCAATCCGCAGCGTGGAACAGAAGATCACCGACTGGCTGCCCGAATTCAAGGGCACCGTGTACGCGAGCGTGAGCCTCCGCGACCTGCTCCAGATGGCATCCGGCGTGGCGTGGTTCGAGAGCACGGAAGACCTGAATTCCGACGTCGCCCAATACATCCGCGCCATTGGCGCGCGCCAGCCTGGCTGGATCGTGGACCACTTGCGGCACCTCAAGCGCTCTGAGCCCGCGGGCACGCAGTTCTACTACAACACCGGCGACGTCTATCTCCTTGGCCTGATCCTGCGCCGCGCCACCGGCATGAACTTGGCCGACTACTGCGCGCGCAAGGTCTGGCAGCCCATGGGCTGCGAGCACGATGGCTACTTCCTGCTCGACAGCGACGATGGCATCGAGGTGGCCGGCAGTTGCAGCGGCGCCAGCTTGCGTGACTACGCCCGCTGGGGCCTCCTGATGGCGGCCGACGGCGTGGCCGCGAACGGCGAACGCATCCTGCCCGCAGGCTGGGTGGCCGAATCCACGGCGCCCAGCGCGCCGAACTTTGCCTACGACCACTACGGCGCGCGCGGCGCCCAGACCGCCGAGAGCCGCAACCTGGGTGGCTACGGCTACCTGTGGTGGATCTTCGATCGCGGCGAATTCCAGGCGCGTGGCAGCTACGGCCAGTGGATTTACGTGAGCCCCGTGCACCGCACCGTGGTGGTCATCCTCGGCGCCATTCCGCGCCCGGTCTACATGACACCGGAAGAACAGGCGATCCACAAGGATTCGCTCGCCAGCGGCTCGCGCATGCGGCGCGATTTCATCCATGCCGCGATACGCGCGATGGGATGACGGAATGACGTCGCCGCTGCGCGTCTCCGTGACGGCGGCTTTACCGCCATGACTCATCATGGCCGCCGCAGGCGGCCGTCATCGAGGCGCAGCGAGATCATGCCGGCGCGCAGCAAAGGCAGTCATCTCGCCAGACGTTGCTCGACAATCGCCGCCTCGCATGCGTCTTTACCTGCGCCCTGCGCGTGCCTAGAATTCGCTCCTTTCGCCCACGCTGGCCGCAGGTTTATTGCAGGGGTCCTTCCATGTCAAACCGCAAAATTTTTGCCGTCTTGCCGCTTTCCGTGCTGCTCGCCGCGCCGGCCTTTGCGCAAGCCGGCGCGAAACCGGCGCTGAACGCGGGCGACACCGCGTGGATGCTCACGGCCACGGCGCTGGTGCTGATGATGACGGTGCCGGGCCTGGCGCTCTTCTACGCCGGCATGGTGCGCAGCAAGAACGTGCTGAGCGTGATGATGCATTGCTTCGTCATTGCGTCGCTGGCCACGATCCTGTGGGTGATCTACGGCTACAGCTGGGCGTTCACCCCGGCCAGCGACGGCGCAGTCAACCAGATCTGGGGCGGCACGTCGCGCTGGTTCCTGCGCGGCGTGGGAATCGATGGCACCAGCGCGCTCGCGCCGACCATTCCGGAAGCGCTCTACATCTGCTACCAGATGACGTTTGCCATCATTTCGCCCGCGCTCATCGTGGGCGCTTTCGCCGAGCGCATGAAATTTTCGGCGCTGCTGGTGTTCATGGCGTTCTGGCTCAGCTTCGTGTACGTGCCGATGGCGCACATGGTGTGGGGCGGCGGCTGGCTCGGCAACCTGGGCATCCTCGATTTCGCCGGCGGCACGGTGGTGCACATCAACGCCGGAATTGCCGGGCTGACTTGCGCGCTGGTGATCGGCAAGCGGCGCGGCTATGGCCAGATGGCGATCCACCCCAACAACATCGGCTACACCGTGATCGGCGCGTCGCTGCTGTGGGTGGGCTGGTTCGGCTTTAACGCCGGCTCCGCCACGGCCGCCAACGGCAGCGCCGCCATGGCCATGCTGAGCACGCAGATCGCCACCGCCAGCGCCGCGCTGGCGTGGATGGCCGCGGAGTGGCTGGTGGGCGGGCGGCCCACCATGCTCGGCATCGCGTCGGGCGCCGTGGCGGGTCTGGTGGCGGTCACGCCCGCGGCCGGCACGTGCGGGCCCATGGGCGCGATCGTGATCGGCGCGCTGGCGGGCGTGCTGTGCTATTTCGCCGCGACCAAATTGAAAAACGCGGTGGGCTATGACGACACGCTGGATGCGTTCGGCGTGCACTGCATCGGCGGCATCGTCGGTGCGCTGCTCACGGGGCTGTTTGCGGCACCGATCCTGGGGGGGTTCGGCACCGTGGGAACCGCCGCCGGCAACGGCCTGTGGCATCAGTTCTTCATCCAGTTGTTGGGCGTGATCGTGACGCTGGTATGGAGCGGCGTGGGCAGCTTTGTCTTCCTCAAGATCACCGCGGCGCTCTGCGGCGGCTTGCGCGTGGCCGAGGACGAGGAGGCCATGGGCCTGGATTTGGCGCTGCACGGCGAACGCGGTTACCACCTCTGAGCCATTGTGCATACGCAGCAGATTGATGTGTCGCGAGGGAAAAATCATCCGCCATTCGGAATGGATGCCATGACGAGATGACGCCGCCGCTTCGCGGCCCCATGACGGCGGCTCTGCCGCCATGACGGCGGCTCTGCCGCCATGACGGCGGCTCTGCCGCCATGACGGCGGCTCTGCCGCCATGACCGGTCATGGCTGCGCGCGCCTTGCTCGGGGACTTGGCGCGAGGCGGAATCCAGCGGCTCTAAATCAGCTTGGAATACGTCGCGGTGCGCGGCTGACCGAGGTATTGATCGAACGCCATCGCGCTGGCGCGGGCGAACAGGCGACCCTTTTCAGGCATGGTCAAGCGCCGCCCGCCGAGTTGCAGCAATCCCGCACCGGCGTGGGGCGCCAACTGTGCCAGCTCGGGTGAGAAGTGCGCCTCGAAATCGACCCCGTGGCGCGTTTGGAAGGCGTCGAAATCGATCGGCACGCCGCACATGATGGCCATGATGGTTTCGCGCCGCATCACGTCTTCGGCGCTGAGATCCACGCCTTTCGAGACCGGCAATTCACCCTGTAAAACCGCTTCGGCCCACGGTTTGCGGATGTGCTGGTTCTGGATGTAGGCGTTGCCGATCTTGCCGATGGCGGAAATGCCGAAGCCGATCAGGTCGCACTCGGCGCGCGTGGTATAGCCCTGGAAATTGCGGTGCAGGCTGTGGTCGAGCCGGGCGCGGTTCAACTCGTCGTCGGGCTTGGCAAAGTGGTCCAGGCCGATGTAGACGTAGCCCGCCTCCTGCAGCCGCTGCAGTGACATCAAGAAGATCTGCAGCCGTGTTTCGGCCGAAGGCAAATCTTCGGCGTGGATCAGCCGCTGCGCCTTGAAGCGCTCTGGCAGGTGCGCGTAGTTGTAGAGCGCGATGCGGTCGGGCGAGAGCCCGATCAGTTGGTCCAGCGTGTGGCTGAAGGTGGCCAGCGTCTGCTTCGGCAGCCCGTAAATCAGGTCGGTGTTGATCGAGCGGAAGCCGTTGGCCCGCGCCGCCAGCAGCGCGCCTTGCACCATCTCGAACGGCTGAATGCGGTTGACGGCTTTCTGCACGTCGGGGTTGAAATCCTGCACGCCGAAGCTGGTGCGGTTGAAGCCCAGGCCGGCCAGCATGGCGAGCGTTGCCGCGCCGACCGTGCGCGGGTCGATTTCGATGCCCAATTCGGCGTCCGCCGTGAATTCGAAGTGGCGGCGCAGGTGGACCATGAGCGCCGCGAGTTCCTCCGCGCTCAGGAACGTGGGTGTGCCGCCGCCGAGGTGCAGTTGCACGGCCCGGCGGTGGCTTCCGAGCAGCGCGCCGACCAGATTCATTTCGGCGAACAGCACGTCCAGGTAGCCCGCCGCCTTGCCGTGATCCTGCGTGATGATCTTGTTGCAGGCGCAGAAATAGCACAGCGATTCGCAAAACGGCAGGTGCACGTAGACCGAAAGCGGCGGCGCCGCGGCTGCGCTGGCGCGCGCTTGCAGATGGGCACGGTAGTTGGCGGCCGGATACCCCGGCTGGAAGCGGTCGGCCGTGGGGTAGGAGGTGTAGCGCGGACCGCTGCGATCGAAGCGGCGGATCAGCTCGGCGGAAATGTCCATTTGCGCCAGGTCGGGTGTTTGCATGACTTGAAGTGTGGGAGGGAAAGGTTGGATGTCGCGGTGCGCACCAGCGCGGACGACAGGCGGGGTTGCCCCGCTTTTATAGGTGCTTTGCCTCGAATTGCACCCCTCTGAAGTACGCAAGCTTGCGATTGCTTGACTCAAATCAATTTCTGCGTGCGCGTTTTCGCGAACACTTTGTCGGCATTGCCCGCGGGTGCGGAAATCCGGGGCGATCGTCCGAATAACGGTGATAACAAAAACGCAAGCAGGGAAGCGGTTTATGGATGCAAGGATCGTCGTCGTCGGCGCGGGACCCGCCGGGTTGTGCCTTGCCACCGCACTGGCGGAGCGCGGATTCCAGGTGGACGTGGTTGATCGCCAAAGCGCTGAAACGCTCGCGACGCCGCCGTTCGACGGGCGCGAAGTGGCGCTCACGCAAACCTCGATCCAGTTGCTGCAGTCGCTCGGCATCTGGCGGCGCATCGCCGAGGCCGACAAGGCGCCGATCGCGCGGGCCCGCATCATGGACGACGCGGCCGCCGGCTTCGTCGCCGACAGCGCGAGCGTGGCGCGCGACCGCCTCGGCGTGCTGGTTTCCAACCACGTGATCCGTGCCGCCGCATGGGAAGCGGCCAGCACCCATGCGAACATCCGCTTCCATGGCGATGTGTCGGTCGAGCGGCTCGAGACCGGGCCGGTCTCCGCGGCTGTGGGTTTATCGGATGGCAGCCGTCTGCAGGCGCGCCTCGTGGTGGCCGCCGACGGGCGTTTTTCCGCGCTGCGGCGCATGCGCGGCATCGCGACTTCCACGCACGATTTCGGCAAGACCATGCTGCTGGTGCGCGCGCACCACGCCCGCTCCAACGACCGCACCGCGTGGGAGTGGTTCGGCCGCGGGCAGATGCGCGCGCTGTTGCCGCTTGGCGACCGCCTGTCGTCGCTTGTGCTCACCGTCGATGCGGCCGAAGCGCAGCATTGGCGCGAACTCTCGCCAGAGCAACTGGGTGCCGAACTGGCCCTGCGTTACGAAGGTCGCCTGGGCGCCGTGACGCCCGAAAGTACGCTGCATGCGTATCCGCTCGTGGCGACTTGGGCGCACCGCTTTGCCGCGACGCGCTTTGCGCTGGTGGGTGACGCGGCCATCGGCATGCACCCAGTCACGGCGCACGGCTTCAACCTGGGACTGGCGGGCGTACGCCACCTGGCGGGCGCGGTGGCGGAAGGCGCCGTCCGCCATGGCGATCCGGGGCACGCGCGGGCCTTGGCGCAGTACCAGCGCCGCCTGCGCACAAGCGGCGCCCTGATTTTTGCCGGGACGCAAGCGCTGGCGCACCTCTACACCGACGATCGCCGCCGGGCGCTGCCGCTGCGGCGCGCGCTGCTGCAGGCCGGCAGCCGGATCGCCCCGCTGCGCCAGGCGCTGGCGGCGCACGTGACGGCTGATTTGCCGCTGCGCGAATCGCCCTTGCGGCACGTGTGGGGGGCACTGCGTGCGCTGCGGCCGCAGCCGCGAACGGTAGGGCGCACGCGCGGATTCCAGGATTCTTCCTTGACAGGCTGAGGAGCGAGTGCAGTGGCCAACGCAGTAAATATCCGAGACCCCCTGTTCTGGCGCGCCGGCGCCGTCAGCACCACGCTGGTGATGCTGATCGTGCTGGCGTTCCTGACCATCGACAGCTACCGCTACATCGCGCACGGCGGCATCAACGTGCCGGACTACGACGTGATCAACCAGAAGATCGGCTACGCGTACGACTGGAACCGCCACGCCGACGTGCCGGTGATCGGCGGCGAGCAGCCGCTCTTCGGCAAGAAGGTCAGCGAACCGGAAGCGGCCGACCTGATGCTCAAGGGAAAGCTGGTGATCCAGAGCCGCAACTGCATGAACTGCCACACCATCTTCGGCAACGGCGCCTACTACGGCCCCGATTTGACCAAGTCGTGGCTGGACCCGGCCTGGCATCAAATCTGGATGCCCATGACCGGCAAGAGCACGCAGGAAGAAGCCATGGTGGAGTTCCTCATGCATCCGGACAAATATCCCACCTGGAACCGGCGCATGCCGAACCTGAACATCGACGAAGACGAGGCGCGCGCCACCGTGGCTTACCTGAAGTGGCTCTCGTCCGTGGACACCAACGGCTTCCCTGCGGGCTTCGGGCGCAGCGTACCGAACGGGCAATAACCCTAAAAACGGCAGTTGACCGCTCGCAACGACTCGGGAAACGGCATGGTTATTGACTACACCGCCTTCGATAGCACTCACCGATTGGATGAGGGCGCTATGCACTCGCCAGCACCACTCTCGGCGCGCCGTGCGGCGTTGCTCCGCCTCGCGGGCACGAGCCCGCAGCGTTGTCTCGCCTTGCACGACACACCGATAGCGGCACCGGCGAGCGCATTCAACTGCCGTTTTTAGGATAAAGGAGATTCACGATGGCTCAAGACCAGACGCTCTTCCGCTCCGCCACGCTGTACCGCTCGCAGCGGCTCGGGCTCAAATACCTGACCGCCGCGGTGGTGCTGTTCGGCGCCATGATCCTGTTCGGCTTCCTGGCATCGCTCTACTACCTGTTCCCGGGCATGCTCTACGGCGTCTTCGACTTCAGCATGGCCAAGACGGTGCACATCGACGGCCTGGTGATCTGGATCCTGATGGGCCTGATGGGCGCGATCTACTGGTACTTGCCCAAGGAGCTCGGGCGCGAAGTGGCGGGCATTCGCGCCGCTGAAATCTTCTTCTGGGTCTTCTGCATCGCGGTGGCCCTGGTCATCCTGACCTTCCTGTTCGTGCAGACCGGCAAGGCCGATTTCTTCACGCTCTGGTTCATCCAGCAGGGCCGCAAGTACGTGGAAGCGCCGATCTGGGCGGCGATCGGCATCACGCTGGTGATGTCGGTCTTCGCCTACAACATCATCATGACCTGCGTGAAGGCGCGCAAGGTGACCGGGATCATGTGGGTGCTCGCCCTCGACATGGTACCGCTCATCGGCGTCTACCTCGACGCCTTCTCGCACGACCGCAACATGTCCACCGACCTCTACTGGTGGTGGTGGCTGGTGCACATGTGGGTGGAAAGCACCTGGGAAGTGCTGATCGGCGTGATCATGGCGTGGGTGCTGATGGACGTGATGGGCACCTCGCGCAAGATCGTCGAGACCTGGCTCTACATCGAGGTCATGCTGGTGCTGGGCGCGGGCATCCTGGGCCTGGGTCACCACTACTTCTGGATCGGCACGCCCGAATACTGGCTCTCGATCGGTGGCTTCTTCTCGGCGCTGGAGCCACTGCCGCTCCTCGGCATGGTGGTGCACGCGATCTACGACGCGGGCGAACACCGCCTGAAGACGCGCAACCGGCCGGCCTACATCTGGATCACGACCGAGGCCATGCTCAACTTCATCGGCGCCGGCATCTTCGGCTTCATGATGACGCTGCCGCAGATCAACCTGTTCTCGCACGGCACGCAGTGGACGGCATCGCACGGCCACTTCGCCTTCTACGGCGCCTACGTGTGCGGCATCATCGCCGTGCTCTACATCGCCAAGCAGAAGGTCTCGGGCACGCAGCTGCTGGACCACAAGCGCTGGTATTGGGGCTACGGCCTGCTCAACCTGGGCATGGTCGGCATGGTCACCTCGCTGCTGCTCGCGGGCATGGCGCAGGCCTTCTTCGAGCGCGCCATGGGCGGCTCCACGCTCATGGCCTACACCGTCGCTTCCGAAAACCCGTGGTATGTGAGCGGCCTCTGGGCGCGCAGCGGCTTCGGCGCCGTGTTTGCGCTCGGCTACATCATGCTGGTCTATGACTTGCTGACGGCCGTGAAGAAGGTGCCCATGCCCGCCGACTATCCCGTAGAGGTACACCGGCTGGGAACGGAGGCCGCGTGATGACGCCCGTGCTGTTGCTCGTGACCGCCATCCTCATGGGGCTGTTCGTCACCGCGGGCGGCGCCTGGGGCCTGCTCTACTGCCTTGGCAAGACGCGCCGCAGCAAGGGCATGCTCTGGCTCGCGCTGCTGGCTTACGCCGTTGCGCTGGGTCTGGCGGTGGCCATCGCCTTCCTCACGCCACTCGATTTCAAGTGGAAGGCCCTGATCCTGGTGAGCGGCCTGGTCTATGCCTTCATTCCCCCCATGACCTTGCGCTATCTCCAAGCGCTGCACTCCGAGGAGGTCCCTTCATGATTGCCAACCTGATCAATACGCTGGCCGGGCTGGTGCTGGTGTATTCCACCGTCCTGTACCCGACCTGGGTGCAGCAGCAGTTCCTGCCGCTCCTGGTGTTCGCGACCATCATCCTGGTCGTGGCGCTGTGGGCGCGCTTCAGCGATCCGCACCCGTGGTTCAGTTGGGTGAACATCGTGCTGGCGGTGGCGCTCGCCATCCTGGCGCTGTTTCCGTTGGCAACGCGCACCTTTTCCAATCTGGCGTTCTGGGGTCCGTTCTGGGTCGGCTGCGTGGTGCCGGTGGTGGCACTCTGGGCCGCGCTCTACAAGCGTGATCTGGCCAGGCGGCGCTGACGCGATTTCAGAAAAATTTCGATTCCCACTTTCTCTCGTCACGGAGTCTGACCCATGATCAAGCCCGCCATCCTCGCCACGTTGACTTTGGCCCTTGCATTTTTTGCCTTGTCGGCGCGCGCCGCCGATCCGGCTGCAGGCAAGAAGCAGTACGACGCGACCTGCATCGCCTGTCACGGCCCCGGCGGGATCGCCGTGGCGCCGATCTATCCCAATCTGAACGGCCAGAAAGAGCAGTACCTGGTCACGCAGTTGAAAGCCTTCCGCGACGGCAGCCGCCAGAACCCCATCATGGAACCGATGGCGAAGAACCTCTCCGATACGGAAATCGCCGATCTGTCGGCCTTCCTGGCGCAGTTGAATCCGAAGTAAGCGGCGGGCGCGCAGCGGCGCTCATTGATAGGTTTTCAACCCTTCGAGATCAAGGATGGTGAACACGCGCCCGCGCACCCGCAGCAGCTTTTTGTCGTCCAGTTCGCGGAGGATGCGGGAGAACCGCTCGGGTGTCAGATTGAGGCGCGACGCAATGATTTTCTTGTTCACGTTGATGCGAAACGACAGTTCCTTGGTCTGGTTGAATTCACGCAGGATGTAGCCGATCAGCCGCTGCGTGCCGTTGTGCATGGTGTAGGCGCCCATGTCGCCCACCAGCATGTAGAGCTTGTAGCTCAGGCTCGCGAGCATCTTGGTGGCGAGCAGCGCGTTCCGCGCGAGCTCCTCCAGGAGGGTCGCCCGGCCGATGTGCAGCACCAGCGTGTCCTGAATCGCCGCGGCGCTCACGATGTAGTCCTTTTGCAGAAACATCAGCGCCTCGCCGAAGCTGTTGCCGGGGCTGATCAATCGGATCACGCGCTCGGTGCCGGTCGGCGATGCCTGAATGACCTTGATTCCACCATAGACGACGATGTAAAAGCCGGTGCACGGATCGCCCGCGCGGAAGAGCGTGGTGCCGGCCTTGAGCTCCACGCGGCGCGTGCCGGCCAGGATCGCGTCCAACTCGGTCGGCTGCAACGCGCCGAAGAGCGGCGTTTGCTGCAACAGCTTGCGAAGCGTTTCGGGGTTGTCCTGGCGGCTGGGCATGGTCAGCGTCGTATCGAGTGCCGTGAACTGCCGATCCATCGTAGCAGCATCAAACCCGCTGCGCGAAAGCACGGGCCGATTGTGGCGACCTCCCGTGCGCCTTGAACCACGGCGTTTTGGGCCTGGGCCGCGTTCGGTGCCGGATTGATCGTTGCCCGTGAGGCGGGCGCGAAGGAAGACGCGGTGCGAGTTCGTTTCTGTCTGGAGCACGCGACGACCGGCCAGGTTGCGCGGATGCAATCGTTGGAGTGAGGGTGGGCGGTACACAGAGGGAATCCGCTTGATTGAGATCGAGGATTCTTCGTCCCGTCTCGGGGCAGTCCCAAGGGTGGACGGAGTCGATTCAAGCGTTCAACGGGATCGCACTCCGGTTCGACGTGGCGTCCGGCCACACGTTCGGTCTGAGCGCGGCATGGATTTTTAAAATGACCTCGCGTCGGCGAGCGGGCGCTGACGGTGGACGTTCCGCACGCTGCGGCTTCGGCACCAACACAAGGTTTGATTCGAATCATGACGACCAACAATTTGCTCTGGGTCTGCGCGGCCTTGGCGTTGCTCAACGTGTTCCTGCTGCTTGCCGTCCTGCTGCGACGGTCGCGGCGCCCGACCGATGTGGCATCGGCCGAGCAGATGCAACACCTGCTGGGCGACGTCGTGGGCCAGCACGGCGACGCGCTCGAGCGCCACCTGCGGCAGGAAATCGGCGACGGCAGCCGCGCCAACCGGCAGGAGCTGGCGCACGCGCTGGCCACGTTCCAGGGCGCGCTCACCAGCCAATCCGCCGAAGCGATCCGCACGCAAAACACGCAAGTCGACGCGCTGGCGGCGCAACTCACGCAGTTGCGTGGAACGCTCGGCGACACGCTGGTGGAGCAGTTGCAGGCGTTGGCGCTCTCGCTGAACCAGCAGACGCAGGAAACCACGCGCACGCAGAACGCGCAACTCGACGCGTTCGCGCAGCAATTGGGTCAGTTGCGCACCGGGCTGTCCGAGACGCTGCAGCAGCGCCTGCAAGTGCTGTCCGACAACAACGACCGCCGCATCCAGGAAGTGCGCGCCACGCTGGAGCAGCAGTTGAACCAGTTGCAAACCACCAACGCCGCCAAGCTGGAGGAAATGCGCCAGACGGTCGACGAAAAGCTGCACGCCACGCTGGAGCAGCGCCTGGGCGAGAGCTTCAAGCAGGTGGCCGACCGGCTGGAGCAGGTGCACAAGGGGCTGGGCGAAATGCAGACGCTGGCGCAGGGCGTGGGCGATCTGAAGCACCTGCTTTCCAACGTCAAGACGCGCGGCATGTTCGGTGAGGTGCAGCTCGGACAATTGCTGGAGCAGGTGTTGGCACCCGAGCAATACGCCGCACAAGTCACGGTGCGCCCCGAGAGCCGCAACGCCGTGGATTTCGCGATTCGCTTGCCGGGCCGCGGCGAGGATGGCCAACCGGTGTGGCTGCCGATCGATGCCAAATTTCCAACGGAAGATTACGAGCGCCTGCTGGACGCGCAGCAGCAGGCCGACGCGGTTGCCGCGGAAACCGCGGGGAAAGCGCTGGAAAGCCGGGTGCGCGCCGAAGCGGCCGATATCGCCCGGAAATACGTGGAGCCGCCCCACACCACGGATTTTGCGATCCTGTTTTTGCCGACCGAGGGGCTGTACGCCGAAGTGCTGCGCCGTCCCGGTCTGATGGAAAGCTTGCAGCGTGACTGCCATGTCACGCTGACTGGCCCGACCACGCTGCTCGCCTTGTTGAACAGCCTGCAGATGGGTTTCCGCACGCTGGCGATCGAGAAGCGCAGCAGCGAGGTCTGGCAAGTCCTGAGCGCGGTCAAGACTGAATTCGGCAAGTTCGGCGATGTGCTGGCGCGCGTCAAAACGCAGACGCAAACGGTGCTGAATACGCTCGACAGCGCCGAGCGACGCTCGCGCGTCATGCACCGCAAGCTGAAAGACGTGGAAGCGCTGCCCGATGCGCAGGCCCAGGCGGCGTTGCCGGGCCTGGGGGACGGCGCGGAGGCGGCCTCAGCCCACGCGTCGAATCCGGAAGACGCGTGAATGCGGCTGGACCGGGCCTCAATCCACTTCGGCGATCAAATCGATTTCTACGCACGCGCCGAGCGCGATTTGCGCTACGCCAAAGGCATCGCGCGCGTGCTTGCCTTTGTCGCCGAAGACTTCGCCCAGCAGCTCGGAGCAGCCATTGGTCACCATGTGGTGCTCGGTGTAGTCGGCGGTTGAATTCACCAGGCTCATCACCTTGACGATGCGGCGCACGCGCTCCAGGTTGCCATCCAGCGCCGCGTTCAGGGTGCCGATCATGTCGATGGCCACGGCGCGCGCGGCCTGCTTGCCTTCGGCCGTGGTCATGTCGCGGCCCAGTTGCCCGACCCAGACCTTGCCATTCTTCCTGGCGATGTGACCCGAGAGAAAAATCAGGTTGCCGGTGCGCACGTATGGCACATAGGCGGCGGCCGGCGTGGATGCTGGCGGCAGTTGGATTCCGAGTTCCTTGAGTTTGGCTGCAATGGTCATGGTGAAGAAATCGCTTGGTGAAATGAGATTTGTGAAGCCTATCACGCAGAATGGCGCGTTTCTGGATGGATCGCCAGAGATGCTCTGCGAGACCCGAGCGACGTGCGACGCACGAGAGGTTGTGCAGGGCATCCCTTAAGCAGGAGGGGCCGTGCCGCAGCAGGCTGCGACGAAAACGAACCTGGCGCGCCGCGTGGGCGTGGCGCTCATGCTCGTGCCGCTGGGTTGGATTGCCGGCACGGCGCTGCAACTGCAGCAGCGCGCGCTGTCGGGCGCGTTCGCATACGGCGCGGCCGCGGGCGTTGCGGCAACGTTGCTGCTTTGGGCGGTTTGGGCCAGCCGGCGCGCGAAGCGCTGGGTGGCGCCGCTCTGGCTGATCGCAGCGCTGCTGCTGGCTTGGGGCCTGACGGGAGGCCGTGCGCTGCTCTATCAACAGCAGGCCATCGCTCCCGCGCTGGAAGGCGTGGATCT
>SCQQ01000112.1 GCA_004299095.1 Burkholderiaceae bacterium | reverse complement strand
CGACGTGACCGGCTCCATCGAGCTGCCCGAGGGCAAGGAGATGGTGATGCCCGGCGACAACGTGAGCCTCACGGTCAAGCTGATCGCCCCGATTGCGATGGAAGAGGGCCTGCGATTCGCCATCCGCGAGGGCGGCCACACGGTGGGCGCCGGGGTCGTGGCAAAAATCATCGAGTAAGGGGCGGATGCATGGCACAGCAGAAAATTCGCATTCGCCTGAAGGCGTTTGACTACAAGCTGATCGATCGGTCGGCCGCGGAAATCGTCGAAACCGCCAAGCGCACGGGCGCCGTGGTCCGGGGCCCTGTGCCCCTGCCCACGCGCATGAAGCGCTTCGACATCCTGCGCTCGCCGCACGTCAACAAGACGAGCCGCGATCAGCTTGAGATCCGCACGCACCAGCGCTTGATGGACATCGTCGATCCCACCGACAAGACAGTCGACGCGCTGATGAAGCTTGATTTGCCGGCGGGCGTGGACGTCGAAATCAAGTTGCAGTAAAGCGTGCGTTGGGCGGATCACGAGAGCGCGCCTTGATGACGCGCGTTTCGTGATTCGCGTACAATGCGCAGTTCTTCTTTTTCGATAGAAGTCGTAACCCCTTTCACACACCAACGCGGGCGCCAATTGAAGTGCTTCGCGGTGAAAGCTCAGGAGTCAACAACATGGATAAAAGCAACCGATTGGGGTTGCTTGGGCGCAAGGTTGGAATGATGCGTCTGTTCACCGATGACGGCGTCTCTGTGCCGGTCACGGTGGTGGACGTTTCAAACAACCGGGTGACTCAAGTCAAGACCAGCGAACACGATGGCTACAGCGCACTGCAAGTGACGTTTGGCCAGCGCAAGGCCTCGCGCGTCACCAAACCACAGGCGGGCCATCTGGCCAAAGCCGGCGTGGAAGCGGGCGAAGTCACCCGCGAATTCCTCGTGGCCGGTGACGTCGCCCAGAAATTCGCCGCAGGCGCCACACTCCCGATCGCGCAGATTTTTGCGGTCGGCCAGAAGGTTGATGTGCAGGGGCGTTCGATCGGCAAGGGCTACGCCGGCACCATCAAGCGCCACAATTTCAAGTCGCAGCGTGCGACGCACGGCAACAGCCGTTCGCATAACGTGCCGGGCTCGATTTCCATGGCGCAGGATCCGGGTCGCGTGTTTCCGGGCAAGAAAATGACCGGCCACATGGGCGACGAAATCGTCACAACCCAGAATCTGGACGTGGTTCGGGTTGACGAAGCGCGCCAGTTGCTGATGATCCGCGGCGCGGTACCCGGTGCCAAGGGTGGCTTCGTGACCGTTCGTCCGGCCATCAAGATGCCGGCGGTTGCGGTCGAAGGGGAGGCGCACTGATGCAACTCGACGTTTTGAATGAACAGGGGCAGGCGTCGACCAAGGTGGACGCGCCCGATACGGTGTTCGGCCGCGACTACAACGAAGCGCTGATCCACCAGGTGGTGGTGGCCTACCAGGCCAATGCACGCCAGGGAACACGCGCGCAAAAAGACCGGAGTGCGGTGCGCCACAGCACGCGCAAGCCATTCCGTCAAAAGGGTACGGGCAACGCCCGCGCCGGCATGACCTCCTCGCCGCTGTGGCGCGGCGGCGGCAAGATTTTCCCGAGCAGTCCGGACGAGAATTTCAGCCACAAAATCAACAAGAAGATGTATCGCGCCGGCATCGCGTCGATCCTGTCGCAGTTGACGCGTGAAGGCCGCTTGGCCGTGGTTGACGCCATGAAAGTGGATTCGCCCAAGACCAAACAACTGGCGCAGCGCTTTAGGGACATGAAACTGGATTCCGTGCTGGTCATCGCCGACGAGATCGACGAGAACCTGTACCTCGCGTCGCGCAATCTCGGCAATGTGCTGGTGATCGAGCCGCGCTACACCAATCCGGTGTCCCTGATCGGTTACCAGAAGGTATTGGTCACCAAGGGCGCGATCGACAAGCTGGGGGAGATGTTCGCATGAGCCGTATCAATCCGAACCCGAAAGAGCGCCAATTCGACGATGGCCGCCTGATGCAGATCCTGCTGGCGCCCATCGTCTCCGAAAAAGCCACGATGGCATCCGAAAAAGGAAACGCCGTGGTGTTCCAGGTGCTGAAAGACGCGACCAAGCCGGAAATCAAGGCTGCGGTGGAGTTGCTGTTCAGTGTCCAGGTGAAGGCCGTGTCGGTGGCCAACATCAAGGGCAAATCCAAGCGCTTCGGCCGCACCATGGGCCGCCGCAACAACGTGCGCAAGGCGTACGTCGTGCTACAGGAAGGACAACAGCTGAACTTGTCAGGGGAGGCTGCGTAGAGCCATGGCCGTCATCAAAGTCAAACCCACGTCCGCCGGTCGGCGCGGCATGGTCAAAATCTCCCGCAGCCATCTGCACAAGGGATCGGGCTTCGCACCGCTGCTGGAGCCGCAGATGCAGAACGCGGGCCGCAACAACAACGGCCGCATTACCACGCGCCACAAGGGCGGCGGTTCGCGCCACCACTATCGCGTGATCGATTTTCTGCGCAACAAAGACGGCATCACCGCCAAGGTGGAACGGATCGAATACGACCCGAATCGCTCGGCGCACATTGCGCTGGTGTGCTATGCCGATGGCGAACGCCGCTACATCATTGCGCCACGTGGCGTCGAGGTGGGTGCCAGCATTGTCAGCGGCTCGGAGGCGCCGATTCGCGTCGGCAACACGCTGCCGATTCGCAACGTGCCGGTGGGTTCGGTGATTCACTGCATCGAGATGAAGCCAGGTGCTGGCGCGCAGATTGCGCGCTCCGCCGGTGCGTCGGCCACGTTGTTGGCGCGCGAAGGCGAATATGCCCAGGTGCGCATGCGCTCGGGCGAAGTGCGCAAGATCCACATCGAGTGCCGCGCCACGATTGGCGAAGTGGCCAACGAAGAACACAGCTTGCGCCGTTTGGGCAAGGCTGGCGCTACGCGCTGGCGCGGGATTCGACCCACGGTACTGGGCGTTTCTATGAACCCGATCGACCACCCGCACGGCGGCGGCGAAGGACACACCGGCACGGGTCGCAATCCGGTCGACCCGTGGGGCAACCCGACCAAGGGCTATCGCACGCGCAGCAACCGTCGCACGCAAAGCATGATCGTGTCACGGCGCAAGAAATAAGGATCAGCTATGGCACGTTCATTGAAAAAAGGTCCGTTCGTGGACCACCACCTGCTGGCCAAAGTCGACAAGGCCGTGGCCACCAAGGACAAGAAGCCGATCAAGACATGGTCGCGTCGCTCCATGGTGTTGCCTGATTTCATCGGTCTCACGATTGCCGTGCACAACGGCAAGCAGCACGTTCCGGTGTACATCACCGACCAGATGGTCGGGCACAAGCTGGGCGAGTTTGCGCTGACGCGCACCTTCAAGGGCCACACCGGCGACAAGAAGGCCACGACCTCCACAACGAGCAAGGGATAGCATCATGGCAACAGAAACGCGCGCGGCTGTCCGCGGGGTGCGCCTGTCGACGGAGAAGGGACGCTTGGTGGCGGACCTGATTCGTGGCAAGAAAGTGGACGAGGCGCTCAACATTCTCAATTTCACGCAGAAGAAAGCGGCCGGCATCGTGCGCAAGGTGCTCGAGTCGGCCATTGCCAATGCAGAACACAACGAAGGCGCCGACATCGACGAGTTGCGCGTCAAGGCGGTGCACGTCGAGCGTGGCGCGGTGCTGAAGCGCTCGCGCGCTCGTGCCAAGGGCCGCGGCGCCCGGCTGTCGAAGCCGACGAGCCACGTGTACGTGACGGTTGGCGAGTAAGGAAGGTTCGGAAAGACTATGGGACAAAAGATTCACCCCACCGGATTTCGCCTCGCGGTCAGCCGTGACTGGAGCAGCCGCTGGTACGCGAACGATCGCAAATTCGCCGGTATGCTGGCCGAAGACTTGAAGGTGCGCGAACATCTGAGAGCCAAACTCAAGAACGCGGCGGTGTCGCGCGTGCTGATCGAGCGCCCGGCAAAGAACGCTCGCATCACGATTTACTCGGCGCGCCCGGGTGTCGTGATCGGCAAGAAGGGCGAGGACATCGAACGCCTGAAGAAGGAACTGGCCGACCAGTTGAAAGTACCGGTCGCCGTCAACATCGAGGAAGTGCGCAAGCCTGAAGTCAACGCGCAACTGATTGCCGACTCAATCACGCAGCAGCTCGAAAAGCGCATTGCGTTCCGCCGCGCCATGAAGCGCGCGTTGCAAAACGCTATGCGCCTGGGCGCCCAGGGCATCAAGATCATGTCGGCGGGTCGCTTGAACGGTATCGAAATTGCGCGTACCGAGTGGTACCGCGAAGGTCGTGTGCCGCTGCACACGCTGCGCGCCGACATCGATTACGGTTTTTCGGAAGCACACACCACATATGGCTCAATCGGCGTCAAGGTGTGGGTTTACAAAGGCGACAACTTGGGTCGCAACGACGCGCCGTCGCTCGATTCGACGCCGCGCCCTGATGACGAGGAACGCCGTCAGCGTCGTCCGCGCCGTGGTGAACGAGACAGCCGTGGCGGCGCCGGGGCGCGCCGCCGTACCACGCTGCACCCGGCTGGGGGCGACGGCAGCGACAAGCCGGCCGAGGCGGTGTCAGGTGTGGCCGAGGCCGCCGCGCCGGCTGCGGCACAGCCACAGCCCAAGGGGGAATGAGTCATGCTGCAACCAGCACGTCGAAAATATCGCAAGGAACAGAAAGGCCGCAATACCGGCATCGCAACGCGCGGAAACTCGGTTGCGTTTGGTGATTTCGGCCTGAAATCGATTGACCGCGGCCGCTTGACCGCGCGCCAGATCGAGGCCGCCCGGCGCGCGATTTCGCGCCACGTGAAGCGCGGCGGGCGCATCTGGATTCGCATCTTCCCGGACAAGCCCATTTCCACCAAACCGGCGGAAGTGCGGATGGGTAACGGCAAGGGCAATCCCGAGTATTACGTTGCCGAAATTCAGCCGGGCAAGGTGCTCTACGAAATCGTGGGTGTGTCCGAGGAACTGGCGCGTGAAGCGCTGGCGCTGGCCGCGGCCAAGCTGCCGCTGCGCACCACCTTCGTCACCCGCATGGTCGGCCAGTAGTAAACGGCAGGAGAGACAGACATGAAGACGACGGAATTACGTCAGAAGAACGCCGATGAACTGCAGGCGGAAATCAAGGACCTGCAGAAGGCGCACTTCAATTTGCGCATGCAGAAGGCCACGCAGCAACTCGGCAACACGGCGCAACTGGGGCAGACGCGGCGCGCGATTGCGCGCGCCAAGACGGTGCTCGCTGAGAAACAGCAGGTCGTGGCTCAATAAAGGTTGAATGAAGATGGCAGAAACCAAAGCAGCGAAGCGGACGCGGACGTTTATCGGCAAGGTGGTGAGCGACAAGCGTTCCAAGACAGTCACGGTATTGGTGGAACGCAGCGTGCGGCACCCGATTTACGGCAAAGTCGTCACGCGTTCGTCCAAGTACCACGCGCACGACGAAAAAGGCGAGTACAAACTGGGCGACACCATCGAAATCGCCGAAAGCCGGCCGATTTCCAAGACCAAGAACTGGGTGGCTACCCGCCTGGTGCAAAAAGCGGTGCAGGTGTAACGCCGGCGTTGCCTGATGCCAAGAAAACCGCACACGTCGTGCGGCGCGTGGAAACAGCTCACAATGTGGGCTGTTTTTGTTTGGATGATGCCTCCGTGCGGCGCAGGCTGGCTTGCACGAGGCACCGGGTTGAAATTCAAGGAGTCCAGAAATGATTCGAATCGGCGATCAACTGCCCGCGGTGACGTTGGCTGAGTATTCGGAAGTCGAAGGCGGCGGTTGCAGCATCGGCCCCAATCCGGTGGATGTGCACAAGGCTGCGGCGGGCAAGACCATCGCGTTGTTCGCGGTGCCGGGCGCGTTCACGCCGACCTGCTCGAACCAGCACTTGCCCGGCTTCATGAAGGAGCACGACGCGCTGCTGAAAGCGGGTGTTGACGAGATCTGGTGCGTGTCGGTGAATGATCCGTTCGTCATGGGTGCGTGGGCGCGCGACAAGAAGACGACCGGGAAAATCCGCATGCTGGCTGACGGCAGCGCCGAATTCACCAAGAAGGCCGGGCTCGAAATTGATTTGAGCGGCCACGGACTCGGCGTGCGCAGCAAGCGCTATTCCATGCTGGTGAAGAACGGCAAGGTGGTCACGCTGAACGTCGAGGGCGATCCCACCAAGGCCGAAGTGAGCGGCGCCGCGACGCTGCTGGGCCAAGTCAAGCACGCCTGAGGATTCGTTGACTGGGCCGGGTGCGTGACGGCGCTGGAGCCGTTTACGTCACCCCTTCAAGCGCGCCAGTTTGCGGTCAATGCTGCCGCAAGTCGGCCATCAGATAATGGGCGCCGGGCAGTGGGTTGTCGTAATAGGGTGGGATTTCGGTAAAGCCCAAGTCGGCGTACAGGGCGCGCGCAGCTTCCATATCGTCCAGCGTATCCAGCAGCACGCGCGCGTAGCCGAGTTGTGTTGCGGTTTCCAGAATGCGTTCGGCCAGTTGCCGGCCGAGACCAAAACCGCGAAACACGTCGCGCACATAAAGGCGTTTCATTTCCGCAGCGTCCGTAAAGCCAGTGTCGTGCGTGGGTCGCAGCGCACAGCAACCGGCCCATTCGCCTTCGACTTGCGCCAGCAGCAATGCGCCGCCGGGCGCTTGGTAGTCGCCAGGCAGCGCGTCCAGTTCAGCCTCGAATCCTTGGAAACTCAGGTCCACGCCGAGGTTGGCTGCGTACTCGCGAAACAGGGCGCGCGCGGCGCCAATCTGATCAGCGTCGTGCGCGGAGACGATTTTGACTTCGGAGTGGCTCGTGCCCACGGCAGTTCAAGGGAAATTTTGAGTCAGGCGGCTCGTGCTAGGGGTGGGCGGAAAGGCCGCCTTTCACGCATTGCAAGAAGCGCGCTGCGATTGGCGGCGCACACCTGCGAAGAGCATGGGCTTTTGAACACAGGCCCAGCACTCACTTCAGCGTCACGCTTGCGCAAGCAACTTTTCGATCAGCTTGTCCAACTCGGCGAAGTCGGGCGGACCAATGTAGCGCTTGACGATTTGGCCGTGTTTGTCCACGAGATAGAGCGTGGGCGTCAATTGCACGTCGTTCCAAGCCTTGGCAACTTGACCGGTGCTGTCGATGGCCACCTTGAATGGCAGCTTGCGCGTTTGCGCGTAATTCTTCACGTAGCTCGGCGGGTCGTACTGCATGGCGACCGCAATGGTGTCGTAGCCCTTGTTCTTGTATTTGTCGTAGGTGGCGACCACTTCCGGCATTTCGGCCACGCACGTGGTGCAACTTGTGGCCCAGAACTTCACCAGCGTGACTTTGCCTTTGAAATCTTGGGTGGTTTCAGTGTTGCCGTCGAGCAAGGTGAACGTCGACTGCGGCGCTGCTTGTTGCGCGCAGCCTGCCAGGGCGAGCGTTCCCGCGAGCGCAGCGCCCGCTGCCCAGAGTTTCCAACGTGCTTTGATCATGGTCGTTGAAAGATTCTACGCGTGCACCCCGCACTGCGCGCGACGCCGGCCAACCTGCGGTCATGTCGCGGAGTTGCGCCGACAATGGGGTCTCGTGAAACGCAAAATGCGATGACCCGAACCCGGCCACTTCCGATCTACATGGACTGCGCCGCGACGACGCCGGTGGACCCGCGCGTGGTCGCGGCCATGCTGCCGTGGTTGCGTGACCAATTCGGCAATCCGGCGAGCAGCACCCATCCCTGGGGCTGGGAGGCGCGCAAGGCGGTGGATACGGCGCGCCGGCAAGTGGCGGCGCTGGTGGGCGCCGATGCGCAGGAAATTGTCTGGACATCGGGCGTAACTGAGTCCGACAACCTGGCGCTCAAGGGCGCGGCACAGTTCCATCGCAACCGAGGCCGGCATGTGATCACAGTGGCGACCGAGCACAAGGCGGTGCTGGATACCCTTCATGCGCTGGAGCAGGAAAGCTTTCAGGTTACGTACCTGGGCGTCGGTTCGGACGGTTTGCTCAACTTGGACGAATTCCAGGCCGCCCTTCGATCGGACACGGTTCTGGCGAGCGTGATGCTGGTGAACAACGAGGTCGGCGTGATCCAGGACGTGGCGGCGATTGGCGCGCTCTGCCGCGAGCGTGGCGTGATTTTCCACGTCGATGCCGCGCAGGCGACGGGCAAGATGCCCATCGACGTTCACGCGTTGCCGGTGGATTTGATGAGCCTCGCCAGCCACAAGACTTACGGCCCCAAGGGGATTGGCGCGCTTTATGTCTGCCGCCGTCCGCGCGTGCGCTTGCAGGCCCAGATGCACGGCGGCGGACACGAAGGCGGCCTGCGTTCGGGCACATTGCCCACCCACCAGATCGTCGGCATGGGCGAAGCGTTCCGCATCGCAAAGGAAGAACTGGACCAGGATGACACCAGGGCGCGCGCGTTGCATCGGCGTTTCCTGGATGGGTTGCGGGATGTGCCGGGCTTTCACTTGAATGGCGACGCCATCCGGCGCGTGCCACAGAACCTTAACATTCGCTTTGACGGCGTAAGCGGCGAAGCGCTGATGCTGGCGCTGCAGGATGTGGTGTCGGTCTCCAGCGGTTCCGCGTGCACGTCGGCCAACCCCGAACCGAGCCATGTGTTGCGCGCGCTCGGGTTGACCGACGAGCAGGCGGGCGCGTCGCTGCGCATGACGTTCGGCCGGTTCACGACGGAGGCCGAAATCGACACGGTGGTACGCGCATTGCGGGAGAACGTGGAGCGCTTGCGGCGGTTGCCTGCCGGCGATTCGGAGCGGACGCATCCCGGCTGCTGATCAGCGCGGCCGGGTGTCCCCAGGTGTTGCGGCCCCTTGAACGTCAGGCGATGACCACGCGCTCGATCACCCGGTCATCGCCCAGGACGATGATGGCAAACAGCATTTCTTCCAGGTTTTGCGCGCGCTCGACCTTGCGCGCCAGAAGCGGCGTGGCTTTCGGGTTGAGCACGACGAAATCGGCTTCGGTGCCGGCCTGCAACGTGCCGATCACACCGTCCAGTCCCAAGGCGCGCGCGGCACCGCCCGTGTGGCTCCACCACAGTGCAGAGGGCGCGATGCTCACGCCCTTCTTGTCGCGGCACTCACGACCCACGAAGTAAGTGGCCAGCATGGTGCGGAACGGGCTGAAGCTGGTCCCCCCGCCCACGTCGCTGCCCAGGCCATACCTGACGCCGAAGCGGTCGGCCGATTCATGATCGAAGAAGCCGCTGCCCAGGAACAGATTGCTGGTCGGGCACACGGCAGCGGCGGCGTGCGTCTCGTGCATCACCCGACGGTCGGCGTCATCCAGGTGGATGCAGTGGGCGTACACGGCCCGTTCGCGCAGCAGGCCGAATTTTTGATACACGTCCAGATAGGAGCGGGTGGCCGGAAACAGCTCGCTCACCCAGCGCACTTCGTCCCGGTTTTCCGACAGGTGCGAGTGAATCCAGGTGTCGGGGTATCGGGCTGCCAGCTCGCCTGCGCCGCGCAGTTGCGCTTCGCTGCTGGTGGGCGCAAAGCGCGGCGTGATGGCGTAGCCTAGGCGCCCTTTCTTGTGCCAGCGCTGCAGCAGCGCTTCGCTGTCGATCAGGCTTTGCTCGGTTTCGTCGCGCAGGCCGTCGGGCGTGTTGCGGTCTTGCAGCACCTTGCCGCCCATCATGCGCAGACCGTACCGTTCGGCGCGGTTGAAGAACGCGTCGACTGACGTCGGATGGGTGGTGGTGAAGGTGAGTGCCGTGGTCACGCCCTGGCGCAGCAGCTCGTCGAAGAAGACGCCCGCCACTTCGGCCGCATACGCGGGATCGCAAAAGCGCGTCTCGGCCGGGAAGGTGTATTTCTCCAGCCACGGCAGCAGACCGTTCGCGGGCGAGCCGATGATGTCGGTCTGCGGGTAGTGCACGTGCATGTCGATGAAACCAGGTGCGACGATGCGATTGGGCCAGTGGATCACGGACACCCGCGGGTGGCGTTGCGCCACCGCGCGGTAGGGACCGGCATCGACGACGCGCTGGATGCCGCTGGCCGGATCGCCATCGACCACCAGCAGTCCGTCGCTGTCATATTGCGCTTCGCCTTGGGCGTTGAAGCGCAGCAGTTGTGCGCGGTAGGCTTGCATGACGGAAACAGGCCTTCTGGTTGACGTTTTTTGGTGAATCCGTGTCAGCGGGTCGCGTTATTCAGCCCCGACGTAGTAGAAGCGGAACAGGAACACGATCGCAATCACCCACGTGACCCAACGCACTTCCCTGGCGCGGCCCGAGAGCAGCTTGATGCCAGCGTAGCTGATGAAGCCGAACGCCAGGCCGTTGGCGATGGAGTAGGTCAGCGGCATCATGATCGCCGTCAGCACCGCGGGCACCGATTCGGTGATGTCGTCCCAATCGATGTTGGCCAACTCGCGCGCCATGATGCAGCACACGAACAGCAGCGCGGGCGCCGTCGCGTATTCGGGGACGGCGCCGGCCAGCGGCGCGAAAAAGAGCGCCAGCAGGAACAGGATGGCCACCGTGAGCGCGGTGAGACCGGTGCGGCCGCCGGCCTGCACGCCGGCCGCGCTTTCGGCGTAGGCGGTGGTGCTGGACGTGCCGAGGAGTGATCCGAAGAAGATTGCCAGGCTGTCGGCGAAAAGCGACTTGTGCAGCCGGCCGATGCGTTCGGGCACCAACAGGCCGGCGCGCTTGGCTACGCCCATCAGCGTGCCGGTGGCGTCGAACAATTCAACCAGGAAGAACACCAGCACCACGTTGAAGAATCCGTGCGACAGCGCGCCCTTGAGGTCGAGCTTGAGGAACGTGGGCGCAATCGAGGGCGGGTGCGACAGCACGCCGTGGAACTGGTTGCCGAAGAAGAACGACGCGATCGTCACCAAGACGATGCCGATCAGGATGGCGCCGGGGATCTTGGCTTTGTCGAGTGCCACGATCACGATGAAGCCGATGGACGCCAGCACCACCGACGCTTGATCGAGGTTGCCGAGCGTGACCGAGGTCGCTTTCGACGTCACGACGATGCCCGCGCTTTTCAGTGCGATGAAGCCGAGGAAAAGTCCGATCCCCGCCGCGATCGCGCCGCGCAACGACTCCGGGATGCCGTCGATGATGATGCTGCGTATTCCGGTGACGGTGACGAACAGGAACAGGCAACCGGAGATGAACACCATGCCGAGCGCCGCTTCCCACGTGTAGTGGAGCTGCATCACCACGGTGAACGTGAAGAAGGCGTTGAGGCCCATGCCAGGCGCCAGCGCGATCGGGTAATTGGCGTAGATCGCCATGATGAAGGTGCCGAGCGCCGCCGCCAGGCACGTGACCACGAACACGGCGTCTTTCGGCATACCCGCTTCGCCGAGGATGTTCGGGTTCACGAAAATGATGTAGGCCATCGTCAGGAACGTGGTGACCCCCGCGATCACCTCCGTTCGCACGCTGGTCTGGTGTTCTTCCAGCTTGAACACGCGCTCAAGTAACGTCATGAAGTTGTCTCCCTGTGGTTGTTGTCGACGATGACTTTGCAAGATCGCCTGAACGAAATTGATGCTTTCGTTCGGGCCCGGAAATGTACGACGTTGCGTTGCGGTTCAATTTTCGGAAATCAGCGCAACAAAAAACCGTGCCGATGATGAAGGGCACGGTTTGCGGAAGAGCTATGAAACGATCAGTTCTTTTGCGGATGCTGGATGTTGCGCCGGCCGGTCGTGATGCGACTCGGACGCATTCGGCGTGCGTTCCGCCGCTTTGACGGCGGCAATGGCTTTCAGGATGCGCTCGCTGGTCGCCGGCGCGCGCAGCGGCGGCGCCACGCGGTAGTCGGCCACGGCTGACACGGCGTCGCGAATCGCGAAGAACACCGAGAACGGCAACAGCAGCGGCGGCTCGCCCACGGCCTTGCTGTGGTACACGGTTTCCTTGGCGTTGCTGTTCTTGTAGAGCTGCACGTTGAACACCGGCGGGCAGTCGTTGGCAGTCGGAATCTTGTAGGTGCTGGGCCCGTGCGTCATCAGCTTGCCGGTCTTCGGGTGCCACACCAGCTCTTCGGTGGTGAGCCAGCCCATGCCCTGGATGAAACCGCCTTCGATCTGGCCGATGTCGGTGGCGGGATTGAGCGAATCGCCGACGTCGTGCAGGCAGTCGGCGCGCAACAGTTTCCATTCACCAGTGAGCGTGTCGACGACCACTTCGCTGACTGCCGCGCCGTAAGCGTAGTAGTAGAACGGGTGGCCTTTCATGGTGGCTTGGTCCCAGGAAAGCCCTGGCGTCTTGTAGAAGCCATCGGACCAGAGCTGCACGCGGTCGTAGTAGGCGGCGTTGGCGACTTCGCTGAAGCCGAGCTCCTTGCCTGCCACGAACACCTTGTCGTTGGCAAAGCGCACGTTTTCCACTTTGTCGCCGTATTTTTCGGCCACGTAAGCGGCCAGGCGCTCGCGCAACTGGTGCGCCGCGTCTTGCGCCGCCTTGCCGTTCAGGTCGGCGCCGGTGGAAGCGGCCGTGGCGGACGTGTTGGCGACCTTGCTGGTGTCGGTCGCCGTCATGCGGATGCGGTCGTAATCGATACCGAGCTCGTTGGCGACGACGTTGAACACCTTGGAGTTCACGCCCTGGCCCATTTCGATGCCGCCATGGTTCACCAGCACCGAGCCGTCTAAGTAGATGTGGATCAGCGCGCCCGCCTGGTTGTGGTACTTGGTGTTGAAGCTGATACCGAACTTGACCGGCGTGAGCGCCAGGCCGCGCTTCAACACCGGACTCTTGGCGTTGAACGCGCGCACCGCGTCGCGCCGGGCGCGGTAGTCGCTGCTTGCTTCCAGTTGATCGACCAGCTCGTGGATCACGTTGTCGTCCACGGTCTGGCCGTAGGGCGTCACGTTGCGCTCGGTCTTGCCGTAGAAGTTGAGCTTGCGCACGTCGAGCGTGTCCTTGCCCAGGCGGCGCGCGATGGTGTCCAGGATGTCTTCGATGCAGATCGCGCCCTGCGGCCCGCCGAAGCCGCGGAACGCGGTGTTGCTCTGCGTGTTGGTCTTGACGCTGTAGCCGTCCATGGTCACTTCGGGCAGCCAGTAGGCGTTGTCGAAGTGCGTGATGGCGCGCCCCATCACCGGCGCTGACAGGTCGGCCGAGTGGCCGGCGTTGGACACCAGGGTGAGCGCCACGGCCAGCACTTTGCCGTCGTCGTCGTAGCCGACGTCGTATTCGTACCAGAAGCTGTGGCGCCGGCCGGTGACCATGATGTCGTCGTCGCGGTCCATGCGCAGCTTGACCGGGCGCTTCAGGAGACTCGCCGCCACCGCCGCGATGCAGGCGAACTGCGCCGATTGCTGTTCTTTGCCGCCGAAGCCGCCGCCCAGGCGCCGCACTTCGACTTGCACGGCGTGCTGCTTGATGCCGAGCACCTGCGCCACCAGGATTTGCATTTCGCTCGGGTGTTGCGTCGAGCAATAGACGTGCATACCGCCCGCTTCGGTCGGCAGCGCATAGCTGATCTGGCCTTCGAGATAGAACTGCTCCTGGCCGCCCACTGCGAACTGGCCTTGCAGCCGGTGCGGCGCCGCGGCGATGGCGCTCTCTACTTCAGCGCGCTGATCGCCGTGCGTGCTGCGCACCAGGCGCTGCGTGGGCACCATGTACTGGCCCTTGGCGTGCGCTTCGCGCTTGGTGAGGATCGGGTCCTCGCTGTCGATCTTGAGTACCTTGGGCGCCAGCGCCGCCGCACGCAAGGCTTGGCGGCGGGTCTTGGCCACCACCGCAAAAATGGGTTGGCCCAGGAAACCGATTTGCTTGTCGCACAGAACCGGCTCGTCGTTGCCCACCGTGCCGCAATCGTTCTCGGCCGGGATATCAGCGCCGGTGAGTACGCGCACCACGCCCGGCATGCGTTTCACTGTATCCAGGTCAATCGAAAGCAGCTTGCCCTTGGCCACCGGCGCCAAGCCCAGCGCGCAGTGCAGTGTGCCTTGGCGTTCCGGCACGTCGTCGGTGTAGGCCGCTGTGCCGTTCATGTAGGCCCAGGCCGATTCGTGCGGGCGGCTGATGCCCACGCGCGCGCCCTGCTTGAACGCTTGCTGTTCATCGTGGGCGCTGAAGCGCAGCGCCTGGTTGGCCTTGTAGTCTGCAAACGGCACCGCGGGATTGCGCGTGTGGGTGAGGGGTTTGTTCATGATTGGCTCCTTCAATGCGCTCTAGGCAATGGCGTGTGGCATCACGTCAAACACGTTGGTTTCGGCACGCGCGAGCGGTTTTGTCTTTCGGGTTTCGAGCCACAGGCGCTCCAGCAAGTTCTGCGCGACTTGCAAGCGGTAACCGGCGGTGGCGCGCATGTCGGTCATGGGTTTGAAATCCTGCGCCAACGCGTGCTGGGCATTGCGCATCGTCTCTTCGGTCCAGGGCCGCCCGGCGATCGCGGCTTCGGCATGTTCCGCGCGCTTGACGATCGCGGCCAGGCCGCCGAACGCCAGGCGCACGCTGTGCACGTGGTCGTTGGCGTCGAAATCGATGGCCATGCCCGCGCAGGTGGCTGAAATGTCGCTATCGAAGCGCTTGCTGACCTTGTAGCCGTGCACGCTGCGCTTGAAGGCGGTGAGTGGCACGACGATCGCTTGGACGAATTCGCCCTCCTGCAGCGCGTTTTTCATGTAGTCCAGGTAGAACTCGGTGAGCGGCAGGCGACGCACGGTGTTGCCGGCACGCAATTCAACCGACGCGTCGAGTGCTTCCAGGATCGGCGCTGAATCGCCGATGGGCGAACCATTGGCGACGTTGCCGCCCATCGTGCCGGCGTGGCGAATCGGGGGCGAGGCGAAACGGAACCACACGTCCTCCAGCGCCGGCGCGCGCTGGACCAGCGCGCGCCACGCGCTTTCGAGCGAGGCTGCGGCGCCGATGTAGAGCTCGCTGCCGCGCTCTTCGATGGTTTGCAGTTCCTTCACGTCGCCCGTATAGATCAAATCACCGACGTCGCGGAACAATTTGTTGACCCAGATGCCGATGTCGGTCGAGCCCGCCAGCAGGCGGGCCTGGGGTTTGCTGGCGCGCAGTGTTGCCAGTTGTTCTGCCGTGCGCGGCGCGTAGAAATGATCTTCGCGCTGGCTGCCATCGGGCAAATCGAAGGTGCCGGCGTAGACCAGCGGCGGATCTTTCTGCAGCGTTTGCAGGGCCTTGATGACGGATGACCGATCCAGACGGACCGTGGGCAAATCGAACATTTCCTGCCCGGCGTCCAAGATGGGCCGATAGCCGGTGCAGCGGCACAGGTTGCCCGCCAAGTCGTCGGCCAGTTCCTGGCGCGACGGGCGGGTACCGGCTTCTTGGTGCTGTTCGTAGGCCGACCAGAGCGACATCAGGATGCCCGGCGTGCAGAAGCCGCATTGCGCGCCGTGGCAATCGACCATGGCTTGCTGTACCGGGTGAAAGGCCGGCTGCACTTCGTCGGCGGGCTTCGTCGGTGTGCCGCGCATCAATTCGAGATCTTCCACGGTGAAGAGCGCCTTGCCGTCGAGCGTGGGCAAGAATTGGATGCACGAATTGATGCTGTGCAGTTGCAGCGCACCGCGTTCGTCCAACTCACCCAGAACGACGGTGCAGGCGCCGCAATCGCCTTCGTTGCAGCCTTCCTTGGTGCCGGTTTCATGCGCGTCCTCGCGCAGCCAGTCGAGCACCGAGCGGGTCGGATGGACGCCTTCGACCGAGATGATTTCGCCGCGATGAAAAAAGCGAATCGGGCGGGTCGCGCTGGGCGCAAAAACATTGGAACTCATGGGCCTGTTCACTTCCAAGCTGCTGGTTACCGACGTTTTGGCGCGCGTCGCTTTACCAGTCCAATGTTTCGCGCTCTGCGTAGCGTTGGGCGCTACGGGCTTTGCCAGCAGCGCCTGCACGCGCAGACCGTTCAGCGTGGAACTTATCACGTTTGGCTGGTGCCCGCACCCGGGCAAACCCTAAAGCGGTTGCTTCAGCGCTCCGCTGACGCACGTTCTGTTTTGCGGGTGCCGGGATCGTCCGCCAGCGGTGCCGGTTGCGTGTTTTGCAGGAGCTGGGCCGCCACCGCGACCGCGATCACGTCCGGCTTTTTGCTGTAAATGCCGGGGATGCCTATGGGACAAGTCACTTGCGCGATTTCCTTCTCGGAAAAACCGCGCGCCTGGAGACGATGCCGGAACATGGCCCATTTGGTCTGGCTGCCGATCAGGCCAATGAACGGGAGGTCGTGCCGCTCGCGAATGCGCTCCAGGCAGGCCTGCACGATGTCCAGGTCTTCCCAGTGGCTGAAGCTCATGATCAGGATCTGCGAATCGGGCGCCAGATCGGCCACAGCCGCGTGCATCGGGTCGCTGTAATCGGCGTGAACGTGCGCCGATGTCTCGCGCGGGAATTCGTCGTCGCGGCTGTCCACCCAGTGCACCGCAAAGGGCAACCGCGCCAGCACGCGCACCAGCGCTTGCCCGACATGACCGTTGCCGAACAGCGCCACGGGCGCCAACTGGCCTTCGGACAATGCCTGGAGAGTCGCTTGGTCGTGCGCCGTGACTTTCCGGTAACTCAGATACACCATGCCACCGCAGCATTGGCCCAGGCTGGGGCCCAGAGCGTAGTCGCGTATTTCGTTCTGGGCGGGTGCATCGGCGCGGCCGGCCAACATCGCGCGGGCCGCCGCCAGTGCCTGGTATTCCAGGTTGCCGCCGCCGATAGTGCCCGCGAACGCGTCTTTCCAGACCACCATCCAGGCACCGGTCTCGCGTGGGGTGGAGCCACGCGTTTCCGCTACTTTCACCAGGATGCCATCGTCGTGCGCGAGGCGTGCCAGGGGGTCGTCCAACGCCAGAGTTGTTGCCATTCGCGCATTTTGCATGGCGTGCGAGGGGCGCGGCGGCTGTGCTACTTTGTCCCTCGCGCCCGCAACGTCGCATGCAGGAGCCCACGTATTGCTTTGAGGAAGAACTGATGGAATCAACCGAACAACCAACCATTCAGTATTACTGGGAGGATTTGCCGGTGGGCACCGTGCTTGAGCTCGGCAGCGTCACCGTGGACCGGGACGAGGCGCTGGCTTTCGCGCGCCGCTATGACCCGCAGCCGTTCCACGTGGATGACGCCGCAGCGGCCCACTCGTGGTTCGGGCGCCTGGCCGCCAGCGGCTGGCAAACGTGCGCGATGGCGATGGGGCTTTACGTGCGCCATTTCACGTTGTGTTCAGCCAGCATGGGCTCGCCCGGCGTGGAGCAGATCAAGTGGCTCAAACCGGTTTATCCCGGGGACGTGCTGACGCTGCGCCAGCGCGTCGTCGATGCGCGGCCGATGCGCTCGCGGCTCGGCGTCGGGCTGGTGCGCGGCGTCATGGAGATGTTCAACCAGCAGGGCGAACAGGTGCTGATGATCGATGCCTGGGGCATGTTCGGCCGGCGCACGCCGGCGGACGGTGCCGCCAAGACGACGGACCAGGCCACGACGCGATAGCCCGCGCGTCCTAACTGACGCGACGCGCCTGGGCCGCAGGAAAGCGCACGCACCCGCGACGCCGGGCGTTGGATGCTCAGGAACAAACAGACGTGTCGTGGAACTCGCAGGCCAGCGCATCAGTCAACCAAGGGAAGCGATGCCTCAACGGGGGCAATCCGTGTCGATTGCGATGGCCTGATTGGCGCTGCGGCGCATTCCGGCATGTTGCCTGCGTGATTTGCAATCAGGCGGCGCTTTTCGCCGTTGCGCGCCGAAGCGTCGGCTGGCGTGACGCAACCGTCGCCGTGCACGAATTTTTGGGAGAAACTGCATGAAGGTAAAAGAAGTACGAGAACAGGCGTGGGCCATGCCGCTCACCAACCCGAGCTATCCGCGCGGGCCGTACCGTTTTTTCAACCGCGAATTCATGGTGATCAGTTACCGCACTGATCCCAAGCTGTTGGCCGAGATCGTCCCCGAACCGCTGAAACCGGCGGGCGACGATATCGTGAAAATGGAATTCATCCGCATGCCCGATTCCACCGGATTCGGCCATTACACCGAATCGGGGCAAGTGATCCCGGTCACGTATGAAGGCAAGCCGGGCACCTATTCGCACAACATGTTCCTGAACGACGATGCGCCGATTGCCGGCGGGCGCGAAATCTGGGGTTTTCCAAAAAAGTTGGCGAATCCCAAGCTGCGCATCGACAAGGACGTGCTGGTGGGGACACTGGACTATGGTGACATTCGCGTCGCCATCGGCACCATGGGTTACAAGCCGCAACCGTTCGACCAGAAAAAAGCGCTGGCCGCGGTGACAGGCGCAAACTACCTGCTGAAAATCATGCCCGATGTCGATTGCTCGCCACGCATTTGCGAGCTGGTGCGCTATTACTGCGAAGACGTGGTCATCAAGGGCGCGTGGCAGGGTCCGGCAGCATTGCAACTGTTCGATCACGCGCTGGCCCCGGTGGCGCGGCTGCCGGTGCGCGAAGTGGTGGGCGCGGTGCATATCCTGACCGACCTCACGCTGGGCCTGGGTGAAGTTGTTTACGATTACCTGCGCCAATAAACCAGCCGCCAGCCGCGCGAAGCCGCTTGCGGTCCGGTGCGCCGGTCCCACGGTTGATAGCGCGGTTTTATCGATTTTTTAAAAAGGAAAAATGATGAGCAATTCAGATGTGCATGCGACCACGAACTTGAGCCTGAAAGGCAAGTTGGCGCTGGTCACGGGCGCGGCCAGTGGCCTGGGCAAACGCATCGCCGAGGTGTTCGGCGATGCCGGCGCCAACGTCGTGATCGCCGACTTGAAGCAAGCCGACGCGCAGGCCACGGCCGATGCCATCGCCAAGAAAGGCGTGAAAACCATGGGCGTTGCCATGGATGTGACCAACGAACAGGCGGTCGACGCTGGTTTTGCCCAAGTGGAAAAGCAGTTGGGTCAAGTGGACATCATGGTGAGCAACGCCGGCATTCAAATCGTGTCGCCGATTCAGGACTTCACGTTTGCCAACTGGAAGAAGCTGCTCGCGGTACATCTGGATGGCGGCTTTCTGACGGCACGCGCGGCCGTGCGGCAAATGATTGCGTCGAAACGCGGCGGCAGCATCATTTTCATGGGGTCGGTGCATTCCAAGGAAGCGTCGAAACTCAAGGCGCCGTATGTCACGGCGAAACACGGGCTGGAAGGCTTGGCCAAGGTTATCGCCAAGGAAGGCGCGCAGTACAACATTCGCACCAACGTGATCTGCCCTGGATTCGTGCGCACGCCGCTGGTGGAAAAGCAAATCCCCGAACAGGCGCAGGAACTGGGCATCAGCGAGGCCGACGTCATCAAGACCGTGATGTTGAAAGACACGGTGGACGCCGAATTCACCACCGTGGATGACATCGCGCAGGCGGCGCTGACGTTCGCGGCCTGGCCCAGCAATGCGCTCACGGGACAGTCGCTGGTGGTGAGCCACGGCTGGTTCATGCAGTGATCGGTTGGGCGCTGCGTTTCGGCTAAGGTTGCACGAGAGACCGCAATTTGCGGCTTTGAAACGTCTGTCGCGCGTCGTACGGTGCGTGCTCGGGATGACTTGGGCGCGCACCGCTTTTTATTTCTGTAACTGTCGCTCTGCGTCCAGTTGTGGCGCGCGCGCATTTTTGCGTGGGGGCCCGATGACTTTCATGACGGGTTTTCGGTGGGGCGCAAGCCGAATTCCTGAACCTTGTTTCCGCGTGCGCGCAAGTTGTGGTTTGAATGCTGCACTCCATTAAACTCACGTCCGGTTTTTTCGTGCTTGCAATCGTGTTCCTTTATCCACAGGAGAACGTGTCATGAAATTAGCTCCCCTCTTCGTGTCCGCAGCCCTCTTTTTATGCGCGCCGGTTTTTGCGCAGACCCCTGCCGCCAGTGGTGAGCAAGGCGTGACCGCCACCTGCAAGGACGGCACCACCTACACCGGCAAGAGCATGCGCGGCGCCTGCCGCGGCCATGGCGGCGTTGAAAAGGGCGCCAAGGCGGGCTCATCGCCGGAGGCCAAGACCAAGAAAAAAGAGAAGGAAGCGGCTGGGCCAGCCGGCGAGGCCGTGTCGGCCGCGTGCAAGGACGGAAGCACGCAGACCGGCAAATCGATGCGCAGCGTCTGCCGCGGCCATGGCGGCGTGGACAAGACCAAATCCGCTGCTGCGGGCGGTGCGGCTCCAGCGGCCAGCGCCGCGGCGCCGGCTGCAGCGAAAGCTGCTACGCCGATGGCGGCCGGCGGTGGTGCGGGCAAGGTGTGGGTCAATACCGAAACCAAGGTCTATCACTGCGAGGGCGATCGCTTTTATGGCAAGACAAAGCAGGGCGAATACATGAGCGAAGCCCAGGCCAAGGCCCAGGGGGATCGCGCCGCGCACGGCAAGACCTGCGGCTGAGATCGGAGCGATACCTCGCCCGGGGATATGGGCGGCGCGCAAGCGCCTGCTTCGCTGCGTGCGGAGCAGGCGCTTTTTTATGGATTCGGGCGAAGCGTGTCGATCCAGTCGACCGCTTGGCGTACGACATCGTCGGTTGCCAGGCGCAGGGCTTGGGCGCCGCCGTTGGCGTCCGGCGTGGGAGCGGGGCGGCTCGCCATGAACAGGTGCTGGCCCAGCAATTGGCTGCCTCCGGCCGCGCTGGGCGCGGTGAACGCGGTCACGCGCAGGCGCACCACGCCGGTGCTTTCACTGGGCGAAGAAAAGAGTTGGCTGAATTCGTCCAGGCGCGCCTGGATATCGATTGCGGCCAACGCGGACGAGGCGGCCACCACCGGGTGTTGAGCGGACAGCGCGTCGCGCAGGCGCTGCGTCACCAGTTGCGCGGGCGGCATGGTCCAGCGCGCCTGGGCGTAGGGCCGCGGTTGCTGCGCGTCGCCGACATACAGCAGGCGGTACACCATGTGCCGGGTATCGATCGCAGCGGGCGCCTGGACGTCGGCCAGCGCCAGCGGCACGCCGGATGCTGCGTGGGTGTTGTCGGCCAGGGGCAGTGCCAGCCCCAGGTCATAAGGTTCGGCGCGCACCGGCTTGTCGGGCAGCGGCAGCGAACAGCCGGCCAGCGCCGCGATCGCCAGCAGCACGCCGGCGCGCAGCAGAAATAAAGGTGCGGTGGGCATCACAAATCAGCGGGTAGCAGGCGTCGCGCCGCGGGTCGTGGGGGCGACAAAACCCGGCTCCCCGGGGCCGGGCGGGATCGTGCCGCTGCCATACAGCAGGACTTGGGGATTGTCGTCCACGGTATTGGCGACGTCGCCCAGGCGCCCGAGCGTGTGCGTGGCGTCGGTCGTGAGGCGCTGGATGCCGGGCAGCGTGGATTGCGTGAGGGTATTGGCGCCTTGGTCCACGCGCTGCAGCACACCGTGCGGACCCGTCACCTGGGCCATGCCCTGCCGCGCGGCGGCGACCGTGCCGTCGACCTGCGTCAGAGTCTGGCGCGCCGCCACGGCGGCGGCTTCGGCTGCTTTCATGGCCGACGTGGTTTGCTGCACCAGCGCCGGGATGCTGGTGTGCTGCGGGCCAAACTGTGCGGCGAGGGTCTTGTCGAGGTTTTGCGTCAACTGGCGCGTGCTTTGCGCAGTTTTGCTCATTTCCGCCAGGGTCTGCGACAGCGTGGCTTGGTTTTCCGGGCTGAGCAGACGGTTGACACCATCGATCGCATGGTCCAGCTTGGTCATGAGCGAGCCCACTTGGTCGGTGATTTGCCCGAGTGCGTTCGGGTGCAGCGGGATGCGCGGTACGCCGCCGGGACCGGCTTTCAACGGTTCAGTCGAATTGCCTTCGTCGTCCAACTGCACGTAGGAGAGCCCGGTCACGCCCTGGAACGCCAGGGTGGCGAACGTGGATTGTGTGACCGGTGCGGCGTCGTTGATCGCGACCGTGATCAGCACGTTGCTGCGCTGCTCGGGATCGAAGCCAATGCTGGTTACCCGCCCGACCGCGACCCCCTTGAAACGCACCGGCGCTTCCACCTGCAGCCCGGTGACCGCCTCTTGGCTCACCATGTCGTAGGTGTTCATGTTGGCCGTGTCACGCGTGAGCCAGAGCGTCATGGCGATCAGCAGCGCCGTGATGGCAACGACGAACAGCCCCGCGGCCAATGCGTGCGCTCGGTTTTCCATGGCGTTATTGTCCTTCGATTGCCGGCGCGCGCACGTGCAGGCGCTCAAGCGCGCGCCGGCCGCGCTCGCCCAGGAAGAAGTGCTCGATGAAGGGGTGCCTGAACGCCAGCACGTCGGCCACCGGCGCCGCGATCAGGATGTGCTGCTCGGCCAGCACCGCGACCCGGGTCGAGAGCGCGAACAGCGTATCCAGGTCGTGCGTCACCATTACCACCGTGAGGCCCAGTTCCTCGTGCAGCGAGCGCAGCAGGTCGACGAACGCGTCGGAGCTGTCGGGATCGAGCCCGGCGGTGGGCTCGTCCAGCATCAGCAGCGGCGGGTCCATGATGAGCGCGCGCGCCAGCGCCACCCGCTTGATCATGCCGCCCGAGAGATCGGAAGGGCGCTTGCCGGCGTCACCGGGCTGCAAACCCACCATGCGCAGTTTCAGCATGGCCGCTTCGCGCACCAGCGCCTTCGGGATCGCACCGGTTTCCTTGAGCGGGAAAGCGATGTTTTCCAGCACGCTGAAGGCTGAAAACAGCGCGCCTTGCTGGAACAGCATGCCGACATGCGTGGCCGCGCGCGAACCGGAAAGGGCCGCGAGCGGCTCGCCATGGATCAGGATGGTGCCGCGTGCCGGCGTGTTGAGGCCGAGCATCTGACGCAGCAGCACGGTCTTGCCGGTGCCCGAGCCGCCCACCAGCGTCAGCACTTCGCCGCGCTCGACTTGCAGGTTCAGGTCCTTGTGGATCACCACGCTGCCGCCACCGGGGTGGGGAAACACGCTCCAGAGGTTGCGCACCTCGATCATCGGGACGCCCGCCGAAACCTCCTTGCCGCGCGCTGCTTCTGAAGCGTTGCTGGTCACGCTCATGACCCCATGCCCACGCTTTTGAACAGGATGGCGAAGAGCGCGTCCAGCAGGATCACCACGGTGATCGAGGTGACGACCGACGCCGTCGTGCCCTCGCCGAGACTCACCGTATTGGGCTTGACCCGCAGGCCGAAATGACAGGCGATGAGCGCGATGAAGAGGCCGAAGGTGACCGATTTGCCGACCGCCAGCACCAGGTTGGCCAGCGGCACCACTTTGGGCAGCGCGTCCATGAAGAAGCTGGGGGTGATGCCCAGCGTCAGGCTGGACGCGAGCGCGCCGCCCACCAGCGCGGCGGCCGAAGTCCACACTGCGATCAGCGGCATGGCGATCATCAGCGCCAGCGTGCGCGGCAGCACCAGGCGCAAGCTGATCGGAATGCCCAGCACGCGCATGGCGTCGAGTTCTTCGGTGACGCGCATCACGCCAATCTGCGCCGTGATCGCCGAACCCGAGCGCCCGGCGACCAGCACCGCCGCGAGCAGCGGCCCCAATTCCCGGATCAGTGCCAGCCCGAGAATGTTGACGATGAAGGCGCTGGCGCCGAACTGGCGCAGCACCTGGCCCATCAGGTAAGCCAGCACCACGCCAATGAGGAAGCCGACCAGCGCGGTGATGGTGAGCGCCTGCGCGCCGATGCGGAACAGGTTGCCCGAGAAGTCGCGCCACGGCCAGCGTTGCGGCAGCGCGATGAGCCGCGTCAGATCGAGCAGCAGTTGCCCGATCAGGGCGATGAAGTCGCGGAACCCGCGCAAGCCCAGCAGCACGCCCTCGCCCAGTGTTTCGATCGATTCCGCAATGCCGTTGCGTGCCCGTGGCGCCGGTTCCGGGCGTTGCGACGCCACGCGCTCCAGGATGGCGCGTTGTTCGTCGTCCATCGCCACTTGCCGCGGCCACTGCCGGCCCCAGTGGATCCACAGCGCCAGCGCGCCCAGGTGGTCCAGCGTGTCGATCGCAGTCAGGTCCCACGCGGCCGCCGGCGGTATCCGTTTCAACTCGGCCTGTGTCGCCTGCCACGTTGATTTCCGGCTGAGCGCCCGGGCGGCCCAGGGCCCATGCAGGGTCGCGCATACGCCGCCATCAGTCACGCGTTGTTCGATGCTGGGGCGACTGGCGCTCACGGGAGTTTTGCGGGAAGTGAGTGAAGGGGTGTGAGACGTCGTGGATGTGGCTCGAGGAGTGCTCCCCGCGCTGCGGTGAGTCTACTGAGCCACTGGAACTGCGCCCCGCTGCCCACGCGATACGGGCGCGCTGCGGCGTTGCAATTGCGCGCGATGGCGCCGGCTATCGCTGCGCTTCCCGTCCAGTCGCCTCCCGCGGCCTTTTGGGGCGCGTTTCAATGGTTCAGCGGGCTAGTGTAGTGCCGCGGTCGGTTGTCGGCGGACGCGATTCGTCGCAGGCACGGCGCCCCATGGAAGGCAAATACGGGTCATGGCTTGCGTCTTGTGGATATGCGGGGCTGGGGCGGTGCGTACGAGCGGGTGCCATGAATCCGCGATCAATCGCTGGCGGCGTCCGTTAAGATTCCACGTGCAGTTCGTGGAGAGGCGCGCCGGCGATGCGGGCCACCGGCGGTACGTGGCAACAAAGCGGGCCCGCGTTCGTGGATCGTCGGCAATTGTTTGCGCGACTTCGGTGGGTCGATGCAACTTGAACAGCGTTGGGCCCTCAAAGGGGCGGCATGCAAGATGCTGATCCATTCGGATTTGACGATCGTTTTCAAGGAGAGATCATGGCGTTACAAGGACCATTTTTTGGCAAGAAGGAAGCGGACCACACCCCGACGCGGGTACCCGGAAGTCACTTGGGTGTCAAGAGCCCGTTGAATCCCGTCGGCGGCGCTGGCGGCCAGCCGTTTTCGCCGGCCGCGCCCGCCAACGTGCTGACGCCCGCGAGCGCACCTGCGGCCGCCGGCGGCAGCGCCATGCTGACGGTTGGACCGAACATCAAATTGAAGGGCGTGGAAATCACGGATTGCGACACCTTGCTGGTCGAAGGGACGGTCGAGGCGACGATGAAATCGCGCGTGATCCAGATTGCCGACAAAGGCACCTTCAAGGGGTCGGTCGAAGTCGACATCGCCGAAGTGCGGGGCACATTCGACGGCGACCTGATTGCCCACGAGAAGCTGGTGATTTTTGCCACGGGCGAAGTGAGCGGCAAAACCCGTTACGGCAAGATCATCATCGAGGAAGGCGGCCGGCTGTCCGGCGAAGTGGCGCATGGCGTGACCAAGGACGACACTTCTGCCACCAAAAGCGTTTGAGCCCCGTCCGCTCGATGACGGCGCGGCTCGCGCGGCGTGTCAGGGAGCGGAGAAAGCGCGGAAATCGTAGTGGGCGGACCGGCGCCGATGGCGGCAGGGCCGGTCGCCAGATGCACTGCATGGCGGTGCATCGGCGCAGGCGCAGTGCCCACACGCTGCGCTGCTCCGAGTAGAGGTTTCGTTCCTGCCCGAACTCCCGTTCAATTCGGCGCCGTGCCGGCTTTCATTTTTTGCCGCCAGGCATGCAGGATCGGTTCGGTATAGCCGTTGGGCTGCTTCAGTCCGTCAAAAATCAATGCGGTGGCTGCCTGGAACGCGGGTGACGCCTTGAAGTGGCCGGCCATGGGGCGATAGCTCGGATCGCCCGCGTTTTGCTGATCGACCAGCGCGGCCATGCGTTCCAGCGTAGCGCGCACCTGCGCATCGGTCACCACGCCGTGCAACAGCCAGTTGGCGATGTGCTGGCTGCTGATGCGCAGCGTGGCGCGATCTTCCATCAGGCCCACGCCGTGGATGTTGGGCACCTTGGAGCAGCCGATGCCCTCTTCGATCCAGCGCACCACGTAGCCCAGGATGCCCTGGCAGTTGTTGTCGAGCTCCTCCTGGCGTTCGGCGTCGCTCCACTTGGGCGCCGCCACCACCGGGATGCTCAAGAGGGCCGCCAGCAGTTCATCGCGCAGCGCTTTCCGATCGGCGCGCTGCAAATCGCTTTCCAGCTTTTCCTGCACTTCGCTCACCAGCACCCGGTGATAGTGCAGTGCGTGCAGCGTGGCCGCCGTCGGACTGGGCACCCACGCCGTGTTCGCGCCGGCCTTGGGATGGTTGATTTTCTGTTTCAGCATGTCGGCCATCAGATCGGGCATGGCCCACATGCCCTTGCCGATCTGCGCTTTGCCGCGCAGGCCGCAATCCAGGCCGACCAGCACGTTGTTGCGCTCGTAGGCGCCGATCCAGGCGCTGGCCTTCATGTCGCCCTTGCGATAGACCGCGCCGGCTTGCGTGCTGCTGTGCATTTCGTCACCGGTGCGATCCAGGAAGCCGGTGTTGATGAAGACGATGCGCGACTGCGCCGCCGCGATGCACGCTTTCAGATTGACGCTGGTGCGGCGCTCCTCGTCCATGATACCGAGCTTGATGGTGCTGTCCGGTAGCCCCAGCAGCTTTTCGACGTGCGCGAAGACTTCGGCCGTGAACGCCACTTCCGCCGGGCCGTGCATCTTGGGCTTGACCACGTAAATGCTGCCGCTGCGTGAATTGCGCAACCCGCTTGCGCCCTTGCCTTGCAGGTCGAGCAGAGCGATCGCGGCGGTGATGGCAGCGTCCAGGATGCCTTCGGGGATGTCGTGCGTGCCGCCGTCCCTGGCGCTGTAGCGCACGGCGGAACTCATCATGTGGTGGCCGACGTTGCGGATCAGCAGCAGGGAGCGCCCCGGCAGCGTGACCTTTCCGTGCCCGTCGGGCTTGGTGTAGGCCCGGTCGGCGTTGAGCTTGCGTGTGAGCGACTTGCCGCCCTTTTCGAACGTGTCGGTCAGCGTGCCGCCCATGATGCCGAGCCAGTTGCGATAGCCCAGCACCTTGTCTTCCGCGTCGACCGCGGCGATGGAGTCTTCCAGGTCCATGATGGTCGTGACGGCGGCTTCGACCACCACGTCGCTCACGCCCGCCGGGTCGGTTTTGCCGACCGGCGATGCCGGATTGATGCGGATGTCCAGATGCAGTCCGTTGTGCACCAGGAGGATGGACGAAGGCTTGGCCGCGTCGCCCTGGTAACCGGCCAGTTGGTGGCCGTCGGCGAGGGTCGTCGTGCTGCCGCCCTTCAGCTTCACGGCCAGCGCGCCGCCCTTGATGGCATAACCTGTGGAATCGACGTGCGAGCCCGATTTCAGTGGTGCGTCGCGATCCAGTTCCTGGCGCGCCCACTCGATGACTTTGGCGCCGCGCTGCGCGTTGTAGCCTTTGGTTTTCTCCAGTCCCGCGCTTTCCGGGATGACGTCGGTGCCGTAGAG
>SCQQ01000111.1 GCA_004299095.1 Burkholderiaceae bacterium | reverse complement strand
CGTGGTGCAGGCCAGAGAAGAGGACACGCGCGTCCTGGCGCTGCAAATGGTGTTTGCCACCACCTGCTGGCTGACCTTCGAGCGCCTCATTCCCGGGCGCGCCGACGCCGAAACCGATCCGGGACTGGCTGCCTTTTACACGCTGTCGCTGATCGCGCCGTACGTCTCCCGGGAATCGCGGGGATACCTCGATTTCCTCAGGAGCAAGTATCTGAGCTGAACCCGATTGCAATTCAGAATTCGTGCCCGTCACTAAAGAAACGAGGACTGCCGTGACCACTGCCACCTGCGACTGCCCGATCGCACCGCCCTCCCGCCTGCTGCTCCGGGCCGAGCCCGGACGCGCGTTGTTCGAAGCGCCGGCCCCGTGGCTTTCTGGCCATTCCTGCGCCTGGCGCCGCGCATTCGGTGCTGGCGCTGCCGGGCCTGATCGCCGGCGACGAATCGACCGGGCTGCCGCGGTGCTATCTCAGCTACTGTGGCTACGACGTGCACGGTTGGGGTCAGGGGCGCAACCTGGGATCGCGCCCGGGCGTGGGGCAGGGCATAGACGGCGGTTCTAACGCCTGGCGTCCGTACGAGGCGGTCAGCGGCCACAAGGCCGATCGCGCCGACGGCCGCCGAGCCCGGATCGAACCGCCGCCGCCGGCGCCGACTACGTCAATCTACAGCCGCACGGATGGCATCGTCGCGTGGCAAACCAGCGTGGAGAAAGCGGGGCCGCAGTCGGAGAGCATCGACGTGGTGGCCGGCCACCTCGGCCTGTGTTTTCACCCGGCGGTGCTGTATGCGCTGGCCGACCGGCTGGCGCAGCCCGAAGGCGGCTGGAAACCTTTTCAGCGCAGCCCCGTGAACGCCTGGATGTACCCCGAGCCGGCGCGGCGCGCGTAGGCGATTGGGCGTGCGGTGCGCCCTTCCCGGATAATCGCGGCCGTGAAGCACGCCAGACCGCCGCGGGGGCAGGGCTCGAAAGGGCGCCTCCGAGGAACGTCCGGACTGCACAGGGCAGCGCAGGAGCTAACGGCTCTCCACCGCGAGGTGAGGATCAGAGCAACAGAGACGAGTCGCGCGGGGCAACCCGCGCGGGTGAAACGGGCAATCTCTGCGCGCAGCAACACCAAATAGGCCAGCGTCGAGGCGGCCCGCTGAGCTGGCGGGTAGGTGGCACCGAGCCGCACGGGTGACCGGCGGCCCAGATGGATGGCGGTCACGCGGCGGGCAACCGCCGCGCACAGAATCCGGCGTATCGGCGGGCTTCACACTTTTTCCTGAGTCCGACGCCTCGAAACGGAGAGATGCAGATGACCTTTGGCAAAGACATCGTCCTGGCCACCGACGGCTCCGATTTCAGCCAGCAGGCGGCGCGCACGATTGTCCTGGCGGGCTTGCTGCCTGATGGCGGTACGGTGCACGTGGTGTATGTGGTCGCACCGCTGCCCGCTCATGCGATGCGCTACCTCAATCGCGAAACGGTGCAGGACTGGTATGCGGACGAAGCAGCGAAAGCCTTGGAACCGGCCGCTGCCGTGCTGGAAGCGGCCGGCGTGGCTTGCGTGACGCAGTCCCTGGTTGGCGCCGCAGCCCAGGAGATCGTGCGCTACGCGGACGCAATCGACGCGCGCATGATCGTCATGGGTGCGCACGGCCGGGGCATGGTGCTGGACGCGGTCATCGGCTCGGTGGCCGGGCGCGTACTGTCGTTTGCCAAGCGGCCAGTGCTGCTGGTGCCGTAGCGTTGCGGCGCTTCGTCGCGCGTATTCTGTTGATTCGTGATCGTCTGTCGCAAGGAATGACCGCCATGAACGCACCGGAACCCATCCCGGCGTTGGCCCATACCGATGCGGTTCTGCCTGCGGTACGCAGCGTGTTGCCGGAAATGGTGGTCGAACGCCATCGCTTGCGCGCCTAACCGGAACTCGCTTTCGAGGAACACGCCACTGCCGATCGCGTGGCGGCGTACCTGGAATCGTGGGGCTACAGCGTGCACCGCGGGCTGGGAAAGACCGGCGTGGTCGGGCAACTGAAGCGCGGCACTGGCGCCAAGGTCATCGGCCTGCGTGCCGACACGTGTATGCGCTTACCGATCCAGGAAGCCACGGGCCTGCGCTACGCCAACGTGCATGCCGGCAAGATGCACGCCTGCGACCACGATGGCCACACCCTGCCGTCCTGCTGACGGCGGCACGCGTGCTGGCACAGGAGGGCGGCTTCGACGGCACGCTCAACGTGATCTTCCAGCCGACCGAAGAGGGGCCGGGCGGCGGCCGCGAGATGGCGACGGACGGCCTGTTCACACAGTTCCCGTGCGACGCGCTTTTTGGCCTGCACAACATGCCGGGGTTTCCGGCCGGGCAGTTCGACTTCAAGGCGGGCGCCTTCATGACTTCGTCCGGTTCGGTGTTCATCACCGTCAAGGGCAAGGACGGGCGCGGCTCGGCGCCGCACCAGTCGGCCGATCCGGTGATCGCCGCAGCGCACGTCATGGCGGCGTTGCAGACGATGGTTTCGCGCAACGTCGACCCGCGCGAAATGGCGGTGATCAGCGTGGGCGCGATCCACGGCGGCAGCGCGCCCAACGTCATTCCGTCCGAAGTCGAGCTGAGCCTCACGGTGCGCGCTTTCCAGCCGGAAATCCGGCAAATGCTGCGCGAGCGCGTCACCGAACTGGTCACGCTGCAGGCCCAAACCTTGGGCGTGAGCGCCGAGATCGACTGCCACTGGCGCTATCCGGCGCTGCACAACCCCGCAGCCGAGACCACGTTCGCCCGTCAGGTGGCGGTCGACTGGCTGGGCGATGACGCGCTCATTCCCGACTTGCAGCCGCCTACGGGCAACGAAGATTTTTTTGATGCTGAACGAGCGTCCCGGGTGTTACTTCATCATCGGCAACGGCACGAGCGACGCTCGCACCACCGGCGGCTGCGTGGTGCACAGCGCCGGCTACGACTTCAACGACGCCATTCTGCCGATCGCCGCGAGCCACTGGGTCAAGCCGGTGCGAAGCTTTTTGCGGGCCAACTGAGCCGCCGCGCGGCTCGAGCGCTCACGGCCGCGGTGCCGCCGACACCGTCGGGGCGCGCCTCGGCGCGAGGATCTTCGGCGTCGCTTTTTCTTCCGGAATCGCGAACAGGCGCACGCGGACGCGGCTGGTCGCCGACGTCCTCGCGCTCCACACGGTGTAGGGAATCGCCAGCGTCAGCCCGGCGATGATGGGCAGCGCCCAGGCCGCTGCGATCCAGCCGCCCACGTGCCAGAGCGCCGCAGCCAGCGCCAGGCCGAGCAGCGTGTGCGGCGCCAGCGCGCGCACCGCGTCGCGCCAGCGCACCCGCACGGCCGCGCGGTTTTGCGTGCCCCAGGTCACGCTTTGGCCGAACGGCAAGCCGATCAGGAAAGTGCAGATCGAGAGTGCCACCACCGGCGCCATCAGCATGGAAGACAGCAGCTCCAACAGCGCCGACAAGCCGAATTTGCCGGCACCGCCGTAGCGCCGCGCGCCGCCGTGCGTGAGCGCGACGTCGAGCACACCGAGCAGCTTGGGCGCAATGGCGAGGAAAAAAATGCCGACGAACAGCGTGATGCCGAGTTGCACGTCCCGCACGCGAAAGTCGCCCACCATCGAGCCGATGCAGGCGGCGGCGATCATGACGATCCACGCGCCCTGGCCAAGGTACATGCCGATGGCGATGAAGAGCTGCAGGCGGCTCACGGGCTTCAGCCCCGGCGTGGCGACGCAGCGGACATACTGCATATTGCCTTGGCACCAGCGCAGCTCGCGCCGGATGAAGTCCAGCAGCGTGGGCGGATTGATTTCGTAGCTTTCCGATTCGACCGGAATCACGCGCACTTCGTAGCCGGCGCGGCGCATGAACGTGGCTTCGAGCTGGTCGTGGCTCAGCACTGCGCCGCCGAGCGGCGGCTTGCCGGGGAGGTCGGGCAGGCGGCAGTGCTCGCGAAACGGCTTCAGGCGCACCACCGCGTTGTGGCCCCAGTACGGGCCGCAATCGGCGGTCCACCACGCGGCGCCGGTGGTGAAGGTGCGCATGCCGTGGCGCATGCCGAACTGGAACACGCGCGTGAAGCCGCTCGCGCTCGGCATGCCGACCACCAGGCTTTGCAGGATGCCGATGTCCGCGTGCGCTTCCATCGTGGCGACCAGGCGCACCATCACCGGCCCAGCGATCAGGCTGTCGGCATCCAGCGGGATGAAGTAGTCGAACGCGTCGCCGCGCGTATCGAGGAACTCGCGGATGTTGCCCGCCTTGTAGCCGTGGTTGTCGGCGCGGCGGCGGTAAATGGGTTCGGGTTCGTCCGCCAGGCGCCCGGCGAGGAAGCGCACGAACGCGGCCTGTTCGGCGGCGATGGCATCGGCCCGGCTGCTGTCGCTCAGTACGGCGAAGGTGAAGCGCGGCAATTGGCCGGTGGCTCCGAGCGAGGCGCGCATGCGCTCCAGCCGCTCGAACACCGGCGCGGGGTTTTCGTGCCGGATCGCCAGCAGGATGGCCACGCGGCAACGCAGCCGCGGCGCTTCCTGCGCGCGCAGATCGGCCACGCCTGGCATGGCGTCGACCGTTCCCGGTCGCGCGTGCAGCAGCCACAAGCCGATCAGCGCGTTCCAGAAACCGATCACGGTGTAGGGAATGGTGACGAGGAAGCCGAGGCCGATGATCCACTCGGTCGCGGTGCCGCCGCTGCCGAGGATCAGCCTGAGCATGGCGGCCGCGAGCGCGGCCAGCGTGAGCAGGTTCAGGGTGAGGAAGGTGATGCGCCGGCGGCGGATGGCCGGGCGGGTTTCTGCAGTCACAAAGCAAATCGGACGAAGCGGAGGGACGCTCCGATTGTGGCCTCGCCGCAGCGATGTTTCAGAGAAACCGCGACAAGGCACCGCTTCACTCGAACTGCTAAATTTCCCGGCCATGAAGATGGGTGAAGAACCGACGATGGACGGGCGGGCGCCCGTGGTCGATGGGTCGGGCAGCGCGCCGGATTTGCCGGGCTTGAAGATTCTGCCGCGCGCCTTGCGACGGCAGTTGCGACAGCAGGTGCTGGCGGTCATGAGCCGGCATGCGCCGGCGGCCGATTACGACACGCCGGCGGGCGATCCGGGCCTGTTCGGCCCCGACAGCGTCACCTGGAAAGTCCACGCCGATTTCACCAGCATGATGGTGGGCGGCCTCGCGTCGCTGATGCTGCAGGCGCTGCACCCGTTGGCGCTGGCGGGCATCTGGGATCACTCCACGTTTCGCACCGACGCGCTCGGGCGCCTGCGTAACACGGCAGCGTTCGTCGGCCGCACCACGTACGCGCCGCGGGCGGCCGCCGAAGCGGCGATCGAGCGCGTGCGCGTGATTCATCACCACGTGGTCGGCACCGCGGCCGATGGCCGGGCTTACAGCGCCGACGACCCGCGTCTGCTCGCCTGGGTGCACGTGGCCGAGTGCTGGGGCTTTTTGCAGTCCTACCAAACCTATTGCCGCGTGCGCATTTCAGGTGCTGACCAGGACCTCTACCTGAAAGAAATGGCGGTTGTGGCCGAAGCGCTGGGCGCGCGCGACGTGCCGCAGTCGCGCGCCGAGTTGGATGAGTTCCTGGTCAAAACGCGCGCCGAGCTGGTGTGCGACGGCCGCACGCGCGAGGTCATGCGGGTGCTCGGCGTGATGCGCCTGCCGGTGCCGCTGGCCGGCATCAGCCGCAACCTGTTTCTCGGCGCCGCCGCGGCGCTGCTGCCCGATTGGGC
>SCQQ01000110.1 GCA_004299095.1 Burkholderiaceae bacterium | reverse complement strand
GATAGCAAGTCGTTGCTCGCGCGTCGCTTCCACGCCGGTTCGGCGTCCTGGACATATACGGCGGCGCTTGAATCATTGCCAAGCGCGTGCGCCAGGCGGAGAGTCCAGACGACCGCTGCAAGCGCGTGCGCCGGCATAGGAACGTGTGACCGTCTCAAGGGGAGCAGCTGCCTGCATCGGAACGCGGATCAGCCCGTGTCGCCGATTCATGGCGCGTTCGGCCGCTTGGCACGGCCCGACTGACATGGGGCCATCCGAAATCATGTCGGAGGCGCGTCTCGACTGCCTGCCCACCTCGCTCGGCGCTGGAGCGCGGCCGCTGGACCGGGTTCTCGGACAAGTCCGCGCGCAAAGGAGAAAAGTCATGGGAAAACGAGCTGGGAACACGGTCTGTCTTTGGTTTGATGGCAGCGCGCTGCAAGCGGCGCGCTTTTATGCCCAGACCTTCCCGCGCTCATCCGTCGACGCGGTGCATCAGGCACCGGGTGACTATCCGGATGGCAAGGAGGGCGACATCCTGACCGTGGAGTTCACCGTGCACGACATTCCCTGCCTCGGGCTCAATGGAGGTCCCGCGTTCAAGCACAGCGAAGCGTTCTCGTTCCAGATCACGACCACGGATCAGGCAGAAACCGATCGCTACTGGGAAGCCATCGTCGACAACGGCGGGCAGGAAGGCGCGTGCGGCTGGTGCAAGGACAAATGGGGACTCTCTTGGCAGATTACCCCAATCGCCCTGATCAAGGCGGTCACCGACCCCGACCACGCTGCCGCGAAGCGGGCGTTCGACGCCATGATGCAGATGAAAAAGATCGACATCTCGGCCATTGAGGCAGCGCACCGAGGGCCGTAAACGTCGTGCGGCAAACGCAGCGCTTTCCTTTCAGTCACCCAAGGAGTCCATCATGAAAACCAATCCCGTCGTGTGGTTCGAGATCTACGTGCAGGACATGCGCCGCGCGCAGGCCTTCTACGAACGCGTGTTTCAGTGCAAGTTGGCGCCGATGAAGGCGCCAGAAGGCATTCCGCCCGACACGCACATGATGGCTTTCCCCGGCGACGACATGACCACGTATGGCGCCACCGGCATGCTGATAAAGATGGACGGCGTGCCATCGGGCGGCGGTGGCTCGCTGGTCTATTTTTCCTGCGACGACTGCGCCGTCGAACAAGCGCGCGTCGAAGCCGCCGGTGGGCAAATCAACAAGTCCAAAGCGTCGATCGAGCCCTATGGGTTCATCGCGCTCGTGGTCGATACCGAGGGCAACTGCATCGGTCTGCATTCCATGAAATGAGACATCGGGCGGCAAATCGGCCGCATGGAGCGCCCATCGACGGCAACGGGGCACCTGCATTCAAACCGCTCAAGGGCCAGTTTTTCGTGGCCGCCCGGAAAGTCACTCAAGCACTCAAGCACGACAAATGCCCTCGTTTTGGAGTGCTTTTTGAGCGCCCCAAGAAAAAAGCACCTGCGCTTTCGCGTAAGTGCTTGATTTGATTGGTGGGTGGTACAGGGATCGAACCTGTGACCCCTGCCGTGTGAAGGCACGAAAATAGCACTTTCTTGGACCTGCTCGGATATGTGTCCATAGATAAATCAACTATTTATCGTCCCAGATAGTCCATTACAATGCGCCCAGGTTTTCCGTACATTTCCGTACAGACTAGAAAACCGGGGTTTTTCACCCTGTACGTAACTTGCGGGGATACGAAAAAAATGGCGCATTCCATCGACACCGTTTCCGGAAGATCGAAGCTAAAAAAAAGGCGGGAACCGTACTGGTTACGCCTGGACGCCGGTAACTATCTCGGGTTCCGCGCGGGCGCGGATAGCTGGATGGCGCGGTACCGTGACCCCGGTACGTTCAAACAGCACTATCGGGCGCTGGGCGAGTTTGCCGACTTGCCAGACTCTCAGCGCTACGGTGTGGCGCTCAAAGCCGCACAAGAGTGGTTCGCGCACTTGGGGCGCGGCGGCGTGGCAGAAACCGTCACGGTTGCTGAGGCGTGCGCGCGCTACGTTGACCGCGTGAGCCGCACCAATGGCAACGAAGCCGCCTTCGACGCTCGCACCCGCTTTGAACGGCATGTTTACAAAAGCCATCTCGCAAAGGTGCAACTCGACAAGCTCAAACCCGCGCACGTGGGTGCATGGCGCGACGCCCTGGAAGACAAACCGACGCGCAACGGGAAACGCTCGGCGGCCACGTTAAACCGCGACATGACTTGCCTGCGGGCCGCGCTCAATCTTGCCCACGAAAACCAGCTCATTGCGACCAACACGGCCTGGGTGAGCCGACTCAAACCCGTGCGCGGCGCGGACAAGCAACGCACGCTGTACCTGGATCGGCACCAGCGCAAGGCGTTTATCGAGGCGGCGGCGCCCGACGTAGCCGTTTTCATGACGGCGCTGTGCACTCTGCCACTGCGGCCGGGCGCCATGGCGGCACTCACCGCGGGCGATTACAACCGCAAGTTGAAGACGCTCACCGTGGCCAGCGACAAGGCCGGGGCCGACCGGCGCATCGCCCTGCCCGCCCAGACTGCACAAGCATTTGCCGACGCCAGCAAAGGCAAGCTGCCTGGCGCGTTCCTGTTCACCCGAGCCGACGGCGCGCAGTGGGAAAAATACAAGTGGCGCGGGCCAGTGAAAGAAGCGGCCATTGCATCCGGCATGCCTGACGGCGCGAGCCTTTACACCTTGCGGCATTCCGTGATCACCGACCTGGTACACGCGGGCGCTGACTTGCTCACCGTGGCGCAAATCTCAGGCACCAGCATCCTGATGATCGAACGACACTATGGCCACCTGCGCGGCAACGTGGCGGCGGCGGCGCTTGAAGCCGTGATGCTGTAAATCCCTTTGATTAGCCTGCCGTGCAGCGTGAACTGAAAGGCCCACTGCACGCTATCGGACACCCTGCGGGCGGCTAACCTGGGCGTTTACAACACCATGCAGTCGAACAGACTGTTCATCAGCGGCGCGCGGGAGTTCTACACGCCCTTCCTTTGTCGCATATTCGCAACGATAAGCGAAATCGAACGTTTCCGAGTGAAATTGCGTGATCGATCGCAACGGGCGCTCATGAATCAGTCTGATTCAGCCGCTTTTCATTGCATGGAAACGCGCCACGATATACGCAAAAAGCGATAAAGCGCCTAGACCCTGCATTTTCAGCGCGTAGACACCATGGATTGCGGCACAATGTTTGTGTGGTTGGACGTATGGACGTCCAAAATGAAAAGGCCAGTGTTACTAGCACCGGCCTTTTCGTGAAGCCACCTACTGAAGCGGCATCACACTCGCGAGAGTGGTGCAAAGTTTAGCAGTCTTATCCAGAAATGAATAGGCTGAGCTAACAGAGCGCTTCGGTAGTCCCTCAACTTTGAGCAAGGACTACGACATGCAAACTGCACCGTTTACGACCTCTTCCGAGGCTCGGGCTACTACATCCGCTACGACCTCTTCTGGGGCTCTGGCAGCCACATCCCCTATCCGCCTTTTGATGCTTCCGGCCGTGCTGGAGCGCGTCACGATCAGCCGCAGCGGTTGGTACATAGGCATTCGTGAAGGTCGCTACCCGGCGCCCGTGCGGCTCAGCCCGCGCCGCGTGGCCTGGCGCGAAAGCGACATCAATCGCCTGATCCAGCAACTCGCTGCCGAGTAGGGGGTGGCGAATGCCGATCACGAATACCCAAGCGGTAGGGATAGCCGCACCTAAAAACGCCATCACGATCACCGGCACCACGGAGCCACGCGTCGATAGCCGGTTGCTGGCGAAGCAACTCGACAATCACCACAAGAACACCTGGGAGCTGATCCAGCGCCACAAAGCCAAGCTGGAAGGGTTCGGCCATCTTCCGTTTCAAACGGAGGTTGGTAAACGCGCCCAAGGTGGCGGCAACCCCCAGCGCTACGCCTTGCTGAACGAAAACCAGTGCCACTTCCTGCTGACGCTGAGTAAGAACACGCCGCGCGTGGTCGAACTGAAAGCGAACCTGATTACGGCGTTTTCCGAAGCCCGCCGCGCCGCTGAGCTGAATCAAGAGTACCTGCCGACGTACCACGCGCTGCATGATCAGATTCGTGCGCTTCCGGGCGATCCTGAGCATGAGCGGTACGCCCACATGAACGTCAACAAGCTGCTCAACAAGGTAACCGGAATCGAGACCGGCGGGCGGTCGCGTGCTGACGTACCGAGCAAGGCACTGCTGATCGTGGCGCAGCACATGGCCGTGCAAGCCATGCAAGGCGCCATGGATCGAAGCGACGGCTACGCCAGAGTCAAGGTCGCACTGGTGCCGCTTGCCATGCTGATCGGCCAAAAGAAAAGCGCCGTGCTGGGGAGCGAAGGCGCTAATCAAATCGCAATCAACGAGAGCGATTGTACCAATGAGGCGTGATAGACGACGCGGCGGTGCTGGCCGTGACGAAGGTGGTTTCATTGCGCTGCCTTGGGCTGTGGTCGACTCGGACGCCTATCAGCGCCTGAGCGACGCGGCGCGCTCGCTGCTGATGGAAATCGCGCGGCAATACGTGCGCGACAACAACGGCCGCTTGCTGGCGTCACGACGCTACCTGCACACGCGCGGGTGGAAATCCGCCGACAAGCTGCAACGGGCCAAGCGCGAACTACTGGCGGCGGGCTTCATTTTCGAGACCGTCATGGGCCAACGCCCGAACAAAGCAAGCTGGTACGCACTCACCTGGTACGCACTCGACCCGATCGACGGCTACGACGAAGGCGCCCGCGAAAGTTTCCAGCGCAGCGCCTACAAAAACGCACCCCTTAATCCGTCTCACGGAACAGAGCGGCCACTGATAGTTCCGCCACACGGAACAGAGACGGCGCGCACTGTTCCGCCACACGGAACTATGCGGGCCACTTTTGCCCCCGCCACTGTTCCGCCAGACGGACACCATCTAGATAAGCCATCTACTGCGGCACCAATTCCACGGCCTGCATTAACGGCGAAATTGCGGGCGGCCCCAAAACGGCACCGTTTGCATGAAGGACTACCAGCGTGATCGACTCCACGCCCAAGCGGCGCGAGCTGATGGCCGTGGCCGCCGCCGCACTTGCCTGGAACCGAGCCCGACTGCAACGCATCGCCGTGGCAAAGCTGGTGCCGGGTGGTTTGTTTCACCCGAACCGCTCGCGCGCTGAAGCCATGCGCGCGGCTGCACTCAAGGCCGAGGCGCACGCCCTGGCCGGATTGCGCAAAGCATGCCGCATTGCTGACCCCGTATCGCTCACGATCAATGTGCAGGCCGAGTTCCTCGATCCCGAATTACTCACCCCGGAGGCGCCGCAATGATCGACGTACTGATTCAAGGCCGGATCTACAAATCGGCCACCGAGCGCACGGCCAAAAGCGGTAACGCCTTTGCGACGTGCTCAATCCGCACGGGCACGGGCGACGGCGGCCGCTCGTCAACTGCGCGGTCGTCATGCCAAGTGGGTATCTGGAACGCGAGTAATCAGCGTCGACGCACTTCCGCGTTGACAAGAAAATCGGCCGTCCTCCTCGTGAGCGCAGGTTGTTCGCTCACCGCGGTGGGGCACTCGCCAACCCCGCGACCATGCCGACACAAAAAAGCACGGTTTCCATGCGTACTCTCTTGCGTACTTCTTTACGTACCCGCGGCTTGAAGCGTGCGATTCGCATCGGCTGCCTCGCGCTCAAGTGGAAAATTCCACGCACGATCAGCGCAGGACTCCAAAGCACAATTTACAAACTGCGGGCGGCAGCGACGCCGTTGCCGAAACCAATCGCACGCGACAAGCAAAAACAGCGTTGCGACCGCTGCTAGGCGTTGCTGCCCTGGTCGCGCCAGCCATTCGTGAGCGTTTTCAGGAAATCAAGGAACGCGTGCGCCACGCGGCGGAACACGCCCTGATCGCGTTCGGCCAGACGCTGCAGGAACACCGGGTCGGTGAGCGCGTCCGACACCGCAGCAGCCGTCAGTTCTTCAACGGCGTGGTCGCGTCCACGATCCATTCCTTCTTCACGAATGTTCCTTGCGTGCCACTCGGGAATGCGGCCCTGCCGGCGTACTTCGTCCTCAAGCTGCTGGTACAGCGCCGGGTGCGTGCGCTTCAGGTTGTGCGTCCACTCGTGCGCCGCGGTGAGCGTGAGCGGATGCTGGCTGGCCTCGTTGATGTAGATGCGGCCGTCGCGGAAGTTGACGCCGTTGAAGTCGTCGACGCCTGGAGTGCGATTCCGGAACAGAACGACTCTTGTTCCTGTGGCGTCAGTGAATCGAGCCAGTGCCACAGCGAGAGCGTCCGGCAGCGATACGGTGCGTATGGCCTCTGCTTTGAATCCGGCAGGGCGCCCGGTTTGTCGCAGGAAATCGTTGATTCCTTGCTCAAGCCGGTCGGAGTCTGCGTTGCGCTCGCTTGGCAGTCCAGTTGGGACGCCCGACTCCCGCGTCTGGGTGCTTTGGTCATGGCGGCTGAATAATGCCACATTGCCGCTCTCCCCGGGCCGCGTCTGCACCGTGTCGAAGAAGTGATCGAACCCGGCGCGGATCGATGGCATCTCGCCCGCGGTCGGGTACGGATAGCTGTCCTCCAGCTCAAAGCCGAGCTGCGACGCCACCTCCCACGTCTCGGGCGACACCACGTTGGCCAGATAGTCGTTGGCCGCGTCGTGGTCTTGCAGCTTGGAAATCAGGTACGACTCGAAGGCGCGCGCCGACATTTCGTCGGTGGTCGTCCAGTATTCCTTGGTGCGCCTGGCGTCCAGCTTGGCCGACCTGGCCCGGAGCGCGGTCTGGCGGATGGCTTTCAGCACCGCGCCGTAGGCCTCGATCATCTCCTTGCGCACTTCGCCCTGGTGCGCGAAAGAGGCATCGCGCGAGGCCAGCGACACGTCGCGCGAGCTGGTCATCATCTCGTCATGGCGTCTAAATGATGCCACATGCCACTTTCAAGCGGCTGCGTCTCCGCGGTCGTCGAACAACCTCGGTCACAGGCGCGAGTTCCTCTGGCTTCAGGCGCAGCTAGCGCTCGGACGCGTTGACGATCGTCTTGTTAATCTCGCCCAGCATCCACGCGCGCATCTATGCAGGCCTGCGGCCCGTGCGTTGCCTGGCATTCGCAGGCGATTCGTTCATCACCCGCGTGGCTTTCCTTGAGTTTTGGTGGGATCTGAACCAAATACTGCGGTTCAAGGCTTCGGTGACGGACTGAAAGAGTAGGCCTGATCTTGCGCACGCATAAACGCGCGGCGAAAGGCCAGCGGATCGGAGATGCCGGGAATCG
>SCQQ01000109.1 GCA_004299095.1 Burkholderiaceae bacterium | reverse complement strand
TCTCGCCCAGCAGCAACGCATTGCCAGGCAAGGCCTTGACCAGTTCCACGCCGTTGTCCAAAGCCTGCCCGCACTGCACCGCCGTCATGGCCGGGCCGCGCGAGCAGTCCTGCGTGCCGGGCGCGATCTTGCGCAGCAGCAGGCCCGGCGCGGGCGCGAAGTCGCCGCATACGCCGCAGTCGACCACGGTTTGCGCAATGCCGTGCTGGCGTGCGAGCACGCTCACCAATGCGCCGCCCGCCAGGAAATTGCCCACCATCTGGCGCGTGACCTCGCTCGGATAAGCGGAGACGCCGCGCGCGGCAATGCCGTGGTCGGCGGCGAACACCACCAGTTGCGGCTGCACCAAGTGTGGTTCGGTCGTTCCCAGGATCTGGCCCAGGTGCAGCGCGAGCGCGGCCATGCGTCCCAGCGCACCGCGCGGCACCGTCTTGCGATTGATCTTATGCTGCAACGCGGCGGCAAGCGCCGCATCGCCCAAGGCAGGGATATCGGGGAGGTGAAAAGACATAGGGTTTCGCAGCAAAAACTGAGATGGGTTATGGCGCAATCAACGCGTCGAGCACGCCGGGCGTGAACGCGCGCTCGATTTCGGCCGCCAGGCCGTCGAACACCGCGTCCAGCGATGGCGCGCCGGCGCCGAACAGGGCCTGCAGCACGGCGGAGTCCTCGAACAGGCCGTGCAGATAAACACCGAGCACGTTGCCTGTGGCGTTCTGCCAGGCGAGGCCCGGCAGCACTTCGCGCGCGCCTTGGTCGTCGGCCGCAGTGGTCAGCGCGGTCTGGCCGCCGTGGATTTCGTAGCCCGACAGGGCCACGCCGCGCAGCGCCGACCACGCACCGGTCACCGCACCGAACCGGGCGGCGGTGCACCGCACGGTTTTGCACGGCTCGAACCGAGTCACCAGCGGCAACAACCCGAGTCCGGGCCCGCTGCCTCCACCCTCTTGCGGCTCCACGCCGTGTGGGTCGATCAACCCGTCGCCCAGCATTTGCAGTCCGCCGCAAATGCCCAGCACACGGCCGCCGCGTGCGGCGTGCGCGGTCACGGCAGTGTCCATGCGCCGCGCGCGCAGCCATGCCAGATCGGCAGCGGTGGCTTTGCTGCCGGGCAGGATGATCCAGTCGGCGTCCTGCAAATCGGCTGCGCTGCGCGCCCAGGCGAGGTGTACGCCGGGCACGTTTTCGAGCGGCTGGAATTCATCCAGATTGCTGATGCGCGGCCAGGCGACGACGGCAATGCGCGTGACGGGGCGCTCGCCCGCCGCTGCCGCAACGGGTGGCGCGAGGGGTCGGCTGGCGCCGTGACCCGTGACGCCGTCTTCTTCGGGCAGCCCATGCCCGAAGCGCATCGGCACCACCGCCACCGTGGGCACACCCGTCAGTTGCCGAAGCTGCTCGGGCGCCGGCGCGAGCAGCGCCGCGTCGCCGCGAAACTTGTTCAGCACGAAACCCGTGATGCGCGCGCGATCCGCTTCGGGCAGCAGCGCCCAGGTGCCATACAGATGCGCGAAGGCGCCGCCGCGGTCGATGTCGGCCACCAGGAGGCAACGCGCGCCGGCGTGGCGCGCCACGCGCAGATTGACCACGTCGCTGGCCATCAGGTTGATCTCAGCCGGCGATCCGGCGCCCTCGATCACGATGACGTCGTTTTCCGCGCGCAGCGCATCCAGCGCGGCGGCGATGGGCGCCCACAGCCGTTCGCTGCGCCCGCGCCAGGGCAGCGCTGACAGTTCGGCGCTCACCCGCCCGAGCAGCACCACCTGGCTGTGGGTATCCGTCTCGGGCTTGAGCAGGAGCGGATTCATGCGCACCTCCGGCACCGCGCGCGCGGCCAGCGCCTGAAAGTATTGGGCCGAGCCGATTTCGCCCGCGCCACCGCCCGGCGCGGCCACCACGCGCGCGTTGTTGCTCATGTTCTGCGCCTTGAAAGGCGCGACCTTCAAGCCCTGGCGAGCGTAGTGGCGGCACAGCGCGGTCGCGATCCAGCTTTTTCCGGCGCCGCTGCTGGTGCCCAGCACCATCACGCAGGCCGTCGTCATGCCCGCCCCTCGCGGCGCAGCGCGGCAGACGGCGGCTCAAGGCCGGCTCGTGACCTGTCCCACGCAGCCGGCGCGGCGACAAAAAAGCGACTCGGGCGATGCGCCGATTTCCGATTGACAGCACGCAGCGCCAAACCGATTGCGGCGGTGCCGCTGCCTTGGTTATCGCCGGCACTGGAGCCGGTCGCGCCACGGCGTCCACTCGCGGAGCGCGGGCCAGGCCGCCTGCAAGGAAGGGCTTCGATTTGCATCTGCATGGGCACCTCGGCTTCAATGCGCCTCTTCGGGCAGCGCGATCCAACTGTCGCGCACCGGGTAGATCCCGATGCGGCGATCGAACGCTTCGCGCAATGCGGCGTGCGTCGTGGCGCTGGCGCACGGGCCGTGGTGCATCAGACTGCCCTGGCGGACGATCAGCAAATCATCCGCCTGCAGCGCCATGTTGAGCTCGTGCAGCACGCTCACCACCGTGATGCCGCGCGCCAGCAAGCCGCGCACGATGGCCAGCCAATTGGCCTGATGCGGCGGGTCGAGGTGCGCCAGCGGCTCGTCCATCAGCAGCACGCGCGCCTGCACCGCCAGCACGCGCGACAGCAGCACGCGCTGGCGCTCGCCGCCGGAGAGTTCGCCCAGGCGCCGGTCGCGCAGCGTCCATGATTCGGTGGCGCGCAGCGCCCCGGCCACCGCCGCGCGATCGGCCGCGTTGGGTGCAGCCAGCCACGGGCGGTGCGGCAGGCGCCCGAGCATGACGATGTCCCACGCCAGCAAATCGTCGCCGCCGCCCTCGGCCTGCCCCAGCCACGCCATGGCGCGAGCGCGTTCGCGCGTCGGCCAATCGGTCAGCGAGCGCCCCAGGAGCTGCACGTCGCCCACATACGGCAGCAGCCCGGCCAGCACGCGCAGCAGCGTCGACTTGCCGGCGCCGTTGGGGCCGACGATGGCGCTCCAGCGCCCGGTCGGCAGTTGCAGCGCCAGTTCATGCAGGATTTCGCGCTTGCCGATGGCCACGCGCGTGAGGTGCGCGCTCAGCGCCGGTTTCGCAAGCACGCCTTGCCCCGGTTCCATCACATCGCCCCGCTCAGGCGCGCATGGCGGTGCATCAGCCAGAGCAGATAAATACCGCCGAACACTGCGGTGAGCACGCCCACCGGCAACTCCTGTGGCGCGATCACCAAGCGCGCCGCGATGTCGGCCACCATCAGCAGCAAGCCGCCCACCAGCGTGGACAGGAGGATCAGCGGCCCGTGCGTGGGGCGCGCCAGCGCGCGCGCCAGGTGCGGCGCGACCAACCCGACGAAGCCGATCAGCCCGGTCTGCGCCACCGCCGTGCCGGTACCGAGCGCCAGCACGCCGATCAGCACCATGCGCAGCGGCGCGAGCGGCATGCCGAGGCTGGCGGCGGTGGCTTCGCCCAAGCTCAGGGCGTCGAGCACGCGCGCCATGGCCCAGGCAACGAGCACCAGCGGCGCCAGCACCGCGGCCATCATGACGCAGCCATGCCAACCGACGAAGCCGGTGATGCCGAGGGAAAAGCCTTGCATGGCCTGCAGCACGTCGGGGTAGGCGAGCTGCACCAGATCGCGCACCGCGCCCAGCACGTAGCCCACGACCACGCCGGCCAGGAGCAGCCGCAGCGTCTGCTGCACGCCCTGCGCCAGCACCAGTGCCAACAGCACGCCCACCAGTGCGCCGACGAATGCGGCCCCGGTCAAGCCCCAGCGCGCCAGCCACGGCGATGCGCCCTGCAGCAGCGTGGCCGTGCTGCCGCTGGCGACCATGCCGGCGCCGCCGAGCGCGGCGAACGCCAGCGCCACCGCCAGCGCGGCACCCGCAGCGCTGCCGAGCAGATACGGGTCGGCCAGCGGATTGCGAAACAGCCCCTGCGCAACCGCGCCGGACAAGCCGAGCAGCGCGCCGGCCAGCCACGCGCCCAGCGTGCGCGGCAAGCGGATATCCATGACGATACGCCAGGCGACCGGGTCGTGGCGCGCCTGCAGCACGGTGTCGAACCCGGTGCTGCCAACGCCGGCGCCGACGATCAGCGCCAGCAACGCCAGTGCGATTAGGCCGAGCGCGAGCCACCCGGCGCGGGCATTGACGCCCGGCCGCGGCACGGCCGACAGGGTCGACGTCGAAATATCGGGGTCGTGAGACATCAAATGCACGTTGCGTTGCGGGCGCCGCCAATCCGCCGCGTCATCGAAACGCCGCCGGATGCGCGGCGCATTCGGCCATGAGCCGCGCCGCCTCGGGCGTGCGCGGGCCGGGGCGCACCAGGATGTTGCGCTGCGCGGCGTTGAAAATGCACACGGCCCCGTCTTGCAGGGCCCGGATGTGGCTCCAACCGGGTCGGCGCGCCAGTTCGGCCGCGCTCTCGCCGCTCACCATGATCAGGTCGGGGTTGGCGCGCACCACCAGTTCGGGGTTGATTTTTGGAAATGGCCCCAGGCCGGCGCCAATGATGTTCGTGAGACCGATTTCATGCAGGAGTTCACCGACGAAACTGTCGCGCCCGGCCGCATAGGGCGCAGGCGAGACCTCGAAATAAACGCGCTCGCCGCGCACGTCGGCGGGAACGAGGCGCGCGGCAGCCGCAATGCCGGCATCGATTTTGGCGATTAACGCGGTCGCGCCGTGCACTTGCAAAGTCGCCGCCAGGCGCCGGATAACGCGGCGCATGCCCGCCAGCGTGTGCGGCTCGAGCGTCACCACCTTCAGCCCGAGGTCGCGCAAGCGCGCGCTGGCGCGCGACGACACGCCCATGAAAACCACGTCGGGCCGCAGCGCCACGACGGCTTCGATGCTCGGGTCCAGCCCGCCGCCAAGCTGGGGCAGCGCGCGCACCTGCGGCGGCCAGTCGGAATAGCGGTCCACGCCCACCAGCCGATCACAGGCGCCCAGGGCGCACAGCGTTTCAGTGAGCGACGGCAACAGGCTGATGACGCGTGCGGGCGCTGTCTCGAATCGGGTGCTGTAGCCGCTGTCGTCGATGATGTCATACGCCGCGCGTGCCCAGCCGGTGCAGCACAGGCACAACACGAACGCGAGCAAGAGGCGCTTCACGGTGTGTCTTTCAAAGTCAACGGCAAGCCCGCCGTCATCAGCGTCACGCGTTCGCACACGCTGGCAACGGCCTGGTTGAGCGTGCCCAGCGCATCGACGAAAGCGCGGGTATCGGGCCCCAGCGGAATCACGCCCCAACCGATTTCGTTGCTGACCAGCACGATCGGCCCGGGACAAGCGCCGATGGCGCGCACCAGCGCGGGCGTGCCGTCGTCCGGATCGCCCTCGGAAGCCGTCGCGTCTAACGGCAGCAACCGCTGCGTCAGCCACAGCGTCAGGCAATCGACGATGCGCAAGGTCTCGGGCCCGCCCGCACCCGCGATGGCGTCAGGCAAACCGCGCGGCGCTTCCAGCGTCGCCAAGCCCGGCACGCGCCGTGCCCGATCGCGCCGATGGCGCGCAATGCGCGCCCGCATCTCGTCGTCACCCGCCCGCGCGGTCGCGATCAGGGCCGCGTGGCAGTCCGCCGACTGCGCAAGCCACGCGGCAGCCAAGTCTTCGGCGCGCCGCGACTTGCCGCTCTTCTGTCCGCCCAGGATGAGTTCGCTGCGCCGGATCTCCATCGCCCGCATCTCCAAGTCAAGTCCGCCCAATCTCATCGGGGCGTCCAGCGCAAGCTGGCAAAAATCGTGCGACCGGGCGTGGCGTAGCCTTGTGCCAGTTGATAGCTGCGGTTGGTCAGGTTATCCAGCCGCACCAGGAAGTCCCAGTCGCGCGCCACCGTGGTGCTGGCGTACAGGTTCACCAGGCCGTAACCGTTCAGGCGAACCGTGTTGGCGGCATCGTCCCAGCGGTGGCTGAAAAGCTGCAGTTCGGCACCCAGCTTCCAGGCCGCCACGCTGGTATCGGCGTTGAGTTTCAGCATGCGCTGCGCGCGCCGGGCGAGCAGATGGCCGGTGGTGCGATCGGTGGGCTGCATCCAGTCGAACGAGCCGCCCACGTTCACGGCGCCAAAGCGATGCGTGGCCGCGAGCGTCACGCCCTGCAAGCGCGCCCTCCCGGCATTTTGGAAACAACCGAAAAACTGCCCGCAGGCGCCGCCCGCGGCAAAGTCGATCAAGTCGCGGATATCGTTGCGATACACCGTTGCGCTGGCACTGTCGCCCTTGCGCGCCCAGCGCACCCCCAACTCGACGTTGCGCGACTTCTGCGGCGTCAAGCTCGGATCGCCGTACTGCGAGAAACGCTGGTAAAGCGTGGGTACGCGAAACGCCGTTCCCACGGACGCCGTGGCGCGCCAGCCGGGAGCAAACGAATAGCCGTATGAGGCACTGCCGGTCGGGCTGCCGCCGAATTCGCTGTCGTGGTCGTAGCGAGCGTTGAGCTGCAGCGTGTGCGGGCCGCTGTGCAAACCCCACCCCAGCGCGACGCCGTTCTGGAAACGCCCGCGGTCGATCGGATCGCTCACCAGATGGTCCTCGCGCCGCTCCAGCGTGGCCGTGATCAATTGCTTGCCCGCGCGCCATTCATTCTGGAATGAATAGTTGCGCAGCTGGGTCTTGCTCATGTAGACCGACGGCACCTGCGCGTAGCCCTGATTCGATTGGCCCACCATCAGGCGCGTGGTGTAGGCCCTGGTCCAGTTGGAAGTCCAGGTGGCGCCCAGCGTATTCAGGCGGTTGGACGCGTCGTTGTCGATGGGCGGAAACGGGCTGACGAATTGCGCGTCCATGTGGGTGGACGTGCCCGTCAGGTCGAGCCGCTGCGTCGGGCTGATTTGCCAGCCCAGCCGGCCATTGGCCGCGTTCTGGCGATAGCCCTGCGGCCGCGGCTCGATCGTCGGCATGATCGGATAGCCGCGGCTGGTATCGCGCTCGGCGCCGAGCGAATAGTCCACCGACCCGGTCTTGCCGGAAAACCCGGCCTTGACCTGGCCGGTGTGCCGCGTTCCCGCGCCCACGCCGACGTAGGGCGTGAACGGCCCTTCCCCTTTGCGCGTGAAGATCTGGATCACGCCCGCGACCGCATCCGACCCATACACCGCCGCAGCCGGCCCGCGCAGGATCTCGATGTGGTCGATCTGGTCGAGCGCGATCGCCTCCCAAGGCGCACCACCGCTGCCGGCCTGGTTGTCGACGCGCACGCCGTCGATGTAGACCGCCGTGAATTCGCTGCCGGCGCCGCGCGTGAAGACGCTGGTCGGATTCCCTGGCCCGCCGCTGCGTGACATCTCCAGGCCGGGCTGGCGCTGCAGCAGATCGGCCACGGTGACGGCGCCGCTCCGCCGAACCTGAGCGCGATCGATGTACGCCACGTCGGCCAGCACGTCGGTGAGCGGCTGCGCCACCCGCTGGGCGGTCACGACGACTTCGGGCAGCGCGGTCGTGGGCGATGGGTTGGCGGGGTTGGCGCTTTGCGCCTGCGCGGCGGTCGCGGCGCAACTGGAACAGGCGATGGCAAGCGGCAGGAAGAGCCGGCTTGCGGTACGGTTTTCAGGCATGACGAAGATCCGACCAAAGCCTCGTCCGACTTCCCCGTCGGTTGGTGAGGCGATAAAACCGCCCGCGCGCAAACGCAGGCGGCAGCTTCGTTGGCCGGTATCCGGGCTGACGAACACAGCGCACGCTCCTTGCCTTCCCGGCGGCGCTTTTCAGCGCCACCAGTGGCTCCTCGAGGGGCGTCGCCGGCGTGCCCGCAGAGGTTGCAGGCGCCACCGTTCGCTTACCGTTGCGGGGGCAGCACAGGTTGGGCCGTCTTCAGGACGAAGCGCCCTCCTGTTTCCCGTTGAACTGTGGCCGCGAGAGACGCGGCGCACGAGCACCAACGGGTCCTGATTCTAAAGTCGCGGCGATCCCCGCTCGTAGAATGGTTGCCGCCAATCCGCATGAAAACGACCATGACCCATCCGTCTCTGATCGATCAGATCACGGAACGCTTTGAACAACTGATGGCGCGCCACGAAGAACTGCGCCAAGTGAACGCGCGGCTGTCGGCCGAAGTCCAGGCGCTCGCGCAAGAGCGCGACCACCTGAAAGCCCGCATGACGGCTGCGCGCGAGCGCATCGACGCCCTCCTCGATCTGCTTCCGGGAAGCGACGAACTGCCCCTTGCCGAACCCACCGCACAACCGCAGGACAGCAAAACATGAATCAGGTTGAAGTCGAAATCATGGGCCGCGGGTACATCCTGGTGTGCCCCGAAGGCGGCGAAGAACGCCTGAGAGACGCCGTGCGCCGCGTGGATCACGCCATGTGCAGGATTCGCGATGCCGGCAAGGTCAGGGCGCGCGACCGCATTGCCGTTCTGGCGGCGGTCAACCTGGCTTTTGAACTGGGGCAATCGGCCACGCCCGAAGCCGCACCGGCGCCCGAAGCCGCCCCGGGGCAGCCCAAGGCACCCGCGGCGGCCAACGAGGCGGCAGCGCAGAACGGCGATCAGAAAGATCTCGAATTCCTGCTTGAACGGCTCGACAAGACGCTCGAGGAAAAGTAGGCGCCGCGCGGGTTCGCGACGGGGCTCCAGATGCAGTGCCGCCGCGGCTGCGGCCACGCTTCCGTGGGTGGGCTTGCGCCGGCCGCCGAAGCCCCTAGAATGAGTCTGTCTGCGGTGCCTGCCGAGTCGTATATTCCTCGAACCAATGCTCGTATGAGCCGGGCTTGGAACATCGTCTGGTCGGCGTGATCGTCTCGCGTTAGACGAACCCAAGACCAGTCTGACCTCGCCCACCTGAACCTCCGCGTTCGGGATGAGGACTCGGTGGCATTCGCAGACACCACACATCAGGGGCCGGTGTTTCACCGGCTTTTTTGTTGGCGCCGGACGGCCGCTGCGAAAGGGCGCCGGTCGCGTCATGCCGTCTGGCACCCCGCGGGCGGGTCAAACCGCCGCCAGCAGGAGTCGCGTGTACGGGTGCGTGGGGTGCGCCAACACCCGTTTCGCAGCGCCCTGCTCCACCACTTCACCGTCTTTCAAAACGATCACCTGGTGCGCCATCGCGCGCACCACATCGACGTCGTGCGTGATCAGCAGGTAGCTCAGATCGTGCTCGCGCTGCAGGTGCTGCAAGAGCGTCAGCACTTGCTTTTGAACCGTGACGTCGAGCGCGCTCGTGGGTTCGTCCAGCACCAGCAGATGCGGCCGGACGATCAGCGCCCGTGCCAGGGCGATGCGTTGGCGCTGGCCGCCCGAGAATTCGTGCGGATAACGGCCGAGCAGGCGCGGAAAGCGGTGCTCGGGCAGTCCCACGTCAGCCAGCGTTTGGCGCACGCGTTCCAGGCGGTGCGCCGTGGTCAGTTCGGGCGCGTGCACGCGCAATCCCTCTTCCACGATTTCGCCCACGGTCATGCGGGGCGAGAGCGATGAAAACGGGTCTTGAAAAACGACTTGGATCACGCGGCGCAGCGCGCGGTCTTTTTTCGTCCTGAAGCACCAATGGCGCTGCTCGACGGCGAGCTCGCCACCCACCTGATCCCGCGGCAACAAGCCGAGCGCGGCCAGCGCCAGGGTCGACTTGCCCGAACCCGATTCCCCGATCACCCCCAGTGTGCGTCCCTTGGGTACGGTGAAATCGGCCGAATGCAGCGCCACGAAACGGTCTTTTCTGAACCATCCGGTGAGGCCGTGGCGCGGCACGGGATAGTGCACGTGCAGGTGATTGCCGCGCAGTGGCGGGACAGCGGTTTGCGGATCGGGTCCTTCGAGCACGTCGCGCACCGGCTTGCTGGCGAGCAGCTTTTGCGTATAGGGCTGCCGCGGCGATTCAAAGAGTTCGGCGGTCGTGCCCTGCTCCACCACGCGCCCTTTTTCCATCACGACCACGCGGTCGGCGAAGCGGCGCACCACGTTCAGGTCGTGGGTGATCATCAGCACCGCCATGTTTTCCTCCCGCCGCAGGCGCTCCAGCAGATCGAGGATTTGACCGCGCAAGCTGGCATCGAGCGCGGTGGTGGGCTCGTCGGCCAGCAGCAGCGCCGGGGCGCACGCCAGCGCCATGGCGATCATGGCGCGCTGGCGCTGGCCGCCGGAAAGCTGATACGGGTATTGGGACGCACGGCGTTGCGGCCCGGGGATTTGCGTTCGGGCCAGCAATTCCACGGTGGCGCGCGCCGCCTGCGCCTTCGACAGGCGCCGCTTGCCGCGCAGCACTTCGGCGATCTGCTCGCCCACCGTCATGAGCGGGTTGAGCGCCGTCATCGGTTCCTGAAAAATCATGCCGATGCGCTCGCCGCGCACCTGCCGCATGCGATCCTTGTCCAACGCCAGCAGATCGAGGTTTTGCCCGTTATCTGAAAAGCGGGCGCTGCCGCCGACTTTGGCGCTGTCCAGCAACTGCAGCAGGGACAACGCCGTGACGGTCTTGCCGGAACCCGACTCGCCCACCAGCGCCAGCTTTTCGCCGCGACGGAGGTCGAACGACACGCCTTCGACCACGGCGTGGGCGCCGAAGGCGATGTGCAGATCGCACACGCGCAACAGCAGGTCGCCGCTGCCTGAACGGGTCGGTACGGGGTTCATGCCGCATCCACCTTGCGCGGATCGAGGGCGTCGCGCAGCGCGTCGCCCATGAAGGTGAGCAGCAGCAGCGTAACCACCAGCACGGCGAACGTGCTGAGCGAAATCCACCACGCGTCGATGTTGTTCTTGCCTTGGCTCAGCAGCTCGCCCAGGCTGGGGGTTCCGGGCGGCACGCCCAGGCCGAGGAAGTCGAGTGATGTCAGCGCCAGGATGGCCGCGCTCATGCGAAACGGCAGGAAAGTGACGACGGGCACCATGCTGTTGGGCAGGATGTGGCGCCACATGATCTGGCCGTTCGACAGGCCCAGCGCGCGCGCCGCTTTCACGTAATCGAGCTTGCGGTTGCGCAGGAATTCGGCGCGCACGTAGTCCGAGAGTCCCATCCAGCCGAACAGGCTCAGGAGGATCAGCAGCAGGCCGATGCTGGGCGAAAACACCGCGCTGAAAATGATCAGCAGGTAGAGCTCGGGCATCGAACCCCAGACTTCGATGAAGCGCTGGAACGTGATGTCGATCTTGCCGCCGAAAAAGCCCTGGATTGCGCCCGTGAGGATGCCGAGCGCCACGCCGACCGCCGTCAGCGCCAGCGCGAACAGCACGCTCACGCGAAAGCCGTAGATCAGCTGCGCCAGCAGATCGCGGCCGCGGTCGTCGGTGCCGAGCCAATTGCTGGCGCTGGGCGCGCTCGGGTTGGGCGCCGCGGCGAAATAGTTGATGGTGTTGGGACCGTATGGGTTGGGCGGATACACGGCCCAGTTGCCCGGCTGCTTGAATTGATGGCGGATGTAGGGGTCGAGGTAATCGGTCTCGGTCTGGAAATCGCCGCCGAAGATGGTTTCCGGGTAGCGGTGCAGCAGCGGGAAATAGGTCTCGCCGTCGTAATGGACGATAAGCGGCTTGTCGTTGGACAGCACGTCGGCAAACAGGCTCAGCACCACCAGCGCGCAGAACAGCAGCAGGCTCCAGTAACCGAGCTTGTTGCGCTTGAAGCGCCGCCAAGCGCGGCGCGAAAACGACGCGCTGGGCGGCGGCTCGGGCGTACGTTCGGTATCCACGGCGTGTTTCTGGCGGTGCACGAGCCGGTCAGTCAAAGCGCACGCGCGGATCGACCCAGACGTAGCAGAGATCGCTGATCAGCTTGGTGACGAGGCCGAGCAGCGTGAAGAAATAAAGCGTTCCGAGCACCACCGGGTAATCGCGCCGGATCACGCTCTCGTAGCTCAAGAGGCCCAGGCCATCGAGCGAAAACAGCGTTTCGATCAGCAGCGAGCCGGTGAAGAACGCGCCGATGAACGCCGCCGGAAAGCCGGTGATGATGGGAATGAGCGCATTGCGGAACACGTGCTTCCACAGGATGCGCCGCTCCGACAGGCCCTTGGCGCGCGCCGTCAGCACGTACTGCTTGCGGATTTCCTCCAGCATCGAGTTCTTGGTGAGCATCGCCGTCACGGCAAAGCTGCCCGCCACCATGGACAGCACCGGCAGCGTGATGTGCCAGAGATAATCGACCACTTTCCCAAGCAGACTCAGTTCATCGAAATTGGACGACGTGAGTCCGCGCAGCGGAAACCACTGCAACTGGCCGCCGAAGATCACCAGCAGCGCGAGGCCCAGCACGAACCCCGGAATGGCGTAGCCCACCAGCACCAGCAGCGTGCTCGCCAGGTCGAAGCGCGACCCGGCGCGCACCGCCTTGGCGACGCCCAGTGGCACGCTCACCAAATAGCTGATGAAAAAAGTCCAGAGCCCGAGGCTGATGGAGACCGGCATTTTTTCCCGAATCAGTTGCCACACGTCCTTGTTCTGGAAAAAGCTGCGGCCCAGGTCGAAGCGCGCGAAGCGCCCCAGCATTTGCACAAAGCGCTCGGGCGCCGGCTTGTCGAAGCCGTACAGCGCCTTGATTTGCGCGAGGCGCTTGGGGTCCACGCCCTGCGCGCCGCGATAGCTCAGACCACCGCTTTCGGCACCGCCCTGCCCCGCGCCGGCGCGTGCTTCGGCCATGTACTGCTGCACCGGACCGCCGGGAACGAACTGGATCACGGCAAACGTGACCAGCAGCACCCCGAACAGCGTCGGCACCATCAGCAGGATGCGTTTGAGGATGTAGGCAGCCATGGGCGCGTGCGTCGGCTCTGCTTGCCCGTCAGGGCGTTCCCTGCGGCGCGCTGTGCACGACACGTGCGGGCACGGCCAGCTTCACGCCCAGCGTATCGAGCAGATCCATGATGGCGAAATTGATTTGCTGCTGCACGTCGCGGTAGCGGTCGAAGCCCGGATCGAGCATGTAGTAGACAAACTCCAGGTTGAGCGACGACTCGCCAAACGCCGTCATGTGACCGCGGCCGAGGCGGGCATTCTCGATCTTTCCGATGATGGCTTTGACGCCCAGGACGACGCGTTCGACGTCGGCGCGCGACGTGTTCAACGCCACGCCAAAGCCGAAAGCAATGCGGCGCTCGGTCATGCGGTCGTAGTTGTGCACCAACTCCTGCAGCAGTTTGGAGTTGGCGATCGAGAGTTCCTCACCGGAAATCGATCGGATGCGCGTGCTCTTGACGCCCACCCGCAGCACCGTGCCCGAATTGCCGCCGAAGGCAATGTATTCGCCCACCTGGAACGGTTTGTCCAGACCGATGCTGATGGATGCGAACAAATCGCCCAGGATGTTTTGCGCCGCCAGCGCGACGGCGATGCCGCCCACCCCCAGGCTGGCAATGAACGCGGTGATGTCCAGCCCGGCGTTGCTCAGGATCGCCAGCACCAGGACCAGCCAGATGGCCAGTTGCGCCGCCCAGCTCAGGATGCCGAAGACCACCGTGTGGCGCGATGCATCGTCGCGGCGGGCCAGGTGTTCCAGCAGGGCCACGATCAGCCGCGTCAGCCAGAGCGCAACCTGCACCCCGAACAGCACTTCGATCGCTTGCGTGGTGTGCGCGGCCAGCGTGTCCGGCAAGTGCAGGAATTTGGTGGCAACGGCGATGGCGAGCAGCAGCACCAGGCCGCTGCGCGTGGCGGCCGCCACGTCCGCCAACACAGCCACCGTTCCGCCCGGATCGCGTCCGCTCAGCCGTCTCAGGTGCCGCGTGAGCACCGCCACCAGCGTGCGCAGCACCGCGTAACCCACGAGGGCACCCGACGCGGCGAGCGCCCAGGCCAGTACCGAATTGCCGAGCCAAGTGGCTTCAAGAAACCCAGGAACCACGGACAGAATCCTCCAGCGCGGTGATGGTTGGTGCGCCCGTCAGGCGCCCGATGTGCCCGAAGGGCGGCTTTGCTGCAACACGCGCTGCATGACGAAATCGGACGACACCTCTTCCCCGCACATCAGCATCGCCGCCAGTTCGCCGCCGAGGATTTGCGGCGCAATCACCACATCCGGCTGCACCAGCTTCACCCGGCTCAGATGCTGCGCGTCGTTCACGGCCACCACGGTTTTGGCGCCGCTGCCCAGCTCGCGCGTGGCGAGCACGGTAAAGGCGTTTTCCGAATCGTCGCTTGACATCGCCAGCACGGCCGTAGCCTTCTCGGCGCCGGCCTGGCGCAGCACGTCGACGCTGCCCGGATCGCCCACGAGGAAGTCGGACCCTTCGTCGGGTTCCGACCCGGGCGTTTGCCGGAAGATGCGGGTCACGGGTTGGCCGCGGCGGATCAGCTCGCGGCAGGTGTTGGCGGCCAGAGGTGACGCGCCGATGACGACAAAATGGTTTTCGCGTTTCATGCGGTGCCTTTCGTGATTGACGATGCGCTCCAGGCTGCGGTTCATCATGGGTGCGATCACGGCGGTGAGCGAGGTGGCAAATACGGCCACCCCCAGCAGGATGACGGATACCACGAACAATCGCGCTTCGGCCGTGTGCGGAACGATGTCGCCGTAACCCACGGTGGTCATGGTCACCACGGCGCTGTAGAGCGCGGTGACCAGATCGTGGATCGGCGGATTGAATTCCGCCCCGAGATAGTAGGTGCCAAATGTCGCATACAACAGCAGCATCACCACCGAAGTCAGCGCGAACAAGGTGCTGGCGGTGACGCTGGAATGGTCGAACTGGCGCCAGGCCAGCATGAGCACGGCCAGGGTCAGCACGAAATACCAGAGCAGCACGTGGCCGCCATGATGCGGGCTGAACAGCAGGCTCACCGCCGCCGTCGCCGCCAGCAGCAAGGCCATCACCCAAGCCAGGCGCGAGCGCAGGAACAGGCCCAGCGCCATCACCAGCATGCCGCCGCCAATCAAGAGTGGCGGCAGCAACGCCGGCGTGATGTGGCCGGGGCGGCCGGTAAGCAAGTCGGTCAGCAACGGCTGCCAGCGCGCGCCCAACTCCGCATTCAGCAGCAGGACGCCGCCCAGGGCCAGCACCAGGGCCAGCGGAAAGTGCGGGAACCAGTAACGCCCGCGGACCAGATGATTCAACTTCTGAATCTGGACGCGCAGCGCCTGGATCGGCGTGAGTTGCGTGAATTTCAGGGACGGCATGACGTGATCGGCGAAGTGGCTCACACGGGTGGGTGTGTTGGGCGGTCCGCGGTTTTGCGCCGGGCAGATCGGGCATCAACTGCCGCTCGGCGCATCAGCCGGAAGCCGGGGCTCTGCACCTGCAGAGGTTGCCCCACCGGCCACCGGCGCCCATCCTCGTGAATCACTCCGCCATTTTGTCGCAGGCGCCGCCCTGGCTTTGGCCCACCAGGTTTCGACCGCCCACAACTCGCCTTGAAAATACGGCGGCACCACCTCGGGCCGCCGCAAGTGCCACGCGTTGTACGCCATGCGCACCACCGGGCTGTACCACTGCGGCAGCAGGTAGTAGCCATCGGTGATCACGCGGTCCAGCGCGCGGCAGGCGGCCAGATAGCTGGCGTGTGTTTCCGCGCCCACCATGCGGGCGATCAGTGCATCCACCGCCTGGCTCTTCACGCCCGCGAGATTGCCGGAATCGGGGGTGTCGGCAGCCGCGCCGCCGAACAGGTCGGCGTATTCCTGTCCCGGGTTGTAGCTGCCTTGGTAGGCGATGGTGGTGATGTCGAAATCGAATTTCTGCAAGCGCTCCTGATAGAGCGCGTAATCGACCGAGCGGTAATTGAGCCGAATGCCGAGCTTGGCCAGATTGCGCACCCAGGAGGCGATCACGCGCGCGCCGCCTTCGCTGCTGTCCAGGTAGGTGAGGACGAACGGGTCGCCCGCGGCATTCTTCAGCACGCCATCCCGCACGTGCCAGCCGGCTTCGCGCAGCAGCGCCTGTGCGCGCCGCAGGTTTTCGCGCAGACCGCCCACGTCCGGATCTTTCGGCTGGTCGGTGCGCGGCGGTTCCACGACCGGGCCAAACGCCGCGGCAGGAATCGACGCGCGCCACGGCGCCATGAGAGCCAACTGCGCCGCGTCGGGCGCACCGCTTGCCGCGCACGGTGTGTTGCCGAAAATGCCGTGCACGCGCCGGTAGGCGCCGTAGAACAACTGCCGGTTCATCCACTGGAAGTCGATGGCCAAGTCCAGCGCCTCGCGCACGCGCCGGTCGCGCAGGAACGGGCGGCGCGTGTTCAACACGAAACTCTGGAAGCCGGTGGGCAGCTTGCTGGTGAACTCGCCCTTGACCAACTCGCCCCTGTCGAATTTGCGCCCGTTCACGCGCCGTGCCCAGTCGCCGGCGGAATAGAACACCATCAGGTCGAATTCGCCGGCCTTCAGCGCTTCCAGGCGCGCGGTGTTGTCGCGGTAGATTTTCACTTCGATGCGGTCGAAGTTGTCGCTGCCGCGCTTCACATTCAAATCGCGCGCCCAGTAGTTCGGATCGCGCACGTACGTAATGTCCTTGCCGAAATTCACCGGGCCGATGGTGTAGGGGCCGGAGCCGATCGGAATATCGGTCACCACCTCGTCGAAGCGTTTGCCCGCGCCCCATTTGTGGCTGAAGATCGGCAACGCACCCACCGTGAGCGGCAATTGCCGGTCGAAGCGCTTGAAGCGAAAGCGGACGGTGTGGTCGTCCACCACGTCGGCGCCGGCGACGTCCGTCAGCAGCGTGCTGAAGCCGGGCGATACGTACGGGCCGGTCAGGGTGTCGAAGGTGTATTTCACGTCCTGCGCCAACACCGGGTCGCCGTTGTGGAAACGTGCTTCCGGTCGCAGGCGGAACGTGGCCGACAAGCCATCGGGCGCCACCTGCACGTCTTGCGCCAACAAGCCGTAGGCCGCGCCTTCCTCGTCCAGCGGCGCAGCAAGCAAGCTGTCGAACATGAGCGCGCTGAGGTACGTGGGCGCGTTGCCGCGGATGGTAAACGGGTTGTACTTGTCGAACGTGGATGCGCGCGAATTGCCCACTAGGCGAATCTCACCGCCCTTGGGTGCATCCGGGTTGACGTAACCGAAGGACGGGAAATCCGCCGGGTACTTCAGCTCGCCCCACAAGGCATAGCCGTAGCCCGCCCACGCCGCCGAACAACCCAGGGTCAGGAGGATGCCGGCGAGCAAACGGTGCATGCGACAATTCTCCCGTATCTTCAGAGGAGCGAAATTCATGACTTCCAAGACCGGCTTCCTGGCTGGCAAAAAACTGCTCATCACCGGCGTTCTGTCGAACCGCTCGATTGCCTACGGTATCGCCCGCGCCTGCCACGAGCAAGGCGCCGAACTGGCGTTCAGCTACGTGGGCGAGCGTTTCAAGGAACGCATCACGGAATTCGCGGCCGAGTTCGAGTCCGGTCTGGTGTTCGATTGCGACGTCGGCAACGACGAACAGATCAATCGCCTGTTTGCCGACCTGGCGCAGCACTGGCCCACGTTCGACGGTTTCGTGCACGCCATCGGCTTCGCGCCGCGCGAGGCGCTGGCGGGCAACTTCTTCGACGGCCTGTCGCGCGAGAGCTACCGCATCGCGCACGACATCAGCGCCTACAGCTTTCCAGGCATGGCCAAGGCGGCGCTGCCCTATCTGAGCGAACACGCGGCGTTGCTCACCATGACCTACCTGGGCGCGCTGCGCAGCATTCCGAACTACAACGTCATGGGCTTGGCGAAAGCCTCGCTCGAAGCCAGCGTGCGCTATATGGCCGAAGCGCTCGGCGGCCGCGGCATCCGCGTCAACGGCATCAGCGCCGGCCCGATCAAGACGCTGGCTGCCAGCGGCATCAAGGATTTTGGCAAGCTGCTGGGCTACGTCGCCTCGGCTGCGCCGCTGCGCCGCAACATGACGATCGCCGACGTGGGCAATGCAGCGGCGTTCCTGCTGTCCGATCTGGCCAGCGGCATCACCGCCGAAATCACCTACGTGGACGGCGGCTTCAGCCAGACCGCGGGGCTGTCGAGCGACATGGTGGGGTGATCCAAGCCCCGCGGCGCGCGCAAGGGGCAAGCGGACCGCACCGTACCGAAGCAAGTCCGGGTCACGTTCCTGTACGGCGCTAGTCACACACTTCCAAACTAGGCCCTGTTCCGTGAGCAGGTTTGATGCTTCGCTATAAGGGGTCGATCCCCTTAAACGGAGCTCGCAATGCTGATTCGTTCAGTCAAGGACTTGGCCCAGTTCGGTCCTGACCACTTCCAGGCCGTGCCGCTGGCGCGCACCGACCAATCGATGACCATGGTGATCGGCCTGGAGCCGGGCCAGGCCATTCCCGTGCACCACCCGAAAAGCGACGTCACCATCACGATTCTCCAAGGCGAAGTCACCTTGGTCTCGGGCGACGAAGACCTGGAACACGCGGGTCCCGGCGCCGTGCTGCATTCGCCCGCCGGCACGGCGCGCGGCATGCGTGCCAACCAACGCACCATTGCGATTGCCGTGGCCAGCCCGCCGCCGGGCCCGGATGATCACAGGGAAGTGGCCGAGCACTTTGCGAAAGGCACGTGGCGCTGAGCGGTCGATCGGCGCCGGTCAGATCAACTCTGGTTCGGTGTCCACGCATTGATCTGAGTACCGATCGAGTGAGCGCGGGCTGCTGAGGTCGCACGACGGTCGGCAAGCGGTGCGAGCGTTGGTGTGCACTGATGCGCCAAGCGGCGGTTTTCCGCGTATCAGCTCGCGGCCGCCTCCTGGCGCAGCAATTCGTAGAGTTCGTCCTTCACGCGCAGCTTTTCGCGCTTGAGCATGTCGAGCTGGACGTGCGCGGTGCCGGAATCCTGACGCTTCAGCGCGCTGATCTGCAGGTCCAGGTCCTTGTGCTTTTGATAGAGCGACAAGAAGCGCTTGTGTGTTCCCTCGGCTTGCAGACGGGCAATCAGATCGCGGTATTCAGGAAACATCAGGACTCCTTGGTTCTTGGCCTCTCGCCGCCATCGTAACGCGTCGATCGGCATGGCCCAAGGGTTTCCGGCCGGGCGTCCAGGGCTCGCTATTTCTTCTCGATCACGCAATCGGCGAAGTAGCGCTTGCTGCCGTCGTCGTCTTGCACTTCGACCAAGCCGTGGATGTCGGTCTCGAAGCCGGGGCACAGCGCATTGAATTCGCGCCCGAACTTGAGGTAATCGACGATCTTGCGGTTGAACACTTCGCCCGGGATCAGGAGCGGAATACCGGGCGGATAAGGCGTGATCAGGCTGGTCGCCACGCGCCCTTCCAGCGCGTCGATCTCCACTCGCTCAACCTGGCGCCGCGCAATGCAGGCGTAGGCGTCCGCCGGGATCATCGCGGGCTTCAGCTCCGACAAATACATCTCGGTGGTGAGGCGCGCCACGTTGTAGCGGGCGTAAAGCTCGTGCACGTGCTGGCACAACTCGCGCAGCCCCATGTGCTCGTAGCGCCGGTGGGCGGCGGAAAACTCCGGCAAGATGCGCCAAAGTGGCTGGTTCCTGTCGTAATCGTCCTTGAATTGCTGCAATTCAGTGAGCAACGTGTTCCAGCGCCCCTTGGTGATGCCGATCGTGAACAGGATGAAAAAGCTGTAGAGCCCGGTCTTTTCCACCACCACGCCGTGCTCCGCCAGATACTTGCTCACGATGCTGGCGGGGATGCCGGTCTTGTCGAATTTGCCGTCCAGGTTCAGGCCGGGCGTGACCACTGTCGCCTTGATCGGGTCCAGCATGTTGAAGTCGGCCGCCATCTTGCCGAAGCCGTGCCAGCTGCGCTGCTTGCCGTTGCTGCTGGTGATGACCCAATCCTCGGGATTGCCGATGCCCTCCTTCGGCAATTGTTCCGGTCCCCAGACCTGGAACCACCAGTTGCTCGAACCGTAGTCCTGGCCGACCTTGCGCATGGCGCGGCGAAAGTCCATGGCTTCGAGCAGGCTCTCGGCCACCATGGCGGTGCCGCCGGGCGGCTCCATCATGGCCGCGGCCACGTCGCAACTGGCGATGATGCTGTACTGCGGACTGGTGGACGCGTGCATCAGATACGCCTCGTTGAACAGGTACTTGTCCAGCTTGACGTTCTGTGAATCCTGTACCAGCACCTGGCTGGCCTGGCTGATGCCCGCGAGCAGCTTGTGGATCGACTGCGTGACGTACACCATGGAGCGCTTCGGCCGTGCGCGCTTCTTGCCCATGGCGTGGTAGGTGCCGTAGAACGGATGGAACGCCGCGTGCGGAATCCAGGCTTCGTCGAAGTGCAGGTTGTCGATGTAGCCATCCAGCATCCTCTTGATGGTCTCGGTGTTGTACATCACGCCGTCGTACGTCGATTGCGTGAGCGACAGGATGCGCGGCTTGACCGCATTGGCATCGACGCCGGCCAGCAGCGGATTCGCCCTGATCTTGGCGCGGATGGTGGCGGGCTCGAACTCGACTTTCGAAATCGGCCCGATGATGCCGAAGTGGTTGCGCGTGGGCTTCAGGAACACCGGAATCGCGCCCGTCATGATGATGGCGTGCAGGATGCTCTTGTGGCAATTGCGGTCCACCACCACCACGTCGCCGGGCGCCACGGTGTGGTGCCACACCATCTTGTTCGACGTGCTGGTGCCGTTGGTGACGAAAAAGCAGTAGTCGGCGTTGAAAATGCGCGCCGCGTTGCGCTCGCTCTGGCCGATGGCGCCGGTGTGGTCCAGCAGTTGCCCCAGCTCTTCCACCGCGTTGCAGACGTCGGCGCGCAGCATGTTCTCGCCATAGAACTGGTGGTACATCTGGCCGATGGGCGACTTCAGGAACGCCACGCCGCCCGAGTGCCCGGGGCAATGCCACGAATACGACCCGTCTTCCGCGTAATCCAGCAGCGCCTTGAAAAACGGCGGCTGAATACCTTCCAGATACGCCTTGGCCTCGCGGATGATGTGCTTGGCGACGAAATCCGGCGTGTCCTCGAACATGTGGATGAAGCCGTGCAGCTCGCGCAGCACGTCGTTGGGCAAGTGCTCGCTGGTCTTGGTTTCACCGTAGAGGTAGATCGGTACGTCTTCGTTCTTGCGCCGCACGCCCTCGATGAAGTTGCGCAGGTTGATGACGGCTTGCGCCAGCTCTGGCCCGTCGCCGAATTCCTCGTCGTCGATCGACAGGATGAAGGCGCTAGCGCGGCTTTGTTGCTGCGCGAACTGGCTCAGGTCGCCGTAGCTGGTGGTGCCGACCACTTCGAAGCCCTCTTCCTGGATCGCTTCGGCGAGCGCGCGGATACCCAGCCCGGACGAGTTTTCGGCGCGGAAATCCTCGTCGATGATGAAGATGGGGAAACGGAATTTCATGGACCAAGCCTCTGCCCGCGGAGCGCGGGAGCGTGAAGTTTAAGGAATTTGCGATGGCATGAATGGCCGCGCGGCGCGATCAGCGACAATCAACCGGTTTGGCGTTCAAACACCAACGCCGCTTCCGGAGGAGCGATGAGCGAGGCAACTCTTTGGTGGATCATCGCCGGCGTGCTGGTTGCAGCCGAGCTGGCTACCGGCACTTTTTATTTGTTGATGCTGGCCCTCGGTGCGGCTGCTGGCGCCATTGCTGCCCACTTGGGCGTGGCCAACACCGCGCAAATGGTGGTGGCCGCCCTGGTTGGCGGACTTGCGGTGGCGGCCTGTTACGTGGCGCGCAAGCGCTATCCGAAAGCGCCGTCTGCCAGCGCGGATCGCAACGTCAACCTGGATATCGGCGAGACCTTGAACGTCGAACACTGGAACGCCGACGGCACCGCCACCGTGCGCTACCGCGGCGCCCCCTGGACGGCGGTTTTCCGCAACGGCACACCGCCCGGCCCGGGGATCTATCGTGTGGTCGAAGTGGTCGGCAGCCGACTGGTCGTGGTCCCCAAATGAATCAACTCCCTTTTGCCCTCCCGTTCGAATTCCAAGGATCTTTCATGACCGTCGCTCTCGTCATCATCGTCATCGCCATCATTTTCATTACGCGCTCCATTCGCGTGGTGCCACAGCAGAACGCCTGGGTCGTCGAACGCCTCGGCAAATACCACGCCACGCTTGCGCCCGGCCTGAATTTTCTGGTGCCGTTCATCGACCGCGTGGCCTATCGCCACGGCTTGAAGGAAATCCCGCTGGACGTGCCCAGCCAGGTCTGCATCACGCGCGACAACACCCAGTTGCAAGTCGATGGCGTGCTCTATTTCCAGGTGACCGACGCCATGCGCGCGAGCTATGGCGCGAGCAACTACATCGTCGCCATCACGCAACTGGCGCAAACCACGCTGCGCAGCGTGATCGGCAAGATGGAACTCGACAAAACCTTTGAAGAGCGCGACATGATCAACGCCAAGGTGGTCGAAGCCATTGATGAAGCCGCGCACAACTGGGGCGTGAAAGTGCTGCGCTACGAAATCAAGGACTTGACGCCGCCCGCCGAAATCCTGCGGGCCATGCAGTCGCAGATCACTGCCGAACGCGAAAAGCGCGCCGTCATCGCCACCTCCGAAGGCAAGCGCCAGGAAGAAATCAACTTGGCCGAGGGGCAGAAGCAGGCCGTCATCGCGCGCTCTGAAGGCGAGATGCAATCGGCCATCAACGTGGCACAAGGCCAGGCCGCGGCCATCACCGAAGTGGCCAAAGCCACGGCCGACGCGCTCACCCGCATCGGCATTGCCATCGGCCAACCCGGCGGCGAACAGGCGGTGCAGCTCAAGGTGGCGGAAAAAGCGGTCGATGCCTACAGCCTGCTCGCCGCGCAAGCCAAGACCACGCTGGTGGTGCCGAGCAACATGACCGAAGTCTCGGCCCTGATCAGTTCGGCCATGAAGATGATCCAGGTTGGCAACGACGGCGTCTCCATGCCCAAGTGAACAGGCGTGGTTGCGGTCGGCCGGAAGCCCGTCTGACGCCACATGCTCCCTTACAATACCCGGCTCCGCGGAGAGGTGGATGAGCGGTTTAAGTCACACGCCTGGAAAGCGTGCAAGGGTGCAAGCCCTTCACGGGTTCGAATCCCGTCCTCTCCGCCAAGTTAAATCTGTAACTCGGTGTTTTATCTGATGTTTCCAGATTGACTGAAGCATCAGCCCCACGCACAACCCCACATCCGTGCAGGTTTCGGCGCTGCCGAGTACCCGATAGCGCGAGTCGGATACTGCGTGAACTCGCCGCATGACGGGGTCGGTGCATGCCGATTGCTGCACGTGAAAATTTGTAGCACCCCCGGCGGGTACGCTACAAAAGCTACGAAACCCAGCGCGCGGTGGGAGCCATTGGGTTCCCAAATGCTCTAACATTGCTCAGAAGCGGGAGAAGACACCATGTATCGAGTTGGAAGACCGGGCTGGCGTTTGGCGTACAGGCTGGGCGCGACGTTGCTGTACCGGGTCAACGTGGCCCGGGACGTTGAAGCGGGCGTCTACATCGCCACCAGCCCTGACGTGCGCGGCCTGGTGGCCGAAGCGGCGACGTTCGACGAATTGTTTCGGGAAGTGGAAGCGGGCGCCGATGAACTGATCGGCTCGCAATTACGTGCGCGCTCTGGCGGCGTCGCGCTGCTGGGTGCATGGGGCGGATCAGTGCCGGTGCCTGTGTGAACGGGTTTTATGACCAAGTGGTGGCCGTGCTCGCGCAGCACGGCTTTTCTTTTTTGAAGCCCGGCAAGGGCTCGCACCAGTGGTGGTCTAACGGCCGCGTCAAGGTGCAGGTTCCCACACATTGCAAGTCGCGTCACACGGCCAATGCAGTGATGAAGCAGGCCGGAATCGCGCACAAGTTTTGAACAGCCAGAAAATCAAAGTGAGATTTTTTCACTTCTGTTTTCTTCGTGCGGGAGCGTAAGGGTTGCGAATCCGCAATCCAAAAGGTGCGGATTCCCACCTTTTCATAACGCCCACCTACTGGATGGCTCGGCCGTCGACGCCGCCCAGATCGTTGATCCTGGTCACGTACATGCGTTCGATACACGGCACATTGTCGCCACAGGCGTGCCTCTTTTCGAGCCATGCGAGTTGCTTGCGCCGCGTGGCTGAAGGGTTGCCAGCCTTCAACTCTTTCGCAAAAGTGCCGGCCAAGGTCGAATCCAGGAACGCAAGATGCGCATTGCCACAAATTGTCCGTTCATCCAGCCAGGTGCCCCGCGCGCAATCGAATGAGGGCCCAGTCTTCACTTCCGATGGACGCGCCACCACGGCCGGCGTTGGCGTCGCTGCCGGCGAAGCGTTCGGGTTCGCCGGTGCCTGCGTGGAATCGTTTTCCATATCGGGTGCGTCTGGTGGTGGGCGAATCGCATCCGGTACCGACTGTGCGCTGCCGCCGAGTTGAAGAGCTTTCAGCACATTCGAAATCTGGTTCTGCGCGATGAACATCAAGTCGCCAGGTGGAATCTTCCACAGAATGTTCTTTCCATCAGCCAGGACGTTGACCTCCACCGAGTGCGTCTGGCCGTCCAGCGCTAGGGTTGCCCTGCCTTCGTATTCGTTGCCAGCTTTGTGGATCAGCCGCACATCTCCGACGTGAACCTGCAGCGATTTGAAGCGGTCTGATTTGTCGAAAAACTCTTGCATGCTCTGCTGGGTGGATTCCTGTAACGTGGACTCGCTCGGGTTGCACCCCAAAACGCCACATGCCAGATCACGCACGCTATCCCGCAAGGGTTGCGAAGTCGTCAGTACCAAGGCAACAAGGACAATGAACCCGAGCAGCAGCGGCCGCCGGTAAATCGGTTTACGGCGTCCCTTTGATGTATCCACGATTGCCTCCCGTCATCATGGGCGCGAGCATAAACCGCATGCCCAGCGTCAACTATCTTGACCGGTGAGCGTCAATTATTCTGAGCGGTGCGGTCGGGGATTGATCATTTGCGTTGCTGTTTCTCTTCGTTGCTGTGCCGGCTAGCCGGCACAGCAGC
>SCQQ01000108.1 GCA_004299095.1 Burkholderiaceae bacterium | reverse complement strand
CGGCTGCTGTTGGCGCAGGATGGTGCCGGCCTGTGTCAGTTGACTTTCGAGCAGCACAAGCACCCGCGCCCGGTGCAGGCCGATTGGCAACGGGACGATGGCGCGTTCGCTGAAACCGACCGACAACTGGGGGCTTATTTCGCCGGCACGCGCCGGGCCTTCGATCTGCCGCTCGCGTTGCACGGCACCGATTTCCAGAAACGCGTGTGGCAAGCGCTGCTGCACGTGCCTTATGGCCGCACCACCACGTATGCGGCACTGGCCCAGGTGATCGGCCGCGCCGGCGCTTACCACGCCGTGGGCGCGGCCGTGGGCATGAACCCGATTTCCATCATCGTTCCCTGCCACCGCGTGCTCGGCAGCAACGGCAGCCTGACGGGTTATGCCGGTGGCATCGAACGCAAGGCGAGGCTGTTGGCGCTGGAAGGCTTGCTGCTGGCTTGAGCGGGAGCGGTGCGAAGGCCTGCGTGCGGCGCGCCGTGCTGGTTCGCTGCGAGGGCGGGCCATCCGTGAGTGACCATCGGCCGTGCCTGCCCCACGGATCGCAAATGGGCCGCGCACCGCCGCGGCCACATGGCGGCTTGATCGCCGGCGTCAGAGAACGGATTCGGGCGCTGCCCGGGTGTGCAAAACAGTCTCCAGCGCCTCTCTTGCGTGGTCGTTCAAGTCCAGCGTGTATTCATCGTTCGGCACCGCGATCTGGTTGACCTTGAAGGCCTCGTTCAACGCGATGATGACGTCGCTCACGAACGATTGCCACGGCAGCCGCTCGCTAGAAGCGATCCACGTCTGCACACGGAAATTGATCGCGTTTTCGGTGATGCCATCGAACAGGAACGAGGTCGCGCCGGGGATCGTGCCGGGTACGCCCGCAAGCGCCTTCAGCGCCACGTCGCGCACCCGTTCGAGATCGTTTTTCTTGGACACGCAGCCGGTCACGTCGGCGCGGCGCTTACCCAGCCGCGTGAAGTTGACCAGCGTGCTCTGCAGGATGTCCTTGTTGGGAATCGTGACGATTTGGCCTTGGTAGGTCTGGATCGTCGTGTCGCGCAACTCGATGGCGCGAATGAAGCCTTCGAAATCCTTCACGCGCACCGCGTCGCCAACGTTGAACGGCCGCCGGAACGTGAGCACGATGCCCGACATGAAGTTGGCCGCGATATCCTGGAACGCAAACGCCAATCCAAAGCCGACGATACCGGCGCCAGCCAGCGCCGTGGTGATGGCCCGATCCAGGTGGAGCAGCCGCAGCGCCGTGAAAATGACCACCGCGGCCATCGCGATGTGGATCGCCGATACGGCGAAGTTGACCAGCGTCGGATTGCCCGGAATCAGCCGCCGGATGCTCTTGTGGACGATGTTGCGGACGCGCCTGGCAATCGCAAGGCCCACCGACAACACCACGAGCGCCACCAGCAGGTTGGGCAATTCGGTGATCAGGCCGGCAAGCCAGTCGTTCAATTTGCCGATCAATAAGTCGAATGCCCGGGTCAAATCCATGATGGGTAACGTGCTGAAATCCTGCCTGACATGTCAGCCGCTTCGGGCTGGGAGGCGATCTTACGACCGGGACGCGACGGCATGCGGTACGCTCGCCCAGCGAGAGCGATGGATGGCGACAACCCTTGCGACGGACGAAATGGCTCGGACAATCATCGAGGCGGCGCTGACGCGCGGCCCGGTGGGCGGCCCGATAGCTGAAACCTGCGACGACAACCCATGGAACCCTTGAAATTTGGCGCGGTGCGCGTTTACCTGGGCGACAAGTCGGGCAAGTATCCCGATGGCAACCAGGTGATCGTGCAGGGCACCGACACGCGCGTGGCGTTCGATACGCCGCTGTCGTCGCTGCACGTGGGCGCCGATCTGGACGGCGTGGACGCGGTCATCCTGAGCCACGTGCACGAGGACCACACGGTCTCGCTCGGGCGCTTGCCGCATGCCGCCGTGCAGGTGCACGCGGCCGATCTGGCGGCCGTGCAATCGTGGGACGGGCTCCGCCGCCATTACGGCTACGCGGAGGACGTGCTGGACCGACTCATGCCCATGGTGCGCGCGCAGTTCCACTTCGCGCCGCGGCCCGACGCCACGGCGTACGCCGATGGGCAAATGTGGGATCTGGGCGGCGGCGTGCACATCCGCGCGCACCATTTGCCGGGCCACACCTCGGGCCACTGCGCGCTGGTGGTCGAGAGCGAAGGCGTGGCTTTCATCGGCGACATCGACCTGACCGGATTCGGCCCGTATTACGGCGACGCCACGTCCAGCCTCGTGCAGTTCCAGCGCAGCCTGGAGCGCATCAAAGCGATCGACGCCAAAGTCTGGGTCACGTCGCACCACCGTGGCGTGCTGACCGGCCGCGTCGATTTCCTGCACGCGCTGGGCCGTTTCGCCAGCAAGATCGACGAACGCAGCGCCAAGCTCATCGCTTACTTGCGCGAGCGGCCACACACGCTGGACGAACTGGTCGCGCGGCGCGTGCTGTATCCGGTGGGCTACGAGCTGGTCTACGTCGCCAGCGCCGAGCGCCGCACCATCCTGCAGCACCTGGCGCAGTTGCAGGCCGAGAGCGCGGTGGCGCTGGGAACGGACGGGACGTATCGGCTGGCGTGACGCACGGGGCGCGAAAGCCGCGCCGTTCGAGATGCCGTCATCCCTGCGAAAGCGGGAATCCAGCACATTGGCGGTATCCGATTGAATACCGTTGGGTTCGCGCGCCCCGACCGGGGTCGAGCGAAAGGCCCGCATGGACGACGAACTGTTGTTCGTCCTTCGATGCGGAAATGAAATCAGACGTTGCTGACCTGCGTGCCGTCATCCCGCAGCGCCCCCTTGCTGATGAGCCCTGCGACGACGCCGTGCGCCCACTCGCGCCACGCCGTTGCGGGCGCGGCCTGCTGGTGCAAACGGTGCAGGTCGGGCGTGCGGTCCATCCACGCGCCCAGTTCCGACCAGGTGCGGTGCCCTGCATCCATGAGCTCGTATTTGACGAACACCTTGGCGGCATAGAGGGCGTGGCTTTCGGGGTGCTGCTTGAAGTGTTCGATGCGGCTGCGCGCCTGGGCCAAGGCGCGCTGCAGTGCGCCGGTGCCGCGGGCAATCGGCGTGCCGTGCCCGGGGATCACCCATTCGGGCTGCAGCGCGGCGATGGCATCCAGTGTCTGCTCGAATGCATCGAACGCGTCGGATCCGCCGGCGCCGTCGATCACCGGAAAAATGATGCCCACGCCTTGTTCCCAGAGCGCGTCGCCGGCAATCAGGACGCGGTCGCGCGGGTCGAACAGGAACACCGCCAGCGGGTCGTGGCCGGGCGCCGCGTGGATTTGCCAATCGCGCTCGCCGAGGCGCAAGGTCTGACCGACGGCCATGGCATGGTCGGCGCGAAAGCGCCGGCAGCGCTGGCCGGTGGCGCGATAGGTAAGCGCTTCTTCGTCCCACACTCGCGCGGCCTCGAACGACGCCTCGGGCACCCACGTTTGCGCGTTCGGCCAGAGCCGCTGCAGCGCGTGCGTACCGCCACAGTGGTCGCTGTGCAGGTGCGTGTGGGCGATGCGGGCGAGCGCCGCGCCGTTCAGCGTCTTGCGGATCAGCTCGACCGTTTCCACCTCGTGCTTGACGTAGCTGGTGTCGATCAGCGCCGGTTCTTCGCCCAGGCAGACGATGTTGGTGGAGGAAAGCCAGCCGCGGTCGAAGACGCGGATGTCGGCGGGGAGGGTGGTGGACACTGAAGAGGAAGTCATGCGGCGATTATTGACGGCGCGGCTGTGTCCGAGGTCGTTGCGCGATTGCTTGTATTTTTCAAGTGGCAAGGGGCTTGAGGGCGCTCGTATTTGAGGAGCAAGCCGCTGTCTCCGCCGTTTGATCCCTTCTGGCCGCGCCGAGGAGCGCAAGGGCCGTGAGCGGCAGGGCCAGCGCAGCATGGCCTTGCTTACGTCATCTGACTCGCTGCGGTTGTCTGAGCGCAGCGACGCAGGAGCGCAGCGAGTTCCGCAGCGGCTCACGGGCCTGAGCACCGCAGGGCACCCGCAGGGCGCGGACGGCAGGGTCGCTTTCTTTTGCCTTCTTTTCTTGGCGACGCAAGAAAAGAAGGTGCGCCGCCGGGCGCATGTCCCGGCCCACTGACGGTCGGAATGATTTCGGTGCACTGTGACAAGTGCGCTACGTAGGAGGGACCCTCCTTAAACCCGCCGAAACACCAAATCCCACACCCCGTGCCCAAGCCGCAGGCCGCGCAGCTCGAACTTGGTGAGCGGCCGGTAAGCGGGGCGCGGCGCGTAGCCGGTCGCGGTGTTGGTCAGCAGCGGTTCCGTGCCGAGCACCTCCAGCATTTGCTCGGCATACGGCTGCCAGTCGGTGGCGCAATGAATGTAGGCGCCCGGCTTCAGCTTTTCCGCCAGTTCGCGCACGAACGGCGCCTGGATCAGGCGGCGCTTGTGGTGGCGCTTTTTCGGCCACGGATCGGGGAAGAAGATGTGGATACCGTCGAGTGTGGCGGGAGCGATCATGGTGTGCACCACGTCGACGGCATCGTGCGGCACGATGCGGATATTGGCGAGTCCCAGGTCGCCGATGAGCTTCAGCAGCGCGCCCACGCCCGCCTCGTGCACTTCGCAGCCGATGAAAAGCGTATCCGGCATCAGCCCGGCGATGTGGGCTGTGGCGCCGCCCATGCCGAAGCCGATTTCCAGGATGGTGCGCGGGTAGCGCCGCTGGCCGCCCGCATCGGTCGGCTGCGCGTTACCAACCAGGTCACGCACCAGCGGATCGAACGCGATCTCGTATTGCGGCCCCAGATTCGCCAGCGCGCGCGCCTGCGCGGTCGTCATGCGCCCGCGGCGCGTGACGAAACTGTGAATGCCACGCCGATGGGCCGGCTCTGTCGCCTCGGGCACCGGCGCTATCGGTTCCGGCGCTGGCTCCTGTGCGCCTTCCGGTTTCACGAGCCGTGTTCAGCCGCCCTGACGGCAGCACTCAACGCCTGTTCCGGCGTGCCGGTTTCGCCGCTGGCAGGGCTTTGCTCGCTGCGGCGCAGCGACAGCGGCTTGCCCCCGCGCTCGGTCGGGGTGCGCTCCGGCGCAGCGGTGCCCGCATGCTCGCTCTTGAAGCGCGAGTAGGGCGCGAGCAGCGTCACCATTTGCGCGTAAATGCGCGGTGGCGCGGCCAGGTGCTCGCTTTCTTCGATCAGATTGCCGGTGTCGCCGGTGAAGTTGCCGATCAGGCCGCCCGCTTCGGTCACTAAGAGCGAGCCCGCGGCCACGTCCCAGGGCTTCAAGCCGGTTTCGAAATAGCCATCGGTAAAGCCGGCAGCGACGTAAGCCAGATCGAGCGCCGCCGAGCCGTTGCGGCGCAGGCCGGACGTCTGGCGGCTGATGCGGCCCATCAGACGCAGGAACTCGTCGTAATCGGTTCCGGGCTGGTAAGGGAAACCGGTGGCCAGCAGCGCTTTCGACAGGCGTTCGCGCTTGCTCACGCGGATGCGCCGGTCGTTCAGGAACGCGCCGCGGCCGCGCGTGGAGGTGAACAGGTCGTTGCGCGCCGGATCGTAAATGACGGCTTGTTCCACTTGACCGCGCACCGCCAGCGCAATGCTCACGCAATAGGTTGGAAAGCCGTGGATGAAATTGGTGGTGCCATCCAGCGGATCGATGATCCAGACGTGGTCGGCGCGCGGGTTGCCGTGCTCGCGCCCCGATTCTTCGGCCCAGATGCCATGGTCGGGATAGGCTTCCAGCAGGATTTCGATGATGGCCGCTTCGCTCGCCACGTCCACTTCGGTGACGTAGTCGTTGACGCGCTTTTCCGATACGCGCACCGATTCGATGTCGAGCGCGGCGTGGTTGATGAGGGCGCCAGCCGCGCGTGCAGCGCGCACGGCTACGTTGAGATGAGGGTGCAGGGTAGAAGGCATGGGGGCTGAATCAAGAACCGTGCAGCGCGGCTGATCGTGCCGCCAGCGCGTCGCAAAAGCGGCCTATTTTCGCACGTTCGCGTGGCGCGTTGAAGGCGCGAGACCGCATCGAGCGCGCTGCAACGCGACTGGCAGTGCCCGGGCGACGGTGCGCGTTCCTCGGCTGCACGATTTGCAAAATCGTGGTCTGCGGCTTGCCTTGAAAACCTGCCCGTGGTCGCTATATTGAGTGGCAAGGCGGCAATCAAGCTGCCATCAAGCCATCTGGAGAAGCACATGCCGAATCAATTGGTTCGCAATCGTTTGTTCGATGATATTTTTGGCGATTTCGCGCCGGGGTTTTTCGTCCGGCCGCTGCATGGCGACAAACTGCCTGCCGTGTCGGAAATAAAAATCGACGTCAAGGAAAATGGCAATGCCTATACGGTGTTGGCCGAAATGCCGGGGGTGTCGAAGCAGGACATCCAGGTGTCCGTCGACGGGCCTGTGGTCACGCTGCAAGCGGAAGTGAAGCAGCATGACGAGCAGAAAGAGGGCGAGAAACTCTTGCGCTCGGAACGCTATTACGGTTCGGTCGCGCGCAGCTTCCAATTGCCGCAGGAAATCGACGAAGCGCAAGCCAAGGCGAGATACGACAATGGCGTCTTGGCGCTCACCTTGCCGAAGAAACAACCGGCTGCCGCGCAGAAAATCGCGATCGAGTAGATCACACCTTGAGATGGTGCTTCCAAAGGCCGCTTGAATGCGGCCTTTTTTTATTTCTGCGATAGGTATTATTTCTGCGATGGGTATTTTCAAGCGTGTGAAACGTCCGGTACCGTTCAATTGCCGGCCGCATTGATCCGTTCCAGTATGGCGGCTGCCAGGATCGATGTGCGGCTCGAACCGCCGACCGCCAACACCTGCCGCCCCTGAATGCCGCGCAGCCACGTCAATTGACGTTTGGCCAGCTGTCGCGTGGCCGCAATGCCGCGTTCGCGCAGCGTTTCCGCCGGCGCCCGGCCGGCGAGGGTATCCAGCACCTGGCGGTAACCCACGCAGCGCATCGCGGGCAGGTCGGCCGACAAGGTGCCGCGGGCGTTCAGGCGCTTCACTTCGTCGATCAGACCGGCGGCCAGCATCTGGTCGAAGCGCAACGCGATGCGGGTGTGCAGCCAGGCGCGGTCTGTCGGTTCCAGCGCGAAGAAATGGGGCGGGGCGCGCATCTTGGCTGCGGTGCCGCTGGCGCCGGTTTGCAGCGCGGACAGCGGCTGGCCGGTCTGTTGCCAGACTTCGAGCGCGCGCTGGATGCGCTGCCGGTCGTTGGGCGCCAGGCGCGCGGCGGCGGCGGGGTCCACGCGGGCCAGTTCGGCGTGCAGCGCGGGCCAGCCCAGGCGTTGCGCGCGTTTTTCGAGGGCTTCACGCACGGCGGCATTGGCGGCGGGCAGCGCGTCCAGTCCGCCCAGCAGCGCCCTGAAATACAGCAGCGTTCCGCCCACCAGCAGCGGCACGTGCCGGCGCGCGCGGATTTCGGCCATGAGGCGTGTGGCATCGCTCGCGAACTCGGCCGCGCTGTACGGTTCGGCGGGATCGCGGATATCGATCAGGTGGTGCGCCACGGCAGCACGCTCGGTGGCACTCGGCTTGGCCGTGCCGATGTCCATGCCGCGATACACCAGCGCCGAGTCGACGCTGATGATTTCCACCGGCAGTCGCTCGGCCAGTGCCATCGCGACGGCGCTCTTGCCCACGGCGGTGGGACCGGTCAGGTAGATGGCCGCAGGGAGATCCGTGCGGCGTGCGGCGTTTGTCTGGGTTGGGCGAGGCACGGTTGAACCTGCTCAGTACCCGGTGCAGGCGAGGGTGCGCCGAATGGGCTCGGCGGCCCAACGTGACCTGTGTGTTGCCGGGACATGCGCCCGGCGGCGCACCTTCTTTTCTTGCGTCGCCAAGAAAAGAAGGCAAAAGAAAGCGACCCTGCCGTCCGCGCCCTGCGGGTGCCCTGCGGTGCTCAGGGCCGTGAGCCGCTGCGGAACTCGCTGTGCTCTTGCGTCGCTGCGCTCAGACAGCCGCAGCGAGTCAGAGCACGAAGGCAAGGCCATGCTGCGCTGGCCTTGCCGCTCACGGCCCTTGCGCTCCTCGGCGCGGCCAGAAGGGACCGGGCGATGAGTTTGCCCGCGCATGCGGCAAGCAAGCCGGTTCTCACGGAGACGCATTTCCACGGACGGGCGTTGTGGCGCGCGCGGTCGATGGACCGGTTGAGTCGGATGGGAGCACGTGGCCCTACCGCCCGCGCAAGAACAGCCCATCCAGTTCTTTCAACGTCAACTGGCGCCAGGTGGGGCGGCCATGGTTGCACTGGTCGGAGCGCTCGGTGGTTTCCATCTGGCGCAGCAGGGCGTTCATTTCGTCCAGCGTGAGATGCCGGTTGGCACGCACCGCGCCGTGGCACGCCATGGTACCGAGCAGTTCGTTCTGTGCGCGCTGCACCACCGTGCTCACGTCGTGCCGCGCCAGTTCGGCCAGCACGCCGCGCGCCAGTTCCACCGGGTCGCCCGCGGCCAATGCGGTGGGCACTGCGCGCACGGCCAGCGTCTTGCTGGAAAACGGCGTGATGTCCAGGCCGATTTGAGGTAGCACGTCGGCCGCTTCTTCGGCGGTGGCGATCTCTTCGGGCGAAGCGGCGAAGGTGGCCGGAATCAGCAGCGGCTGGCTGGTGATTCGGGCGCCGTCGAGTTGCGCCTTGAGCCGTTCGTACACGATGCGCTCATGCGCCGCATGCATGTCGACCAGCACCAGTCCCCAGCGGTTCTCTGCCAGGATGTAGATGCCGTGGATTTGCGCCACGGCGTGGCCGAGCGGCTGGCCATCCGCATCAACGGCCGGCAGCACGGGCTCCGGTATGGCGGTGGCAGGCACGGAAGCCGGCGCCGTTGCGCCCCAGAGCTGCGCCATCTCCTGCACGCTGCGTGCGCCGTCTGCCGGCTTGAAGAAATGCATCGCGCTTTGCGCCTGGGCAATCCAGCGTGCGGCACCGGGAGCGTTCGCCTGCGGAGCAGCCACTGCCGGGGCCGCCGCCTCAGGCACCGTTTGCTGCAGCAGGCTGGCGCGCGGAATCGCCAGCGCATTGTCGACGGCGTGCTGCACCGCCTGGTGCACTGCACGGCTGTCGCGAAAGCGCACTTCGATCTTGGTCGGGTGCACGTTCACGTCCACGCGCGTCGGATCGACTTCGATGTGCAGCACGTACACCGGCTGGCGGCCGCCGTAGAGCACGTCTTCATAGGCGCTGCGCGCGGCGTGCGCCACCACCTTGTCGCGCACATAGCGGCCGTTGACGTAGCTGAATTGCTGGTCAGCGCGCGTGCGGGCGTGGTTCGGCAGCCCAGCGCGGCCGTGGACGTGGATGCCGCCCGCCGTGTAGTCGACGGCGACCGATTGCTCTAGGAAGGTGGCGCCCATCACGTCGGTCAGGCGCTGATCGGCTTCGCCCGCCCGCTGGCGCCATTGCGCGATCAGCTTGCCGTCGCTCCAGACCGAGAACGCCACGTCGGGGCGCGCGAGCGCATGGCGGCGCACGGATTCCAGGCAGTGGGCCAGTTCGGTGGCGTCGGCTTTCAGGAACTTGCGCCGCGCCGGGACGGAGAAAAAGAGCTCCTTCACTTCCACCGTGGTGCCTTGCGGCCGTGCCGCGGCGCTGATTTCGCCGGTCACGCCGTTGATGGCCCAGCCGTTGGGCGCGTCCGCGGTGCGCGCGATCAACGTCAGTTCGGCCACTGCGTTGATGGCGGCCAGTGCCTCGCCGCGAAATCCCATGGTGGCGACCGATTCCAGGTCGCTCAGGCTCGCGATCTTGCTGGTGGCGTGGCGCTTCAGCGCCGCGCCCAGCTCCGCCTGGGCAATGCCGCTGCCGTTGTCTTCGATGCGGATCAGGCGCACGCCGCCGGCCGACAGGCGCACGGCGATTTGCGTGGCGCCGGCGTCGAGCGCGTTGTCGAGCAGCTCGCGCACCACGGAAGCGGGGCGCTCCACCACTTCGCCCGCGGCGATCTGGCTGATGAGGTCGTCGGGCAGTTCGCGGATGGGGCGGTGGGATGGCTCGGGCATGGGCTGAATTGTGCGCGCGGCCACCTCAAGGTTCGTGGCGGTCGGCAACGCATAATCGCGCGCCATGGATGTGGTTTTCATGCTGGTCGATTTTGCCCTGCACGTCGATCGTTACCTCGGTACTTTCGTCGCCCAATACGGCGCTTGGGCCTACGCGCTCTTGTTTGCGGTGGTGTTCGTCGAAACCGGGCTGGTGGTGATGCCGTTCCTGCCGGGCGATTCGCTGCTGTTCATCTCCGGCGCGCTTGCGGGCGCCGGGCTCATGAATTACCCGCTGGTGTGCGTGGTGCTGCTCGCGGCCGCCGTCCTCGGGGACCAGTGCAACTATTCCATCGGCAGCTACTTCGGCCCCAAAGTGTTCCAGTGGAGCGATTCGCGCTGGTTCAACCGCAGCGCTTTCGACAAGGCGCACGCGTTCTACGAGCGCCACGGCGGCATTACGGTGGTGCTGGCGCGCTTCATGCCGTTCATCCGCACCTTCGTGCCGTTCGTGGCCGGCGTGGCCGACATGCACCGCTCGCGCTTTACCTTCTACAACGTGACCGGCGCCATCCTCTGGGCCGTGGGTCTGGTGACCGCGGGCCGCTTTTTCGGCAACCTGCCATGGGTGCAGCAGCACTTGAGCGAGATCATCTGGGCACTGATCCTGGTGCCGGGCGCCATCGCCATTTACGGCGCCTGGCGCACGCACAAGTCGGGCGAGCCGTCGCGGGTCTGAGCGCAGCAGCGCCCAAGAGCGCCTTGCGCGCATGACGAAATGACGTCTCCGCTGCGCGGCGCCATGACTTGTCATGGCCGCCTCGGCGGCCGTCATCGATGCGCAGCGAGGTCATGCCCGGAGCGCAGCGACGGCAGTCATTTCGTCATCGCGCGGCTGCGCCGCGCGCGGTTCAGAGCCGAATCGTCACCAGCAGCGAGGCGTCTTCGAGCGCCTTGATTTCGTGCGCGACGTGGCCCGCGAGGTACAGAAAATCGCCGGCCTGCATGCGCCGCGTCTGATTGGCGGTGATGAAGTCGGCCGTGCCTTCCAAGCATTGCACTGTGATCTCGCCGGGGACTTCGTGCCGCGGCAGACTTTTGCCCGCCGGCAGGACGACGCGGATGATTTCAATTTGGGCGGATTTCACCAAGGCGTGCGTCACGGTTTGCGCGACGCGCGCGCCGAGCGGTTCCAGGTGGGTCAGTTCGCCGGATGCCAAGTGACGTCGAGCCATTGCGTTCACCCTCGTGGAGGATTGGAGGCCGGCTCCGGTTGTACCAGAGCTTCCCAGGCAGCGTTGCCTCAGATTTGCCCGCTGCGCGCCAACGGCGGGTGCGCAGCAAAATATTTCAGGATGCCGTCCATCATGGCCTGCGCCATTTCGCTCTGGAAGCTGGGGCTGCGCAGCTTGACTTCTTCCACCGGGTTGTTGATGAAAGCGGTTTCCACCAGGATGCTGGGTACGTCGGGGTCGCGCAGCACCGCGAAGTTGGCGCGCTCGACCTGCGCCTTGCGCAACGGCCCGATGGTCTTGATGCTGCCCAGCATGGCGCGGCCAAAGATGAGGCTGTCCTTGATTTGCGCGGTGGTGCTCATGTCGAGCAACGTGCGCTGGATGGCGGTACCCCGGTCGGCCAGATTCACCCCACCGATCAGGTCGGAATCGTTTTCGCTCTTCGCCAGCCAACTGGCGGTGGTGCTGCTGGCGCCGCGCTCCGAGAGCGCATAGACACTGGTGCCAGTGGCATTGCCGCCGGGCGCGGAATCGGCGTGGATGCTCATGAACAGGTCGGCGTGCACGCGCCGCGCCTTTTCCACCCGCTGTGCGAGCGGCACGAAATAGTCGCCGTCGCGTGTCAGGAAGCAACGCATCGGATCACCGTTCACGCTGCTGCGGTTGATCAGGTCGCGCAGTTTGAAAGCGATCGCCAGCGTCACGTCTTTCTCGTGCGTACCACCGGGGCCGGTCGCGCCAGGATCTTCGCCGCCGTGGCCGGCGTCCACCGCCACGATGATCAAGCGCCTGGTCCTCGAAGCCACGGCAGGCGGCGCAAGCGGTGCAGTGGGCCGCGAGCGCGCCGTGATTGGCGGCCGACTGGCCGTGGCGGGACCTGTGGGTTCGGGGTTGCCGTTGGCACGCTCGATTTGCTGCGCAATCAAGTCGCCCAGTGCGTCCCTGTTTTCACTGGGGACGGTTTTTGGCGTAAAGGGCACGCTGGAACGGGGCGCTGCCGGCGCACTGGCCACCGTCGTCGGAGAGCTCCCGGCCGGCCCACTGACGCTGGCGATCAATTGCGCCAAGGGATCGGGCGGGTTGACGGGATAGAGGTCGAACACCAGCCGGTTCTGGTACGCCGCCACGGGCTTCAGGCTGAACACTTCGGGCCGGATCGGCTGCTTCAGGTCGATCACCAGGCGCACCACGTCGGGCGTGAACTGGCCCACGCGGATGTCGGCAATGTTGGGGTCGTCGGGGCGCACCTTGGCGACCAGATCGCGCAACGTGGAATCGAGCTGCAGACCTTGGATATCCACCGCCAGCCGCGGCGGCGACTGCACCATGCGCTGCGTGGTTTGCAACGGCCGGGCCGATTCGATGGTGACGCGCGTGTAATCCGCCGCCGGCCAGATACGCACGGCCACGATGTTGGAGCCCCAGGCCAGGTTCCAGACGCCGAACAGCAACGCCGCACTGCCGCCCTTGAGCAACGTGCGTCGGTGTACTGCCGTGAAGTGCTTCTTTTGGGGCTGACTCATGTCACCAGGGCGTGCAGCAATCGCGAACCGGCTGCGCTGCCGGCCATTATGCCGACTTCGCGCGCTCCAGTCGCTTTAACTGTCAGTTCTAACACCAGGTCAGCTCTAGGTAAAACGCCAGCGGCATGTTCCGGCCACTCGGCAATCTTCAGGCCCTGCGCGGTGAACAGATCGCGCAGACCCGCGTCTTCCCATTCGCGCGGGTCGCGGAAGCGGTAGAAGTCGAAATGCCAGACGCGCAGGCCTGCCGGCGTTTCGTACGGCTCCACCACGGTGTAGCTCGGGCTCTTGATCGGTCCGGTCACGCCGAGCGCGCGCAGCAGGTGGCGCGTGAACGTGGTTTTGCCTGCGCCCAGGTCGCCCCGCAGTTCGATGAAGGCGTTTTGCAGCGCTGGCTCCGGCGCCAATCGATTGGCCGAGTGTTTTGCATCGGCTTCGCTCCGCCAAATCAGCGTGGTGATCATCGGTTTCCTACAATTTTTGGGTGAACGAACAAGCACTGCCTTTCGATGCCGCTGCGCTGTGGCAGGACATCCGCGATTGGGCGAACGAACTGGGATTTGCCGACGTCGGGGTGTCCGACATCGACCTGTCGGCCGAGGAGCCTGCTTTTCAGCGCTGGCTCGACGCCGGCCTCAACGGCACGCTGGACTACATGTCGCGCCATGGCAGCAAGCGCACGCGCCCGGCGGAGCTTGTTCCAGGCACCGTCAGCGTGATCACGGCGCGCATGAATTATCTGCCGCGCGACACGCAAGGCGACTGGATGGCGCAGGAGCGCGCCCGCCTCGCGCGCCCCGGCGAGGGCGTGATTTCGCTCTACGCCCGCGGCCGCGATTACCACAAGGTGGTGCGCAAGCGCCTGCAAAAGCTGCAGACGCGCATTGCCGAGCGCATCGGGCCGTTCGGCCACCGCGTGTTTTCCGACTCGGCGCCGGTGCTGGAAAAGCCGCTGGCGCGCAAAAGCGGCATCGGCTGGCAGGGCAAGCACGGCGTGATCCTGACGCGCGAGGCGGGGTCGATGTTCTTTCTGGGCGAGCTGTTCGTCGATTTCAAGCTGCCGACGACGCCCGAAGTCGATCCGCGCTGCGGCAGTTGCCGCGCCTGCATCGATGCCTGCCCGACCGGCGCCATCATTGCGCCCGGCGTGGTCGATGCGCGCCGCTGCATTTCCTACCTGACGATCGAATACCACGGCTCCATAGACGAAGAACTGCGCCCGCTCATGGGCAACCACGTTTACGGCTGCGACGATTGCCAGACGGTGTGCCCGTGGAACAAGTACGCGCAGCGCAGCGATCTGCCCGATTTCGACCAGCGCGATGGCTTATCGGGTGGCAGGCTCACCGAGCTGTTTGCGTGGAGCGAGGAAGAATTCCTGAAGCGCACCGAAGGCGGCCCCATCCGCCGCATCACGCATGACATGTGGCTGCGCAACGTGGCGATCGCGCTCGGCAACGCACTGCATGCGCTGGCGCCCGACGATCCGGGACGCGAATCCATTCGCGCCGCACTCCAGAGTCGAGCCGATTACCCGAGCGCGCTGGTACGGGAGCATGTGGCGTGGGCGTTGGGCCGTTGAGCGGCTGTTGGGATTTTTCGCCCGCGGGAGAGCAGGCGAAGCGCCGCAGTCATTTCCCGTGAATCAACCGATCAATGCTGATCGGCCCCGCGCCGGCAGCGGAAATGTAGAAATACACGAAGCAGAACATGATCGCCAGCTCGCCCCGGTTCAGGATCGGCCATGGACCGGCGGGGAAGTGCGCCATGAAATAGGCGAACGCCATTTCGCCCGAGAGGATGAACGCCGCCGGCCGCGTGAACAGGCCCAGCGCCACCAGCGCGCCGCCAAAGAATTCCAGCGCGCCCGCCAGACCGGCGAGCGAAATCAGATGTACCGGGGTTGCGCCGAGCAGGCCGAACAACTTTTGCGCGCCGTGCTGCATGAACAGCAGCGCGGTCACGATGCGCAGCAGGCTCAGCAGGTACGGTGCCAGCTTGGCCCAGGGATCGGACGGGGCGTGCATGGAAATCTCCGAGGTTCGAGGAAAGAGCGAATTATCGGGATATCCGTGGGGCCATTGAGGCGCCCGATTCGCACCAAGTCGCCGCCATCCGGCGCTCGAACTCGGCACAGCCGCACGGCAGGCGCGCCGATGCAGGCCGCTGCCGCCTGCTGGCCCGGCCATGAACGGCGCTGCACAATCGACCGCCATGTCCAAGCCCAGCGCCCGCTCGATTCATCCGCCCGGGGCGCCGTCGCCCGATGCCACCATCGATTCGTTCATCGATGCGCTATGGCTGGAAGATGGCTTGGCCGCCAACACGCTGGCGGCCTACCGCCGCGATCTCTCGCTTTACGCGCGCTGGCTGAACGACCAATTCCAGCGGCCGCTGCTGGAATCCGAAGAGCAGCACCTGCTCGCCTACTTTGCGGCCAAATCGGCCTCGCGCGCCACCTCGGCCAACCGGCGCCTGACGGTGATGCGGCGCTACTTCCGCTGGGCGTTGCGCGAAGGGAGTATCCAGGCCGACCCGACGCTCAAACTGCTGGCCGCCAAGCAGCCCATGCGCGTCCCCAAGATCCTGAGCGAAGCGCAAGTGGAAGCGCTGCTGGCCGCGCCCGATACCGAAACGCCGCTGGGCTTGCGCGACCGCGCCATGCTGGAAGTGATGTACGCGAGCGGCCTGCGCGTGAGCGAGCTGGTGGGGCTCAAGACCTTCAACGCGAGCCTGAACGAAGGCGTGCTGCGCGTGATCGGCAAAGGCAACAAGGAGCGCCTGGTGCCGTTCGGTGAAATCGCGAGCGACTGGCTGCAGCGCTACCTCAAGAGCGCACGGCCCGAGATTCTGGGCAAGCGCCAGAGCGAAGACCTGTTCGTCACCAGCGCCGGCCGGCATCCCGGCACCGCCATGTCGCGCGTGATGTTCTGGAACCTGGTCAAGCACTACGCACTGCTGGGCGGCGTGACCGCGCCGCTGTCGCCGCATACGCTGCGCCATGCCTTTGCCACGCACTTGCTCAATCACGGCGCCGATTTACGCGCGGTGCAGATGCTGCTGGGCCACGCCGACATTTCCACCACGACGATCTACACCCACGTGGCACGCGAGCGCCTGAAGGATCTGGTGGCGCATCACCATCCGCGCGGCTGATGCGGGTGTGTTGCGGTTCGCCGGATTGTGTGATTGATCAGCAGGACAGTGCAGGGCGACTGGCAAGCAGCGCGGCATCCGACCTTCGCGCGCTGCAAGCCAGGGCTGCGCCGATCAGCGCCGCGTCGGCTTCGACCGTGTGCCGGACTGGCGCAGTGCGGCGTGAGGCTCGGGGAGAAATTCGGGCTTGATGCCCTGCGTTTCCTGCTCCAGGAATGCGAGCAGCGCGGTCAGCGCCGCGCTCTTGTAGCGGCGTTGCGCGTAGGCGGCGTACAGCCACGTGTCGTGCGACGCGTAATCCGCCAGGACTTCGGCCAGCGTGCCGCTTTCCAGATACGGTTCCAGGATGGTGCGCGACAGATAGACCACGCCGAGGTCGTGCAACGTCAAGGCCGGCAGCGGCGTCGCGTCGGTTGCCAGCACCAGCGGCTGCAAGTGCACCGTGAGCGGCTTGCCGTGGTCGGTGAATTCCCAGACCGGCGCATGGTCTGGTGGCGCGACGACCAGCGTGCGGTGCCCGTCCAGTTCGCTCGGGTGCGTTGGTTTGCCGTGTTTTCGCCAGTAGGCGGGCGTGGCGGCCACGGAGCGTTCGATCCGCATGAGCCGCCGCACCACGAGGTTGGCGTCTGGAATCGGACCGACGCGCAACGCGAGGTCCACGCCTTCTTCGGCCAGGTCGACCAGGCGGTTGGTGATTTGCAACTGCAGCGACACGTCGGGGTAGCGCGACAGAAAGCGCCCGAGCAGCGCCGGCGTCGGGGTCTGCATCAGTACGTAGGGCGCCGAGATCGTGAGCTTGCCGCTCGGCCGGCTGGCGCGCTCCAGCAGCTCGTTTTGCGCCAGCGCCACGATTTCGAGCAGCGGGCCGGTGCGCTCGTACAGCAGGTGTCCGGCGTCGGTCAGCGTCACCTTGCGCGTGGTGCGGTTGAAAAGCCGTACGCCGAAGCGCGCTTCCAGCGCCGCCACGTACTTGCTCACGCTGGCGGGCGCGAGGTCGAGCGCGCGTGCAGCGGCGGCGAAGCTGCTGCGTTGCGCCACTTCACGGAAGGCGCGAATCAGGTCGAGCGAGTCCATTGTTTCTCAAACGCGAATGATCACATTCCGGTTTGACGACTTTATTGCCATCCTCTGGAGCCCAAAGTATCCGTCATGGCGCTCGTGAAAGCCAAGCGACACGGGCCCAAGGAGGAAAGTCAACCGACGATCCGACTCGTTCTTCACTTGGCGGTGCAAACCATAAAGGAATTTCATCATGACCCCTCGCCACATTGCCCTCGGCAGCCTGCTCAGCCTCGTCGCGTTCACCGGCAGCGCCTTTGCCGCCGGCTCCATGCCCGCAGCCGGGGAAACCCCGTTCTTCAACGATGTCGTCGTTGCGTCAACCGTCACCCGTGCGGACGTACGCGCCGAAGCCGCGCGCCAGTTGCCCGCCGCGGGCGAGCAGGCCAGCGTGGTTGCTCAGCCGGCTGCCGTGTCGACCAAGAGCCGCGCTGAAGTGCGCGCCGAAACGCGTAATGCGCTGGCCTCGGGCTTCCACATTGCCGCTGGCCAAAACAGCTGATTGCTGACTTGCCGAACCGCGGCGCGATAGGGCGCCGCCTCGACCTGCGCCAGCGCGAGCGTCAATGCTCCGCCGGCGCAGTGCGTGTTGCGGGGCGCGGCGCATGCGGCAACAGCGCGCCGACCGCCGAGATCGCGATCGCCGCGACGATCGCCGGCGCGAACGCCATCGCCGGTTGCTGCGTCGCGTCCCAACTGATGCCGCCCGCCACCGGCGCCAGCGTCGCAATGAAATACGCCACCGCAATCATGGCGCCCGCGAGGCGGTGCACGTCGCCCGGCTCCGCCAGCAGCGCCGGCAGCGCAAAGCCGAGCGTGATGATGAAGCCGCAGCAGGCGCCCGCCAGCGCACACCAGGCGATCATCCACGCGCCCGTGGTCGTCACCACGCCGATGAGACTCAGCGTGGCAATCACGCCGACCACCACGTAGCTGGACCGCTTCAGCCCCAATTGCTTGCCAGCAAACAGCAGCGCCAGCGTGGGCGGGATCTGTCCCAGGTTGAGCGCGGCCAGCCCCGCGTTGAGCCAGTCGCCCTGGCCGGTATGCGTGAGATAGCCGGGCAAGAAGCCGTTGACCGTATAGAAGATCGCCGATCCGGCGCCGGTCACGATGCCCAGCTTCCACATGCGCGCATCGCGCCAGTCGGGCCACCAGCGCGCGTGCCGAGCCTGCTCGGCCGCGGTGCCGGCTGCGACCGGGTCGGCGGAATGCCGGCGGCTGTGCCACGCCACCAGCGCGCCGGCGACGATCACCGGCAGCGACCAGAAGACCAGCGCCCAGCGCCAACTGCCGTCCAGGAGCGGCAACACCAGCGGAATCGTCAGCGCCGCGGCAATCGCTTCGGAGCACAGCATGCCGTTGGAATACACCGCCGTCGCCATGTTCACGCGCTTCGGCGCCCAGGCGCGCACCAGCGGCGGCATCGCGGGCTGGATGATGGCAATGCCGGCGCTCATCACCAGCGTGGCGGCGAACAGCGCCAGGGAATCCGGTGACAGTGCGCGCGCTGCGCCGGCGAGCGCGGTGACCAGCAAACCCAGCAGCAGCGTCGCCCGCACGCCGAAGTGCGCAATCAGCGCCGCGCCGGGGATGGCCACCACGGCAAACAGCAGCGTGGGCAATCCCGAGAGCACGCCGACTTCGGTTTGCGTGAGCGCGAGCGCGTGCTGAAGCTGCGGCAAGACCGGCGGTATCGCCAGCAGCGTGACGCGCATGGCGAAGCCGGCAAACCAGAGGACGACGATGGTTTGCAGGAACGCGCTTGCGGCGCGCAGCGGGGGTGTGGAAACCATGGTGTTGGCGGGGGATGCAGCGGCAGCTATGCCGCGATCGCCTCGAGAGCCCACGCGCCGCTGCCCTGGAGGATCAACTCCTCGCCGTGATAGCGCCTGAGCGTGCTCCGGTGCCCTACGCTCACGATCCGCGTGGCGGGCAGCCGCTCGCGCAGCAGCCGATACATCGCATCCTCCAGGCCCTCGTCCATGGCCGACGTGGCTTCGTCCAGGAACGCCGCGCTCGGCTGCGCCAGCAGCAGGCGGCCGAACGCCAGGCGCTGCTGCTCGCCCAGCGACAGAATGCGACCCCAGTCGTCGCGCTGGTCGAGCTTGTCCTGCAGATGGCCGAGCTGCACCAACTGGAGCATCGCCGCGTCGCCGGAGCTGGTCGTCGGATCGATCGGATTCGGGTAATGCAGCGCCTCGCGCAGCGTGCCCAGCGGGATGTAGGGCTTTTGCGACAGGAACAGGCTGGATGCTTCGGGCCGCACGATGGTGCCGGAGCCGTAGGGCCAGATGCCGGCGATCATGCGCAGCAAGGTGGTCTTGCCGGCGCCCGAGGGGCCGCGCACCAACAAGGGTTGACCTGGAACGACTTCCAGGTTGACGTCGTTCAACAGCACCATGCCGTCGGGGCGCGCCACGGTTACGTTCTCCAGTGCCAGGCGTTCGCCTTCCTGGCGCGCCGTCGGCATCGGGGTGGCGCGGGCGCGGTCGACCACGTCGTTGAAACCGGTCAAACGGTCGAGGGTGGCGCGGTACCCGGCGAACTGGTCGTAAATGTTGCGGAAGAACGAGAGGTTGCCTTGCAACTGGCCGAAGGCCTGCGCGGTCTGGATCAGGTCGCCCAGCGTGATGTGCTTGGAGAAAAAGCGCGCCGCCTGGATGATGAACGGAAACACCACGGCCGCCTGCGACACGCCGAAGTTGAAGCCGAGGAATTTCAGCGAGCGGTAAATGATGTCCCAGGCGTTGCCGATGACGCGGGCAAAGCGCCCGCGCAGGTCACTGCCTTCGACGCGCTCGCCGCGATAGAAAGCGATGCTTTCGGCGTATTCGCGAATGCGCACCAGCGCGTAACGGTAGTCGGCGTTCAACTGCTCGTTCAGGAAGTTCAGGCGGATCAGCGGCTTGCCGATCCAGATTGCGAACACGGTGGCAATGAAGACGTAAATGAACACCAGGAACACCATGGCGCGCGGAATCTCGTGGCCGAACACCTCCAGTGGCCCGGACAAGTTCCACAGGATCACGGTGAACGCGACCATCGACACCAGCGAGTTGATCACGCCCACGGCCAGCGTCAGGGAGCTGGTGGCAAAGCTCGTGATGTCCTGCTGGATACGCTGGTCCGGGTTGTCGGCCAAATGGCTGAGCGAGAGCGAGCGGTAATACGCCTGCTTTTCCAGCCAGCGCGACAACAGGCGCTCGTTCAGCCATTCGCGCCAATGGACGATGAAGGCCTGCTGCACGTAAAAATCGAGCAGCGAACGCAGCACGTGGATGGTGGCCAGCACACCGAACAGCACCATCGCCGCCCAGAAGGCGCGCTCGTCGAGCTTTTGCAGCGCGCTGTACATGGTGTTGTACCAATTGGAAAACAGCACGTCGATGCGCACCGCGGTGAGCGTGAGCAGCAGGATGAACAGGACGCCCAGCCACACGCGCCAACTCTTGCGCGAGAGGAAATAAGCCGCGCTCAGTTGCCAGAACTGCCGCCCCCAGTGTGTGAAGCGCACCACCACCCAGCCGATGACGGCGCTGAATAGGAGCGTAATGACGTACGCCTTGGCGATCCACAACGCGCTCGTCAGCAAATCTGCTTGCCAGTCCACGGAGAACCCGATCTTTCTTGTTTTCGAGAAGCGTGCAGCGTACTGCACGCGGAAAAGCCGCCAGTTCGTTCCGAATGAATCGGCGCGCCCAGGATCGGGCACTGCGCGGGCTCTCAGAGCAAATCAGCGGCTCAACACAGCGAGCGGCGGGGTCATCAAAGGTTCCGTGCCGGACGCCGCCTGCGTGCCGTCCGTGAACGAGGCGCAGTGGCTGGGTCCGTGCAATGGTTGTCTGTCGCATCGCCGCGGTTTTTACCGAGCGAGTCAGGCAGGCGGCCATCGCGTCGATAAAATGCGAACCGTTTCGAGCTTTGCTGGGGGTGCCGTGGCGTTTGACCACGGCTGAGAGAGTCCCTTTGAACCTGATTGAGGTCATCCTCGCGCAGGAAAGCAGCTCCGGGCCGATCTGCAACGGATCGTCCGTGTCGCCGCCTCTTGCGTTCGTTTGCCATTATTTGAAACGGACGTGCCATGAACGATTCTTCTTCGCTGCCCACTTCGACCAGGGCAGCACCCGAACGTGTTTTCAGCGGCCGCGACCAGGCCGCGCTCTGGTTCAGCCTCGGCGTGGGGCTGTTGGTCATGCAGACCGGCGCCTATCTGGCGCCGGCAGTGGGCGCGCGCCAGGCGCTCTGGGTGACGGTGTTGGGCTCGGCGGTCGGCTCCGGGCTACTCGCCTGGGTGGCGTGGCTCGCCTGCGCCAGCCGCCGCTCCAGCGCGCAACTCATGCACGTGGTCTACGGCAGCGGCTTTGCGCGCTTGCCGGTGCTGCTGAACGTGCTGCAGTTGATCGGCTGGTCCACGTTCGAGCTGGTCATCATGCGCGATGGCACCCGCGCCATCGTGAGCCACTCGTATGGCGTGGAAATCGGCGTCGTCTGGCCCACGCTCTTTTGGGGCGTGGTCGCGCTGCTGATGATCCGGACCTCCATGCTGACCCTGGTGCGGCGCGTGATCGGCAAGATCGGCTTGCCGCTCGTCATCGTTTCGTTGCTTTGGCTCAGCTACCAGTTCGGCGTGAAGCTGGATGACGCCGGCTGGCACGCGCTCTGGCAAGGCACGGGCGACGGCAGCATGAATGCGTTCCAAGCCCTTGATCTGGTAATCGCCATGCCGGTCTCCTGGTTGCCGCTGGTGGCCGATTACGCCCGCCACAGCCGCACCGGCCGCGGTGCCTTCGCGGGTACCTGGATCGGCTATGGCGTCGCCAACGTCTGGTGTTATGCGCTGGGGGTGCTGGTGGTGGCGGTAATCGGCAATGACGCGGATCACTTCGTCGACCTGCTGCTGTTTGCGCAGGGCGGCCTGGTGGCGCTGGGTTTGATCCTGGTGGACGAACTCGACAACAACTACGGCGATCTGTATTCCGCCTCGGTTTCGGCGCAGAGCGTGTGGCGCCGCGTCAGCGTGCACACCTGGGGTACGGTGCTCGCCGTCCTGTCGATGGCGTTTGCGATGGTGCTGCCCATGCACTCGCTCGAGCCGTTCCTGCTGCTGCTGAGCTCGGTGTTCGTGCCGCTTTTCGGCGTCATGCTGGGCTGGCTGCTGTGGCGGCCGGAACGCGTCGAGGCTTCGGTGATCGGCGTGCGCTGGGCGCCGGCCGCGGTCTGGTTGATCGGCATCGGGGTTTATCACGGCCTGGCGCAATGGGCGCCGGAGTTGGGCAGTGCATTGCCCACGCTGGCGCTGACGTTCGTGCTCGCGCGGGTCGCGGTTCGGATGGAAGTCGTGCGCTGGCATGCAGCTTGAGCGCAGTGGGGCCGCCGATTCCGCCCACCCATGATTTCTACAATGCCTCCATCAGCATTGATCGGAGGTTCACGCGATGGCGGTTTATGAATTGGATGGCGTCGCGCCACAGGTCGACCCGGGCGCGTGGATCGCCGATTCAGCCGAAGTGATCGGCAGCGTGAGCCTGGCGCGCGACGCCAGCGTCTGGTTCGGCAGCGTGCTGCGCGGTGACAACGAACGCCTGTCCATCGGCGAGGGCAGCAACGTGCAGGATTTGTGCGTGTTCCACACCGACATGGGATCGCCGCTCGCCATCGGCCGGCGTGTGACGATAGGCCACAAGGTCATGCTGCACGGCTGCACCGTGGGCGATGAATCGCTGATCGGCATTGGCGCCATCATCCTGAACGGCGCGCGCATCGGCACGCATTGCCTGGTGGGCGCGGGCGCGCTGGTGACAGAGGGCAAGACGTTCCCCGATGGCAGCCTGATCGTGGGCGCGCCGGCGCGCGTGGCGCGCTCGCTCACGCCCGAGCAGATCGAGGGGCTGCGCCACAGCGCGCAGCACTACATCGACAACGCCCGGCGCTTCCGCGCGGGCTTGAAAAAGCGCTGATTGCGCGGCATCTGACGGGATGTCCGAGCTTCACAAATTCATTTTCGAAGGCCTGCCGGTTCGCGGCAGCCTGGTGCGCCTGACCGATGCGTGGCAGGAGATCCTGCGCCGGCGCACCGCCAACACGCAAACCGGGTCGTATCCGCCTGCCGTGTCGCAACTGCTGGGCGAAATGTCGGCGGCTGCCGTGTTGCTGCAAGGCAGCATCCAGTTCGATGGCGCGCTGGTACTGCAGATCATGGGCGACGGGCCGGTCAAGGTGGCCGTCACCGAAGTGCAGGCCGATCTGGGGCTGCGTTCGACGGCCACGCTGGTGGGCGAAGTGCCCGCCCACGCAGCGCTCGCAGACTTGGTCAATGCACAGGGCCGAGGACGTTGTGTCATCACGCTCGACCCGCGCGCGGGCCTGACGGGCCGGCAGCCGTACCAAGGCATCGTGCCGCTGGCCGACGAAACGGGCACGCCGTTGGCCAAGCTGGCCGAAATGGTCCAGTACTACATGCGTCAGTCGGAACAGATCGAAACCGTGCTGGTGCTTGCGGCCAATCAGAACGCCGCGGCCGGGCTGATGCTGCAGCGCCTGCCGGATGACGCGCGCGGCCAGCCCGCAGCGGTGGCGCGGAAACCTGGCACTGGCACGGCGCCGGCCGTGGATGAAGATGGCTTCAATCGACTGTCGGTTCTGGCGCGCAGCCTGAAACCCGACGAGCTGCTGACCTTGGGCGTGGACGCCATCCTGCGGCGCCTGTTCTGGAACGAGCATTTGCTCCGGTTCACGCCCACGGCGGATGCACCGGCGCCGCACTTCCACTGCGCGTGCAGCCGCGAACGCGTGGCGGCCATGCTGCGGCAGCTCGGGCGTGCAGAAGCCGATTCGGTGCTGGAGGAGCAGGGGCAGATCGAAGTGAACTGCGAGTTCTGCGGCCGCCAGGAGCGCTTCGACGCGGTGGACGTGGCGCACCTGTTTGCCGGTGACGCCGCTGGGCGCCAGCCCGCCACGGGGCCGGTGCAATAGCGGGCGGCAACGCATGCGCTTCGACGTCGTCACGCTGTTTCCCGATCTGTTTGCGCCGTTCCTGACGCAGGGCGTGACGCGCCGGGCCTACCAGCATGGGCCTGTCGACGTGCGGCTCTGGTACTTGCGCGACTTTGCCGACGACGCCTACCGGCGCGTGGATGACCGCCCCTTTGGCGGCGGTCCCGGCATGGTGCTGATGGCCGAGCCGCTCGCTTTGTGCGTGCAGGCGGTGCGTTCGGATCGGGAAAGGGAAGGCGACACGGCCAAGGCGCCGGTGGTGTTGTTTTCGCCTGCCGGCAAGGTGTTGAAGCACGCTGAAGTCGCGCGCTGGGCCGAAAGCCCGGGCGCCATCCTGATTTGCGGTCGCTACGAAGGCGTCGATCAGCGCTTCGTCGACGGCTGCGTGGACGAGCAGATCAGCTTGGGCGATTTCGTGCTGTCGGGCGGCGAAATCGCCGCGCTGGCGCTGCTCGACGCCGTCGCGCGCCTGCAGCCGGGCGTGCTGGGCGACGCGCGCAGCTTTCAAGAAGAGAGCTTCAACCCCGCGCTGGACGGTCTTCTCGATGGCCCGCAATACACCCGCCCCGAGGTGTGGCGCGATCAAGCTGTCCCCGAGGTGCTGCTGTCGGGCCACCATGCGCAGATCGACCAGTGGCGTGCCGAGCAGCGGCTGGCGGCGACGGCGGCGCATCGGCCCGATTTGCTGGCGCGATCGGGCGCCACACGCAAGCCGCGCGGCAGCCGTTAAGACGCGCCGCGGTCCTGCGCGCACGTTACAATCAGCGGTTCTGATCCTCTGACAGGTCGCGGCCGTGGTTGGCCCGCACACAAGCGACCGCGGGCGCCACGCCCCGGCTCGCAACCCAATACCGCCTGCGCATGATCATTCAGGAACCGTCATGAATTTGATTCAGGCCCTCGAACAAGAGGAAATCAAGCGCCTGGGGAAAGACATTCCCCACTTCATGCCCGGCGATACGGTGGCCGTCAGCGCCAACGTGGTCGAAGGCACGCGCAAGCGCATCCAGATCTACGAAGGCGTGGTGATCGCCAAGCGCAACCGCGGCTTGAACAGCGCCTTTACCGTGCGCAAGATTTCCAGCGGCGAAGGCGTGGAGCGCACGTTCCAGACCTATTCGCCGTTGATCGCCAAGATCGAATTGAAGCGCCACGGCCACGTGCGCCGCGCCAAGCTCTACTACCTGCGCAGCTTGAGCGGCAAGAAGGCGCGCATCAAGGAAAAGATCGCCCAGCGCGGCGCGTCCAAGGAAGCGGCGCCAGCGGAATAGGGCAATGGCGCGCAGCAGCCCGCCCGGCGCTGCGCGGCTTGCCGGACACAGTGCGAAGCGCGGCATGAGTCCGCGCTTTTTGCTTTCTCGGCAGCGGCAACCTGCGGCGTTCACTCGATGCGCGGGCATTGCAATCCGTCGCGCGTACGGCGCATGCCGAATACGCGGTCGCCGTGGGATCTGCTGATTTGAAAATCGAATTTCCCGAAGAACTGCCGATTTCCGCGCGCCGCGCCGAAATCGAAGCGGCGCTGGCGGCGCACCAGGTCATCATCGTCTGCGGCGAAACCGGTTCGGGCAAGACCACGCAGTTGCCCAAGATGGCGCTGGCGCTCGGGCGTGGCAAGTTGAATGCCAGGCCGGGCGAGCGCGCACGTCTGATCGGCCACACCCAGCCGCGGCGCATTGCGGCCAGCACGGTGGCCAAACGCATCGCCGAAGAGCTGCACACGCCGCTGGGCGAAGTGGTCGGCTACAAGGTGCGCTTCCAGGACCGGCTGTCGCCCGGTGCGTCGATCAAGCTCATGACCGACGGCATCCTGCTGGCGGAGACGCAGACCGATCCGCTCATGCAGGCGTACGACACGCTCATCATCGACGAGGCGCACGAGCGCAGCCTGAACATCGACTTCCTGCTCGGCTACCTGAAGCAGTTGCTGCCGCGCCGGCCGGATTTGAAGGTGATCGTGACGTCGGCGACGATCGATGCCGAACGCTTTGCGAGGCACTTTGCCGAGGCGCCAGGCCGCCCTGCGCCGGTCTTGATGGTTTCGGGCCGGCTGTATCCGGTGGAGCAACGCTGGCGGCCGTTCGAGGAAAGCCGCGATTACGGTTTGAACGAGGCCATCGCCGACGCGGTCGATGAGCTCTGGCGCGGCGGCGCTCGCCCGGCGCCGGGCCGCCCCAAGGCGGGCGAAACCCCCTCGGGGGGCAGCGACCCATGCGCAGTGGGGGAGCGTGGGGGCGGGAATAACCCGGCGCCGGGCCGCCTCAAGCCGAGCGAAGCACCCTCGGTCGGCAGCGCAGACCCGCAGCGCGGAGCGTGGGGGCCGGTCGCCGGCGACATCCTGGTTTTCCTGCCGGGCGAACGCGAAATCCGCGAAGCGGCGGACCACTTGCGCACGCATCTCGCTCAAGGCGCCGCGGCGCGCAGCGCCGAAGTCCTGCCGCTCTTCGCACGTCTGCCGCAAACAGAGCAGGAGCGCATTTTTTCGCCGCATTCCAATCGGCGCGTGGTGCTTGCCACCAACGTGGCCGAGACGTCGCTCACCGTCCCTGGCATCCGCTACGTGATCGACGCGGGCACCGCGCGTGTCAAGCGCTACAGCTACCGCAGCAAGGTCGAGCGCCTGCTGGTGGAACCCATCAGCCAGGCCGCCGCCAACCAGCGTGCCGGGCGCTGCGGCCGCGTCGCCGATGGCATCTGCATCCGGCTGTACGACGAAAAGGATTTCGCCGGCCGGCCGCGCTTCACCGACCCGGAAGTGCTGCGCTCGTCGCTCGCCGGCGTGATCCTGCGCATGAAAAGCCTGAACCTGATGGGCGCGGGTGGCCGGGTCGAGGACTTTCCATTCCTGGAGGCGCCGTCGGGCCGAGCCATTGCCGACGGCTACCAGTTGCTGGGTGAACTGGGCGCCGTGGATGACGCGGGTGAATTGACGGGCGTGGGCCGCGAACTGGCGCGCCTGCCGCTCGATCCACGCGTGGGCCGCATGATCCTGGCGGGGCGCGAGCGCGGCGCCTTGGCCGAGGTGCTGGTGATCGCCAGCGCCCTGAGCGGGCAAGACGTGCGCGACCGGCCGCTGGAGCTGCAGGCGCAAGCCGACCAGCAGCACGCCAAGTTCGACGACGAGAAAAGCGAATTCACGGGTTATGTCAAGCTGTGGCGCTGGCTGCATGACGCGCGCCTGGGGCGCGCGGCGCAAAGCCGGCACGAAATGACGGCCAGAACGCAGCCGCACGCCGCTCATCGGCCCAGGAACCTGGCGGTGCTGCCGGCGGCGCAGCGGGCGCAATGGGCCATGCAGGCGGCGCGGGCCGCGCTGGGCGATGTGGAAGACGGGAACGATGCGGCCGCCGGCCACCGTCTCAGCAACCGCCAGTACGAGCAACTGCTGCGGCGCAACTTCATCAACGTGCGCCGCGTGCGCGAGTGGCGCGACATCTACACCCAGTTGCGCACCGTGGCGACCGAGCACCAGTGGCGCATCAACGAGCGCCCGGCGGGCTACGAAGCGCTGCACAAAGCGCTGCTCACGGGCCTTCTCGGCAACATCGGCTGCAAGCTGGAAAGCGAAGACAAGTCGCAGCGCGGCAGCGGCGAATTCCTGGGCGCGCGCGGCATCAAATTCCGCGTTCACCCCGGCGCGCACTTGTCGAAGAAACCGCCACGCTGGGTGGTGTGCGCGGAGCTGGTGGAGACCACGCACCTGTTCGGCCGTGGCGTGGCGCAGATCGAGTCGCAGTGGCTGGAAGACGTCGGCGGCCACCTGCTGAAGAAGCAATTGCTCGAACCACACTGGGAAAAGAAAGCCGGCGCCGTGATGGCGCTGGAGCGCGCGACGCTTTACGGCCTCGTGGTCTATCACGGCCGGCGCACGCGCTATGGCGCGGCCGACCCCACGGGCGCGCGCGAGATCTTCATTCGCCAGGGGCTGATGGGCGACGACTGGCCCGAGGACTGGCCGCGCAAATTCCCGTTCCTGGCCGCCAATCGCAAACTCATCGGCCAGATCGAGGCGCTGGAACACAAGTCACGGCGCGAGGATTTGCTGGTCGACGACGCGTTGATCTACGCCTTCTACGACCGCCGCTTGCCGGCCGGCGTGTACGACAGTGCCGCGCTGCAGAAGTGGTGGGCGGCCACGGGTGCCGCGCGGCCCAAATTGCTGCAGCTCACGCGTGATGAACTGATGCGCCACGAGGCCGCCGGCATCACCACCGAGGCTTTTCCACCGCTGCTGCGCTTGGGCGGCGTGGACTGCCGCGCCACCTACTTGCACGCGCCGGGCGATGCAGCCGATGGGCTGACGGTGGCGGTGCCGCTGTTCGCGCTCAACCAGGTCGATGCCGAACGCGCCGAGTGGCTGGTGCCGGGACTGTTGAAAGACAAGCTCCAGCATTTGCTGAAAAGCCTGCCGCAAAAAGTGCGCCGCCATTTCGTCCCGCTCAACGAAAGCGCGGCGCGCTGGTACGACGAACTGGTTCAGCCCGCCGTGTTCGGCCACGGCAGCCTGCTGGACGTGGCGCTGGCCAAGGCGCGCGCCGAGACCGGGGCCGACGTGCACCGCACCGATTTCAAGCTGGATGCGCTGCCGCCTTATCTGCTGATGAATTTCCGCGTGCAGGGCGAGCACGGTCGCCTCCTGGGCGCGGGTCGTAACTTGTCGGCGCTGAAGGCGGAGTGGGGCGACCAGGCGCGCGGCGCGTTCCAGGCGCTGGCGGCGTTGAAACCGGCTGTCAAGGGGCCGCTCAAGCATGCAGAAAAACACGAACACGACACGCCCGTAGCTGCCGTGGCGCCGACACCGTCCAAATTCTCCGGCGAAGCGCGCTACACCGCATGGACCTTCGACACCTTGCCCGAGCTGCTGGAAATCGATCGCAAAGGGCAATCGCTGATCGGCTTTCCGGCGCTGGTCGATGCCGGCGACGCCGTCGTCATCGAAGTCTTCGACGAGCCCGAACTGGCCGAACAGAAGCACCGCGCGGGCTTACGCCGCCTGTTTGCGCTGCAGATGAAAGACGCACTCAAGTACGCGCAGAAGAACATTCCCGACTTTCAGAGCATGGCCGTGGCCTACCGGGCGCTCGGAACGGCGGACGAGCTAGCGGGGCAAATCATCGACGTGGCGCTGGATCGCGCTTTTCTCGCCGATCCGCTGCCGCTCGATGCCGGGCAGTTCGCCCGTCGGCTGAATGAAGGTCGCACGCGCGTCGCGCTTATCAGCCGGGAAGCGGGGCTGCTCGCCGGGGCCATCCTGACCGAATACGCGCAGGCCCAGCGCAAGACTCGGGACACCAAGGCATTCCCTGAAGTTACTCGGGACGTGACCGAGCAGCTCAGTCGCCTAATGGCGCCGCGCTTCCTCGAAGTCAACCCCTGGGACGCGCTTGAGCACTTTCCGCGCTACCTGAAAGCCATCGTGCTGCGGCTGGAAAAGCTGCGTGCCGACCCGGCGCGTGACGCCGAACACATGGCGACCGTGCGCGCACTCGACGCCCGCTACGCGCGCGTGCTGGCGCAGCGCAAGGGCCGTACCGACGACGTGTTGCAGCGCTTGCGCTGGATGCTGGAAGAGTTGCGTGTGAGCCTGTTCGCGCAAGCGCTGCGCACGCCGCAGCCGGTGAGCGTGAAGCGCATCGAGAAGCTCTGGGCGCAGGTGCTTTGAACCCGCTTCGTGTCACGGCACTGCGCCGCCTGGCGTCATTCAGCGTAGGGAATTTCTGCTTCACCCGCGCGAATCGCGCGGATCAGCTCTTCCAGTGAAAATTCACCTCGGTGCCAAGTCCCACGTTGACCGTGCGCACTTGCTGCTTGCCGCGGTGTTCGGCGCTGATGCGGTATTCGCCTGGCTTCAGGCGAACGTAGGTGAGCGGTCCGGCATCGTTGAGCATAAGGACGTCCTGGCCATGCCTGTTCCGCACGTCGAGCTTCACGTCGGCGACGTAGTCGTTGTTGGCGCTCTCGGAGAACGTCATGCGCAGCGGCCAGTTCGCCGCGTCGCGGCGCATCGCTTTCTGGCTGGCCTCTCCGATTCCGCCGTTCAGGTAACTCACCCCGCCCACGGTTTGCGCCGCCGGCGGTCCGGCGCTGCCCGCGCTCGACTGGGCTGCGGCCGACGTGCCTGCGGTGCCGAGGCCCAGCACCATCGCTGCCGCGGCGGCGACCGTGCCCCAACGTGCCAACGTGCCCTGTATTCGAGTGCTCATCCGTAAAACCTCCAGCCCGGTGGCTCGCCTGTCGCCCGACGGCAGACCATCCGTGCGCTGCTCGATACAGTGCGATCGCTCTTCCGTGCGCAAAGTTTCGAGCGCGCAGCGCGTTGGGGCACGGTCGCGGATGAACCCTGCGACGCCACGCCGGCAGTCGGCCCGGACCGTCCCCGTCAGAGAAAGTGACAGCGACCGGCGTCAGACGACCGCGTCTTGCCCCTGCGGCGCGAATGTCCTGTCGCTCGAAGGCGTTCTCGTCGTGTCGAGCAATTCGACCAGATCGCGTTCGATGGCCAGGCGGCTCTGGGCGTTTTCGAGTTCCTTCCCCTGCAGCAGAAACACGTCTTCGACGCGATCTCCCAGCGTCGTGATCTTGGACGTTTCGACGCTGGCACCGTGCAGCGCGAGCACGCGCGCAATGCCGTAGAGCAGGCCGGTGCGGTCGCTGGTGCTCACCGTCAGCAGCCAGCGTTTGCCGTGCGCGTCCGGATTGATTTCGACGCGTGGCCGAATCGGGAAGCTGCGCGCCCGCGCGGACACCCGCCCCATGAACGGCGGCGGCAGCGGCGTGGTGGCGTCCAGGGCGCGCGCCAGCCGGGTTTCGAACGCACCCAGCAATTCCACGCTCAGACGGGAGCCCGCTGCACCCGAGATTTCGAACGTGTCCAGCGCCTGGCCGTCGTGCGTGGTGTGCACGCGCGCATCCAGGATGGAACAACTGGACTGGCCAAAAAACGCGCAGATGCGGGCAAACAGTTCGGGCCGGTCGCGCGTGTAAATCAACACCTGCGCGCCGCCGTCGCCGGAAGGGCGAGTGTGGACCCAGGTTTTGGTTGGCGCGTCTGGGCGATTGCGGGCCCGCACGATGTGGCTCGCGTGCCAGGCCAGCTCGCTCGCGTCGTGGCGCAGGAAGTAGCCGGTATCGAGCACGCGCCACAGCGCCTCGGCTTGTTCCCACTGCGTCCCGGAGCCTTGCAGTTGCTCCAACGCCTCCTGCTTGCGCGCTTCGATCAGCGTCGACGGGCTCGGCGCCCAGCCACCCAGCAGCGCCGCCGTGGCTTGGTACAGCGTACCCAGCAGCTTGCCTTTCCAGTCGGTCCAGATGGTGGGGCCGGTGGCGCGGATGTCGGCCACGGTCAGCAGGTACAGGCCGGTGACGTGGCGCACGTCTTTCATGCGCTCGGCAAAGGCGCGGATCACGTCCGAATCGCTCAGGTCCTCCTGCTGCGCCACGCGGCTCATGCTCAGGTGTTCGCGCACCAGGAATTCGATCAATTCGGCGTCCGCTTCCTCGATCCCATGGACCGCGCAAAAGCGCCGCGCTTCCTGAGCGCCGAGCGCCGAGTGGTTGCCGCCACGCCCCTTGGCGATATCGTGAAACAGCGCCGCCACGCACAACACCCAGGGCTTGTCCCAACCCGCCGCCAAGCGCGAGCAAAGCGGGTATTCGTGGGTGTGCTCCGGGCTGAAGAAGCGCCGTATGTTGCGCACCACGTTGAGGATGTGCTGGTCCACGGTGTAGGCGTGGAACAGGTCGTGCTGCATTTGCCCGACGATGCGCCGGAACACCCACAGGTAGCGCCCCAGCACCGAGGTGGCGTTCATCATGCGCAGTGCGCCGGTCACGCCGTGTTCCTGCCGCAGGAGCGCGAGGAACTGGGCGTGGTTGACCGGATCGTTGCGGAATTCGCGCCCCATGATGGTGCGGGCGTTGTAGAGCGCGCGCAGCGTGTGCGCCGACAGTCCCTTGATGCCCGGGATCCGGGCGTAGATCAGGAAGGTCTCCAGGATCGCGTGCGGCGTGCGCCGGTAAAGCGCTTCGTCGGCCACTTCGAGCAGGCCGCCGCTGTCCAGGAAACGCTCGTTGATGCGCCGCAGCGCCGGTGGCGGAAAGCCGCGCGCGCTGCGCAGGCGCTCTTCGATCAACTGCAGCAGCACCTGGCGCAATTGCATGGTGGCCTTGGCGGCCCAGTAGTAGCGCCGCATCAGCACCTCGCTGGCACGCAACGCGACGCGGCCACCGGCGACGGTGCGCGCTTCCAGCTTGAATGATTCGGCCAGCGCCGCCTGCAGGTCGAACACCAGGCGGTCCTCGTGCCGGCCCGCCACCAGATGCAAGCGCGTGCGCAGCAGCACCAGCAGCGCCTCGTTGTGCTTGACCTGATGAAACTCGTGCGCGGTGAGCAGTCCGCTGGCACGCAAATCTTCCCAGCGCGTGCCCAGGCGAGCGGCGCGCGCCGCCCACAGGATCAACTGCAGATCGCGCAGACCGCCGGGCGACTCCTTGCAATTGGGTTCCAGCGCGTACGGCGTGTCGCCAAACTTTTGATGGCGTTCACGCATTTCGAGCTGCTTGGCCACCAGGAACTTGAGCGGGTCCATTTGCGCGTCGTAACGCGCACGCAACTCGGCAAACAGGGTGCGGCTGCCGCAAATGCGCCGCGCATCGAGCAGCGCGGTCCGGATCGTCACGTCGGTAGCGGCAAGCTCCAGGCACTGGCGCACGTTGCGCACGCTGGAGCCGATTTCGAGCCCCACGTCCCAGCAACTGCGAACGAAATCGCCGATCTGCTCTTTCAACGCCGATTCCGCCGCGAGGTCCGCGCCGTCGGGCAGCAGAAGCAGCACGTCGACGTCGGAATACGGGAACAGCTCGGCGCGGCCGTAGCCGCCCACGGCCACCAGTGCGCAACGGCTCTTGAAACCGGCCGAATGCCACAGCGACCGCAAGGTGCCGTCGGCCAGCGCCGCCAGTTCGCGCAGCGCGCGCCGCGCGCTGCGCAGCGACGGGTTCGACGCGCGCAGCTTGGCGAGCAGGGCGTTCTTGTTGTGGCGGTAGGCACTGCCCAGTTCAGGGTTGCGGGTCATGGTGCTACGAAAAGCGTGCCTGGGATCGCCTTATAGTGCGGCCGGCGGCATCCGTCCGCGCAACTCAAGCAGTCGAGTTGCCGCACCGAAGCCTACGTATGGCGCTGGTCACGTCATCCGCAGAACGTCCGCTCGCTGCGCCACGCGCTCACGCGCTTTGCGTCGCTGCTTCGCTCTTTTTCACGCCACGAACGAAATCCGGCGTGGCTGGGCTGCCAGCGGACAGGGTCAGGACTTCGTAGCCGGTCTCCGTCACCACCAGGCTGTGCTCCCACTGGGCGGAAAGCGAATGGTCCTTGGTGACGATGGTCCAGCCGTCGGGCAGTTCGCTCACTTCGCGCCGACCCGCGTTCAGCATGGGCTCTATCGTGAAAATCATGCCGGTCTTCAGTTCCACGCCCGTGCCGGGTTTGCCGTAGTGCAGAACTTGCGGCTCGTCGTGGAACACTTTCCCCACGCCGTGGCCGCAGAACTCACGCACCACGGACAGGCCGTGGCCTTCGGCGTACGTCTGGATGGCGTGGCCGATATCGCCCAGGTGCGCGCCCGGCTTCACCTGGTCGATGCCGAGCCACATGGCGTCGTAGGTGAGCGCGCACAAGCGCTTGGCGGCGGTGGAGCAGGGGCCGATCTCGAACATTCGGCTGGTGTCGCCGTGCCAGCCTTCCTTGGTGATGACGGTCACATCGACGTTGACGATGTCCCCCTTCTTCATCACTTTGTCGTTGCTCGGAATGCCATGGCAGACCACGTGGTTCACCGACGTGCACAGGTAGCCCGGATACGGCGGATAGCCCGGCAACTGGTAGCCGATGGTGGCCGAGCGCGTGCCCTGTTTTTCCATGTATTTAGCCGACAGGCGATCGATTTCGCCGGTGGTGACGCCGGGTTTCATGAACGGCGTGAGGTAGTCGAGGACTTCGGAAGCCAGCCGGCAGGCGGTGCGCATGGCCGCCACGTCGGCTGCGTCATGGATTTTGATGCTCATGGCCCAATTATCGTCCGCATGGCGCGCGTGAGCCCATGCCGGGCCGGTCGTTTTTCGAAAGTACCGACAATGGAACATCCGCCGCCCGATCGCACGAACGCTCGAAATGCCTGCTCCGATTGATTCCAGTCCCGCCGAAACCTCGGCCGAAACTTCTGCTGCACTTAACTTGGATGACATCGCACTCCCCGACGCCATTCAGCGCGTTCTGGCCGCGCAGCGCGCCGAGGACAGCAAGGCGCCACCGCTGGATCCGGATGCACTGGAAAGCACGTTGCTCCTGGTCGATCTGGGCCGGCAGCGCGATCGCGTTCAAGGCAGCCTCCTGGCGCGGGTTTGCGGGCAAGGCGATCGCCGCCATCGAGACGGCGCGGCAGAACCTGCATCGGCGACCGATTCCGCCGCATTGAACGGCGCGTTGCGCGAATTGCGCGGGCAGCACAAGCTGCTTGCGGCGTGCGCGCGCGGCAGCGGCGGCATGCTGGCGTGCGTGGCGCACATGGCGCAGACCGGCAACGTCGGCGTAGCGCTCAACGTCGATTTGCTCGTGACGGGCGGCGACGGCGTGAGCGACGGCCGCATGGACAGCGGCGAAGTGAAGAACTGGACGCAGCAGGTGAGCGGCCGCCGTGCGGAGCAAACGCTGCGCGCGCTGTTTTCCGAAGAAGCGGGCGCCGTGCTGCAAATCCGCACCGCCGATCGTGCCGCCGTGATGCAGGTGCTGCGCGACCACGGCCTGAGCCGCTGCACGTCATTCATCGGCAAAACGCGGCCGCAAGCAGCCGCTACCGACCAAGGCAAGGGTGCGCTCACCATCTGGCGCGATGCCACGCAGATTTTTGGCGCCACGCTGGAACAGATCGCACGCGCCGATTTCGACCTGTCATCGTCTGGCGGCCAGGCACAGTCTGATGCGACCGCAAAGCGCAAGCCCGAAACCCGTGAAGAAAAGATCCGCGCTCTGAAAATGGGGTTGTAGCGCGGGCACGCGGAGCCTTCCGGGGTGCCAAAATGTGCTCTGCGCCCCCTCAGAACGCACGGCTTTCAGCCCTCCCTGTCGACATACATGAACACTTCCGCAGCCGCGGCCGTCCCCGTTGAAGAGGGTGGAACAACCCGCTATCGCGTCTTGGGCGCGATCAGTTTTTCCCATTGCCTCAACGACTTGATCCAGTCGTTGATCCTGGCGATCTACCCGATCCTGAAGGGCGATTTCAATCTGAGCTTCGCGCAAATCGGGCTGATCACGCTCACTTACCAGATCACCGCATCGCTGCTGCAGCCGCTGGTCGGCCTGTACACCGACCGCCACCCCAAGCCGTATTCGCTCATCATCGGCATGAGCTCGACCCTGTGCGGGCTGCTGCTGCTCTCGGTGGCACCCAACTTCGAGGTGATCCTGATCGCCGCGGCGCTGGTGGGTACCGGTTCGTCCGTTTTTCACCCGGAATCGTCGCGCATCGCGCGCCTGGCATCGGGCGGCAAGCACGGGTTGGCGCAATCGGTGTTTCAAGTGGGCGGCAGTACCGGCTCGGCCATCGGCCCGCTGCTGGCGGCAATCATCGTCCTGCCGCACGGTCAGCCGGCCATCGCCTGGTTTGCGCTGGCCGCGCTGGCCGCCATTCTGGTGCTGTGGCAGATCGGCAATTGGTACAAACGCCAGCGCCAGGCGGGCGCGCCGCGCGGCGCCGCCAAGGCCGCGGCGCCTGCCAATCTGCTGCCGCCGCGCACCGTGTCACGGGCCGTCACGGTGCTGCTGTTGCTGGTGTTTTCCAAGTTCTTTTACCTGGCCAGCATCACCAGCTACTACACGTTCTATTTGATCAATCACTTTTCGGTGTCGGTGCAGGCGTCGCAAATCCACCTGTTTCTGTTCCTGTTCGCGGTGGCTGCCGGCACCTTGATCGGCGGGCCGATTGGCGACCGCTACGGGCGCAAGATCGTGATCTGGGTATCGATCCTGGGCGTGGCGCCATTCACGCTGGCCCTGCCGTACGTCAACCTGCTGTGGACCAGCATCCTGATTTTCATCGTCGGGCTGATTCTGTCGTCGGCTTTCTCGGCCATCCTGGTGTATGCGCAGGAAATGATGCCGGGCAAGATCGGCACCGTCTCGGGCATGTTTTTCGGCTTCGCTTTTGGCATGGGCGGTGTGGGTGCAGCGGTGCTGGGCGTGGTGGCCGACCACTACGGCATCGTTTTCGTGTATCAGTTGTGCTCGTTCCTGCCGCTCATGGGGCTGCTCACGGTATTCCTGCCCGATGACGTGGAGAAATTCCGGCATCACGAGCCGGCGCGCGCCTGAGCGGCCGCGCGCCGTACTCGAACTCCTGGCCGATGATGTCTTGCGTTGGCGAACCGAGCCCATCGCGGCAGAAGGGCGTCGCGTGCTCCAGGTCAGGTTTGATCGAATCGAGGATATAGATCAACGACCTTGCCCGCTTTTCCGCTGCTCACCAGCGAATTGAAGGGCTCGTGCGGGGTTTCGAGCGCCCGTGGCATTTTCATGACATGTCTCGCCGGTCGGGGCAATTGGCGGCGATACCGCACGTTTCAGACGCTGCGCTTCGGGCCCATTCGCCGTCGGCGAAACGCAAGGCGCATGCCATCGCTCAGCGCATGGCTTCTTTCTTCACCGCGGCGTGAATCGAGACGCTGCGGCCTCCGGTCGGGCCGGCCACTGAACTCATTTCGCCGCTGTCGGGGTAAATGCCCTGGTCGATCGCGGCCTGCAAAGCCACAAGAACGTCGGCGCGAGTCACGGTGCTCGGTTCGGTTGGAGCGACCACCGAGCTCATTTCACCGCTGCCAGGCATTTGGGCGGCTGAGGTGACGCGCACCTCCTCGCGCTGCACGGCGCTTGGACCGATCGGACTGTTGAAGAACGGCTCCTCGCCGGCGGCCGGTGTGGCGGCCAAGGCGTTTCCGGCCAGCAGCAACGCGGCAGCGGCGGAACCAAGGGCAAAAGCAAGTTTGGTCATGGTTTTTCCTGTCAAATACATCGGGTTTCGATCCATCGGAGTGACCACCGCCAAACCTTGAGTGGAACGGGGCTGGCAGCGCCACTTCCGACGCATTGCAGGATGAGATCGCAGGTTCATAAAATAAATGAGCGTCGCGCGAATGGACTGTTTCTGATCGTGAAATGGCCAAGCATGGATACGATCGAATTGCTCAAGACTTTTCGCGAAGTGGTGCACAGCGGCAACTTCGCGTCGGCGGCGCGCGCGCTTGATCTGTCGCCGGCGAGCGTGAGCAAGTACGTGGTGGCGCTGGAGCGACATTACGGCGTGCGTCTGTTCAACCGCACCACGCGCAAAGTTTCACTCACCGACGCCGGACTGCTGCTGTACGAACGGCTGGGATCGATGCTGGGACTGCTGGAGATGACCGAAAACGATCTCCGAGACCGCGCCAACGAGCCCAGTGGCCGCCTGGTGGTTTCCGCGCCGCACATGCTGATGCATGTCCCCATGACCAAGACGCTTGGGCGATTCCTGACGCGCTATCCGCGGGTTTCGCTGAATCTGCTGCTCACCAACCACCGCGTCAACCTGGCCGGCGACGGCGTGGACGTCGCGCTCAGCGTGGGCCGGATTCCCGACGCGAACATCATCGTGCGGCGCCTGATGCATATCCGGTTCGTGGTGGCGGCCACCCCGGCGTACTGGCGCAAGCACGGGCGTCCAGCCCACCCGCGCGAGCTTGCAAGCCACCACACGCTGTCCGCTTCGCAGTACAACGAGGCGCCCCGCTGGGAATTCGTCGATGAGGGCCAGCGCATCGAGTTCGCGCTGGAGCCACATGTCGACGCCACCGATGGCGCGCCGCTGCCACTGCTGGCCTTGATGGATCTGGGTGTGGTCTATCTGCCAAGCCTGACGATGGTGGAACACTTGACGAGCGGTGCGCTGGAACCCGTGCTGCAGTCATTCGTGCCGACCGACTACTGGTTGTTTGCCGCGTA
>SCQQ01000107.1 GCA_004299095.1 Burkholderiaceae bacterium | reverse complement strand
AGCGCACGCGCCGGCAGTTCGGCCACGTCTTCGACGAACACCGGCTCGACCTGGCCCGCAACCCGCAGCGCGCGCGCCAGCGAGCGCCCGTCGGCCGCGACGATCGGGTCCTCGCCGGCGGCATAGACCTCGGTCAGCACCAGCGCATCGGCGCTGCCCAGCACGCGCACCAGATCGTCGAAGCAATCGCGCGTGCGCGTGTAGCGGTGCGGCTGGAACGCCAGCACCAGCCGGTGATCGGGGAAAGCGCCGCGCGCCGCGGCCAGCGTGGCGGCGATTTCGGTCGGGTGGTGGCCGTAGTCGTCGATCAAGGTGAAGTGCCCGCCAGCGCGCGCCGGCAGGCCGTCGCGCACCTGGAAGCGCCGGCCGACGCCCTTGAATTCAGCCAGCGCCTTGCACACCGCCGCATCGGCGACGCCGAGCTCGCGCGCCACCGCCACCGCCGCCAGCGCGTTCAGCACGTTGTGCCGGCCAGTCAGGTTCAGCGTGAGCGGCAGATCGGGCCGCGGCACGCGCCCGCCGCGGCGCGCGGTAAAGCGCATCTGGCCGCCGCTCGCGCGCACGTCGACGGCGCGCAACTGCGCGTCTTCGCTGAAACCATAAGTCACCACGCGGCAGGTCATGGCCGGAACGATGTCGCGCACCGCCGCGTTGTCGATGCACAGGATCGCGCTGCCGTAGAACGGCAGGCGCTGCAGGAATTCGACGAAGGCCTGCTTCAGCCGCTCGAAATCGTGGCCGTAGGTGTCCATGTGGTCGGCGTCGATATTGGTCACCGCCGCCATCACCGGGGACAGCTTGAGGAATGAGGCATCGGACTCGTCGGCTTCCACCACGATGTATTCGCCCGAGCCCAGGCGCGCGTTGGAACCGGCGCTGTTCAGCCGGCCGCCGATGACGAAAGTCGGGTCCAACCCCGCCTCGGCCAGCACGCTCGCCACCAGGCTGGTGGTGGTGGTCTTGCCGTGCGCGCCGGCAATGGCGATACCGCGGCGCAGGCGCATCAGCTCGGCCAGCATCACGGCGCGCGGAACCACTGGAATCTGCGCGGCGCGCGCGGCCTCCACCTCGACGTTGTCGCCCTTGATGGCGGTCGACACCACCACCGCATCGGCGCCCTCGACGTGTCCGGCGGCGTGCCCGACGAACGTCCGGATGCCGAGCGATGCCAGGCGTTGCAGCACCGCGCCGTCGGCCAGGTCGGAGCCCGAGACCTGGTAGCCCAAGTTGTGCAGGATTTCGGCGATGCCGTTCATGCCGGAGCCGCCGATGCCGACGAAATGGATGCGGCGAATGGCGTATTTCATGCCACCAGCTCCTCGCACGCAGCCACGATGTCGGCCGTGGCCGTGACCTTCCGCTGCGCCTTGGCCTGCGTGGCGCATTGCAGCAACTGCGCGCGCGTCACGGCGGTCAAGAACTGCGCCAGGCTTTCCGCCGTCAACTCACGCTCCTGAATCAGCCAGGCGGCGTCGTGCTCGACCAGGTAGCGCGCGTTGCCGGTCTGGTGGTCGTCTACGGCATGGGGAAACGGCACGAACAGCGCCGCCGCGCCGATCGCGGCCAGTTCCGCCACCGTCATGGCGCCGGCGCGGCAAATCACCAGATCGGCCTCGGCATAGGCACTGGCCATGTCATCGATGAACGCGCGCAATTCGGCACGCACTTGTGCCGCGGCGTAGTGGCCACGCAAGGTATCGAGTTGCTTTTCGCCGCTTTGATGCAGCACGTGCGGGCGCGCGGCTTCGGGCAGCAGCGCCAGCGCGCACGGCACCACGCGGTTCAGTGCTTCCGCGCCCAGGCTGCCACCCACCACCAGCACGCGCAGCGGCCCGGTGCGGCCGCGGAAGCGTTCGGCAGGTTCGGGGCAGGCAAGGAACTCGGGCCGCAGCGGATTGCCGATCCACTGCACGCGGCGGCCCTTGCCCAGCACGCCCGGAAATGCCGTGAAGACGCGATCGGCGATCTGCGCCAGCCATTTGTTGGCGGTGCCGGCAATGGAATTCTGCTCGTGCACCACCAGCGGTTTGCCGAACGCCACGCCCATCAGGCCGCCGGGAAACGTGATGTAGCCGCCAAAACCGATCAGCACGCCCGGGCGCACGCGGCGAATGATGGCGATGCTCTGCGCAAAAGCGCGCAGCAGG
>SCQQ01000106.1 GCA_004299095.1 Burkholderiaceae bacterium | reverse complement strand
CGCCGCCGGGCTGGAATCCGGGCTACGGCGCGGGTGGCAACGACCGCGGCCAGTTCCACGGTTCGTTCAACGGTAACGAGCAGGATTTCAGCGAATTCTTCGAACGCATGTTCGGCCGGCACGGGCGCGGCGCGACGCACCCGGGCGGTGCCGCGGCGCCAATGCGCGGCGAAGACCGGCACGCGGCGATCGAACTCGAACTGCAAGACGCCTACCACGGCGCCGAGCGGCAGATCTCGCTGCAAAACGCTCGCCTGGACGCCGAGGGCCGCGTGGTACCCGAAACGCGCACGCTGCAAATCAACATCCCCAAAGGCGTGAAGGAAGGGCAATTGATTCGTCTGGCCGGGCACGGCGGCCCCGGCTTCAACGGCGGACCGGCGGGCGACTTGCTGCTGGAAGTGCGTTTCCGCCCGGATCCCCGCTGGCAAGTGGACGGTCGCGACGTGACACAACGCCTGCACGTGGCGCCATGGGAAGCGGCGCTCGGCGCCAGCGTCCGCGTGACCACGCCCGACGGCGCAACGGTGGAAGTGACCGTGCCGGCGGGCTCGGGCGAGGGGCGCAAACTGCGCCTGAAAGGGCGCGGCATTCCAGCCGCGAAGGCGCCGGGCGATCTGTATCTGCGGCTCGAGATCGCGCTGCCCGGCGCGGTCACACCCGAGCAGAAGCAGGCCTGGGCGCATCTGGCCCAGTCGTATCCGGGGTTCAACCCGCGCGCCGCTTAAGGAACGCAGCATGTCCGGCAAATCCGTTCACATCACCATCACGCAAACCGAAATCCTGGGCGACGCGCTCACGCTCGACGATCTGGCGCGCTGCGCCCGCGTGACCGCCGACTGGATCACCACCCACGTCGAGGCCGGCGCGCTGCTGCCCGAGCACGGCGCCGCCGCGCGCGACTGGCGCTTCACCAGCCAGACGCTGGTGCGCGTGCGCCGGCTCGTGCAACTGGAACACACCTACGACGCCGATCCGCAGCTCGCGGCGCTGGCGGCCGATCTGATGGAAGAAGTGGCGGAACTGCGGCGTCAATTGCAGTTGTTGCCGTAAACCCGAGCGGCCGCGCGCCGGTTCGGTTGTGGACTACAACCAGCGGCGCACGCGACGCAGGTAGTCCTCATACGACGCGCCAAAGAGCCCTTTCAGAATGCGCTCCTCGGGTTTGATCTGCAAGCGTGTGAGAGTGGCTGCGAACGCAGCCGCACACAACAGTGCGAGCGGATGGGCCAGCCACGCGGTCACACCCAGCAAAGTGAGCAGCAAGCCGAGATACATCGGGTTGCGCGTGAAGCGGTAAATGCCGGTGCGCACGACCGCACGGGCGTCGCCCGGCCGGTGCGGATCGATGGTGGTGTGCGCCCGCCGGAAGGCGAGCACACCGGCCAGGCTCGAGGCCACGCCTGCCAGCGCCAGAGCGACGGCGAGCGCACGGTGGCCGGCAAACGGCAAAACCCACTGGGGAAACAAACGAGCCAGCATGACCGCGAGAATGGCGGCGACCAACCACTGAACCGGCGGCGGAATCTTGAGTTCGAGGCCTTGCACGGCCGAATAGTCGGGTTCAGGCAACGTCATGGGCAGGCCCAGTGCGAAGACCGACGCCGTCGGTACGGCTCCAGGCACCCACTCCATCGCGCACAAATGCGTCCCGCGCGGTTCTCTGCATACCTGTCTCAGGATTTCACGCTGAGTTCGACGCAGTCGGAACCGCATGCCCCCGGTGCGGCCGGCGTGAGCGCCGGTGCCGGCCGGTGCAGCACGGCGCGCGTGGGTGTGACGTACACGGCGTGTTCGGTCACTTCGACCACGCCGTCGACGATGAGCGAATACTCGTCCACAGATTGCGGCGGCCAGACCAGACCGACTTCAGGACGGGCCTGCGCGTTCGTGCGCGTCTTCCGCCCCACGTCGCCGACGTCGAGGCGCCCGGCACGCAAGACCGGCGTAACGGCAAGCGCGTGCGGCGCGCCATGGGAACTGGACGTAAGCAGGTACGCGAAGCGGTAGCGCGCCATCGCTTCGGCCAGTGCGGACAGTTCAACCGGGATACTCATGACGGGCCTCCGATCGGGTTCAACCGGGAATCGAGCGAACCCGGAATTCATGGTAGGTGGATTCGCATCACCACTCAACGCGCCATGGCACCCGCGAGACCCATGACGAGCAGCACGAACGTCGGCCCGACGGTCAACAGGAAGCCCGGTCCGCGCTTGGCGGGATCGGCCAGGTACAGGCGGCGATAAGCGAAACGGCCCACCAGATAGATCACGCCGATCAAGGCCACCCACTGATCGGGCCAATACAGGCTGGCAACCCAGAGCACCGGCAGAAACGCCGCCAGCTGCTCCAGCGTATTCATGTGGACGCGGTAAACGCGCTCGAATTCCTCACTGCCCGTGGTGGCGGGCGCGTTGACGTGAAAGCGCGTGCGCGCGCGCCCGACCAGCAGGCCAAACAGCAGGTACTGCAGTACCGCGAGCATTGCAACCACTTGAACGTAATGCATGAATTCCCCGTGAAATCTGGCGGGTCGGCGTGAGCGCCCCCGTCATGCGTCTCGATCTTACGCAAACCCGATCTGGAGTGCGCCTGGCGGATTTGCCCGCCGCGCGCGCTGCGGTGCAATCGACGGAATTCGGCGTCAAACGGCGCCATGCGACAGGCCCTGCCGGTTCAACTTTCGAGGTACAGCAATCGGGTCGCCGCGATTTCGATTTCGTCCTGGTCATGCAACCGCACCGGCGCCGGCCCCAGCACCACGTGGTTGACCTTGAGCGTGCCGGCGCCCTCGACCTGCGCCAGCGTGTAGCCGTGTTCGGTTCGGGTAATCGCCGCCACCGATACGCCGCGCTTGCCCAGGGTCGTCACGTCATTCACGAGTGCCAACCCGCGCCCCGCGGCGGCGCCGGTGAGCACACGCAGGCGCGGCACGGCAGCGGAATCGCTTGGTTCGGTCGCTGCAACGCCTGGATCGGCCGCCGGCCCGGCGCTCGCCGGGATGCGGCAGGTGGCAGTGTATTTGCCGATCGAGAGCGAATCACCGTCCGCGAGCGCCTGCTTGTGCATCTTGCGCCTGCACACCAAGGTGCCATTGGTGCTGCCCAAGTCTTCGACCACGATCCGTCCATCCGCGTTTTCGACGGCCGCGTGGCGTCCGCTGACGGTTGGGTCAGGCAGCACCACGTCGTTGTCGGAGCGCCGACCGATGGTGATACGGCCGGGTGGCAATTCAACGCGTTGGATCAACTCGCCACGAAGCGAGAAAGTCAACTCCGCCATGAATGAATCCTCCCCATGAGCTCTGCGGCACGCTGATACACGCGTGTTGATGGTTCCGCCGGCTCAAGATCGTTTTGCTTTTTCTCACACCCCCGCAATCGTCAACCCCGCCGCGTCATGCGAACAGAGGCATCTTGCCGGGTGCGCGGACCCCATGGTAGCGGCTCGCGAAGCGTCCGGCACGCGCGCGGTCCGCGCGGCGCTTCATGACCGTATGGGCCGCGACTTCGACCGCCATTTCTGCACCCCTCGGCCGAGCAGCAACACAAGCACCGCGCCCGCCACGCCAAACACGTAAGGCCACGCCCCGTCTTGCGGCAGCCACGGCGCCAGGGCGGCGTCGGTCTGCAGCATGCCGCCGGCAATCCAGCCGAGCAGCATGCCGCCGAGCGTGATGATCACAGGGAAGCGTTCCATCAGTTTCAGCACCAACTGGCTGCCCAGCACGATGATGGGCACGCTGAGCAGCAGGCCAAAAACCACAAGGATCACTTCATGCTTCTCGCCCGCCTGCTGCGCCGCGGCGGCAATGCCGATCACGTTGTCCAGGCTCATGACCACGTCGGCCACGACGATGGTCTTGACGGCGCTCCAGAGCCGGTCGGCGGCCTGCAC
>SCQQ01000105.1 GCA_004299095.1 Burkholderiaceae bacterium | reverse complement strand
CCAAGAGTTCATATCGACGGCGGTGTTTGGCACCTCGATGTCGGCTCATCTCATCCTGGGGCTGTAGTCGGTCCCAAGGGTATGGCTGTTCGCCATTTAAAGAGGTACGTGAGCTGGGTTCAAAACGTCGTGAGACAGTTTGGTCCCTATCTTCCGTGGGCGCTGCAGATTTGAGGAATGCCGCTCCTAGTACGAGAGGACCGGAGTGGACGCACCGCTGGTGTACCTGTTGTCACGCCCGTGGCATTGCAGGGTAGCTAAGTGCGGAAGGGATAACCGCTGAAAGCATCTAAGCGGGAAACCCGTTTCAAGATGAGATCTGCCGGGGCCTTGAGCCCCCTGAAGAGTCGTCCGAGACCAGGACGTTGATAGGCCGGATGTGGAAGTGCAGTGATGCGCTCAGCTAACCGGTACTAATTGCTCGTGCGGCTTGACCCTATAACTTTGATCAATTGATCGAGGCTGTTATGTCGAGTGACGCAACGTGAGATTGCTGATCGGCTTTATGAATTGGCTGCCGAGCCGGAGGGCTGGGTGGCAACAAGTTATGCCTGATGACCATAGCGAGGTGGTCCCACTCCTTCCCATCCCGAACAGGACAGTGAAACACCTTTGCGCCAATGATAGTGCGGATTCCCGTGTGAAAGTAGGACATTGTCAGGCTAAATAACCGGGAAATGCCCGACCTTTTCGAAGGCCGGGCATTTTTTTATGCGCTGAGATATTCAGCGCCAGAAGTGGCGACTGGCAATATGCCCTGTGTCTGGTGGCGCGGGTCAGGCATTCCGAGCACATTCGGACAATCCAAGTCTGTGTCGATGATGCGCGCGCCCAAAGGGCCGAACCTTGCGACGATTTCGTGCCTGCTATGCTGAGCGGGTTTGGTCAATGTGTTACTGGTAAATGGCTCGCTCGCTTCACCTAGGTCGCGGATGGCCGAAGGGGGGCCCGCGGGCGCTGAAAGTGCGTCGATCGCGACCTACAATGCATCCATGAAGCTGCATGAACCCACGCTCACGAGGTTGGCGACCGCGAAGAAGTTGCTGTTGGACCCGTTCGGATTGACGGAAGGGGACTTGGGCCGCGCGCTCGGGCTGATCGCCTCGCACCGGGTCGACGATGCGGATTTGTATTTCCAGTACTCGCGCGCCGAAAGCTGGGGTTTGGAGGAGGGGATCGTCAAAGCAGGCAGCTTCGGAATCGATCAGGGCGTCGGCGTGCGCGCCGTCAGTGGCGAGAAAACCGCATTTGCGTATTCGGATGATCTTTCATTCTCGTCGCTGATGGACGCGGCGCGAACCGTGCGATCGATCGGCGCATCTGGTTCCGTCAAGGTATCGAACCATGGTTCGAAGGCGGCGGCCGGCCGACTAACGCTGTACAGCGACGCGGACCCGATTGCTTCGATGGACAGTGCAGCCAAGGTGCGGCTGCTCGAACGCGTTGAAAAACTCTGCCGCGCGAAAGATCCACGGGTCGCGCAAGTCATGGCCGGACTGGCCTGTGAGTACGAGGTGGTTTTGGTGGCACGGCTTGACGGCGTGATTGCAGCAGATGTGCGTCCGCTGGTGCGTCTGTCGGTCACCGTGATTGCTGAGCAGGCAGGTCGGCGTGAAGTCGGATCCTACGGCGGTGGCCGGCGCGCCGGACTCGATTATTTTGATGATGCAATTTTGCAACACTATGTCGATTCAGCGGTGCGCGGTGCGGTGACCAACTTGGAATCGCGACCTGCACCGGCCGGAGAAATGACGGTGGTGCTGGGTCCGGGGTGGCCTGGGGTTTTGCTGCACGAAGCGGTCGGACATGGGCTCGAGGGCGATTTCAACCGCAAAGGCTCGAGTGCCTTCAGCGGTCGGATGGGTGAGCGCGTTGCGGCACCTGGCGTGACGGTCATTGACGACGGTACACTCGCGGGGCGGCGCGGCAGCCTCAACATGGACGATGAGGGCCGCGTTACCCAACGCAACGTTTTGATCGAAGACGGGATTCTGAAGAGTTATCTGCAAGACTCGCTCAATGCCCGTTTGATGAAAGCCAAGCCCACGGGCAGCGGCCGCCGGGAGAGCTACGCGGCCATTCCGATTCCACGCATGACCAACACCTTCATGTTGGGTGGCGATAAAGACCCCGAAGAAGTCGTCGCCAGCGTCAAACGAGGACTGTACGCTACCAATTTTGCCGGCGGTCAGGTCGATATCACCAGCGGGAAATTTGTGTTTTCGGCCAGCGAGGCGTTCTGGATCGAAAACGGCAAGATCCAGTATCCTGTCAAGGGCGCTACCTTGGTGGGTAGCGGCCCTGAGTCTCTCAAGAAGATTTCGCTGATCGGCAACAACACCGAACTCGATTCCGGAGTTGGAACTTGCGGCAAAGATGGCCAAAGCGTGCCGGTCGGCGTGGGGTTGCCGACGATACGTATCGATGGACTCACGGTGGGCGGGACGGCGTGAATCGCGGCCGTGGGCCGTTGGCCTGAACGCGTATAAACGCTAAGCCGCCGAGGCTATCCGCTTTCGTTGAGACTTTTCTCTCCATCTGCCAAGCGGCGGCCGATCTCCGTCAGCCTTTGCTACGGCTTGGCCGCCGTGGGGAAAGGCCAGGCAGCGCGCGAACTCAAGGTCGTCTTGGCTGCAGTTGACGATTTGGCCGGGGTTTTCTTCGGTGTTGCCGTTTCGTGTTGCTTTTTTACGGCGGTCACTTTTGCGGGGGCCTTTACACTCGCCGCCTTTTTGCTGGGAGTGGGTCGGGTTATCTCGGATTTCGCGTGGGGACGGGCCTTCGGCGCAACGCTTTCCCCCTGGCCGCGTTTCGCTTCTGGCGCCTTGGTTGATTTCGCCGGCTTCTTGACAGATTTCGTCGCCATTCAAAGTTCTCCTGCTCGTGTGGGCCGTTGTCCGATGAGATGAGAGCGGCCTCCCCGGCCGCCGCAACGTACACACTTTGTTTGGGCGGCAGCTTAACGCGTTTTCTGGCATTCAGCCAAGTCGTCGGCTTCCATCTGCCAGGTCGGGGAGATGCCCAGAACGCGAGGTAGACGGTCCGCCGGACCTGTGCGACGCGTTGGGTTTCAATCGGAAGCCGGCCGCGTCAGCATCGGTACCCAACCCACCGATCAGCGAGGCGTAAACGCATTCGTCACGCTGCTGCGAACGCATGGGGTGGGAACCGGTCGTCGGGCCACCCAAGCGCCTGTTGCACGAGCCGCCAGTCGAAGCCGGGGCCGGGATCGTGCTTGCGCCCGGGAGCGATGTGCTCATGCCCGGCGATTGCTTTGATCGGGTAATGTGTTGCGATCGCGCGACAGAGTGCGACGAGCGTGTCGTATTGCACACGTTCGAAGCGCTCCCCTTCGAGACCCTCCAATTCGATCCCCACCGAGAAGTCGTTGCATTGGGATCGATTCCCGAACATCGAGACGCCGGCATGCCAGGCACGCGCGTCGCAGCTGGCAAACTGCCACAACGACCCATCGCGCCGGATGAAAAAGTGTGGCGACACGCGCAATCCGCGGATCGATTGAAAGTAAGGGTGTGCGTCCCAATCGAGCGTGTTGGTGAACAACGCCGGGACTTCGTCGCCGCCGAATTCACCCGGCGGCAAGCTGATGGAATGCACCACGATCAGCGATACGTCGCCCGCCACGGGGCGGGCATCGCAATTGGGTGAGGCCAGCACGCGTGCACTGGCATACCAGCCCGCATCCCAATTTCCGACGGCGGTCGTCGGCCCGGTCACGTCGGCGTCGCTCCAGCGATGGGCGCCCGGAGTACGTTCAGACGTTGCAAGCGCCGGTGCAACTGGCGCGGCGTCAAGCCCAGCTGCGCTGCGGCAACGTCGGACTGGAAGTCGCTGGCTGCCAGGGATTGCGTGAGCAATTCACGTTCCTGCGCGTCAAGCCATGCTGCGAGCGTGCGGCCGGGCATGGCCGCTGGCGTGTTGTCCGCGGCAGCGTCGTCATCGATTTTCGGCGGTGGCTCGATGGCCACCGTGACACTGGACGATGATGTCGCATTGCCGGACAGGTCGCCCCGGTTCAGATCGGCCTGTTCCCCCAACGCGAGAGCGCGCTGCAACAGGTTTTCCAACTCGCGCACATTTCCAGGCAGGGGCGCTTTCTTGATTTGATCGAGTTGCGCGGGCGTAATTTGCGGCGCTTCCACGCCGATCCGCGGCGCCAGACGTGTCAGCAGCGCAGTACAGAGCGCCGGAATATCTTCACGTCGGTCGCGCAGCGGCGGAAGCGCAATACCGATCACGTTCAGTCGATAAAACAAGTCGCTCCGGAAGTGCCCACTCTGGACTTCCGCGGCGAGGTCCTTGTGGGTGGCACTGACGATGCGCACGTCGACCAGTTCTTCCGTGGTCGTACCCAGGGGGCGCACGCAGCGCTCCTGAATTGCGCGCAACAGCTTGGCCTGCATGGACACCGGCAACTCGCCGATTTCGTCGAGGAACAGCGTGCCACCGCTGGCCGCCTGGAAAAAACCTTTCCGGTCCTGCGTTGCACCGGTATAGGCACCTTTGCGCGCGCCGAAGAATTCCGCCTCCAGCAGATTCTCGGGGATGGCGCCGCAGTTGACCGGAACGAACGGACCCTTGGCGCGGTGGCTACAGTCGTGCAGCGCGTGTGCCGCCAACTCTTTTCCGGTGCCTGATTCGCCCTGGATGAGGACCGGCGCCATTGTGCCCGCAACCGCCCGAATGCGCTCCCGGACCGCGCGCATGGCGGCCGAATGGCCAATCAGTTGATCGAGTGCGTTGTGGTCGTGCTCGGACTGCGCCTCTTGCTTGGGAGCCAGCGAGCGATTGCTTTTCTGCTCGTCGGGTGGCGGAGCAGGTGCTGGCACGGGCACGGGGCTGCCTTCGGCCGCGTTGCCGAGTGCCGAGTGGACCACGCGCCGAAACTGCTTGAGTTCGACCGGCTTGGTGAGGTAGTCGAACGCGCCAGCCTTCAACGCATCGACGGCGTTTTCCGCGGAGCCGTAGGCGGTCATGACGACGCAGCGTTCCGGCCGTTTGGCAGCGGTCAGCTCGCGCAACAGGTCAAGACCATTGCCGTCGGGCAGTCGCATGTCGGTGAGCACGACATCGAAGGTACGCTTCGCAAGCTGATGCCGCCCGCGCGCCACGGTGTCAGCCGTTTCGACCTGGAAGCCTTCGCGCAGCAGCGTCAGTTCGTAGAGCGTGAGCAAATCCGGCTCGTCTTCAACCACCAGGACGGTGGGTTTTGGGATGCTGCTGGTATTCATGCCTGTGTCGATTGGGCGTTGGGCTGGGCACCGGGCGCTGCGCGCAGGAAGTGAATCAGGAACTCGTTGCCCGAGGCGACCACGCCATTGCGTCGCCGGGTGGTGCTTTGATGATTGATGGACGCATCGTACTGTTCACACAGTTGCCGGCAGATGAAGAGGCCCAACCCGCTGGAGCGGCTCTCGGAAGAAAAAAACGGCTCGAATAAGTGGCGTTGCAGCGACGCATCGAGCGGCGCGCCGTCGCTCCAGACGGACAGCACCACGGTTCCGGATGGATCCGCGTGCGTGGTCACCATGATCGCGTCGCTTTGCCGGCTGGCGTAACGCGCCGCGTTGTCCAGCAGGTTGATGAGCAACCGGCGCAGCGACTCGGATTTGAACTGGACCTCCAGCGCGGTCGCACCCAGCAGCACGCGTACCCGGCCGGCTTGTCCGTGCAGTTGGATCCATTCGTCGCACACGGCTTGCGTTGCGGCGTCCAGGTCCAAAATGGCCGAATCGACCGCGCGGGTTTGTACGCGGGCCACATCCAGAATGTCTTCGACGGTGTGTTTCAGACGCTCCACGTTTTGTTGGATGATGGTGCTTAACCTCCGATCTGCCGGCGCTGCCAGTGCTTCGCTCAACAGTTCGTTGGCCTGCTGGATGGCGGCCAGCGGATTGCGGAATTCGTGCGCGACCGCGCTCGATACGCGCCCCATGGAAGCCAGTTTTTCCGTGCGGATGCGCGCCTCCAGCTCCCGCTGATCCTGCAGGAAAAGTACACACAGGCCGGTGGAATCGTCGTCCGGCGCCACTGCCCGTTCGGTGCGCACGCGGACGTGCGCCGTGTAGGAGCTGCGCTGCAGCAGCGCGGTTTCCGCCGGTTGAATGGGGCCGCTCTCAAACGTCCGATGCACCAGCGTTGCCAGCGGTGCCCAATCCGGCTTGTCACCGAGGTTGAAGATGTTGGTGACCAAGGCCGCATCGCCCGCGAGCAGCGCGCGCGCCGACGGATTAGCGGCATGCACTTCGCCTTCGGCGTTGGCCACCAGGATGCCGTCGCCCAAGGTTTCCATCACCAGGCGGTTGACGAGCGCCTGGGTCTTGCTGTCCGCGCGGCTGCGTTCGGAGCGGACTTCCTCGCGAATGACGCGTGCGGCCAGGAAGTTCGTGGCCCATGCCAGCGCGACCAACCCAACGCCCACGAACGCCGCTTGACCAAGCTGCGTCGCATGTGACCAGAGCGCCCCCTGCGATTCGATGATGGCGGCGTAAAACTGCGCCGCGCCTGCCAGGACGGCCGTCGATAGCGCCAGCGTGCGGGAGCTCAGGATGGCGGCCATGAAAACCGGGAACACCAGGAAGGGTGTGTAGTCCACGCCGGCGACCGAACGCGAACGCAGGACGCAAAAATACAAGAGGTCGATCCCCGTCGTATAGAGCCATTGGCTATCGAACGATTGCCCCGGTCGCGGCGGACGCATGAAGATCAGCTCAACCAGCGTCAGCACGGTGTAGGCGATCGCGGCGCTATAAGCCCATCCGGGCAGGGCTTGCGTGGCCGTGTCCGCGCTGGCGTGCAGACCGAGGATGGCAAGCGCCAGCACGATCCGCGCCGACATGAAGGCTTCCCACTGGTGCGTAAATGTGCGGCGCGCGAAGCGGCCATAGATCGTCGCCGCCTCCATCGGCTGCTTGCCGGTGGTGGGCGCAGCGGCCGGGGCCAGCCAGGTCGGCGCCTGGACCGCGGCCGCGCCATCGTGTCGCAGCGACGCCGCGCTGCCGGGTGTTTTTTTAGACGCCATCGCGTTCGGCCTCGCGCCGGTGGGCGACGCAGCAGTAGTCGCCGTGCTTGCCGGAGATCGCCTGGTTGCGCGGGACGTGCACGCCGCAGCGGGCACACGGCACCATCGGCAAGGGCTGGTGCGGCGCGGGGTGCGGGGGATGGACGCGGCGCGTCTGTTGGCCGCGGCGCCACAACCATACGATCGCCAGCACGGCCAGGAGCGGAATCAGGACTTTGCTCATCCGGTGCGCCCCAGCAAGACTTCCATCACGAAGCGCGATCCGACGTAGCCCAGCAGCAACAGCACCGCGCCGGTATTGAGCATGCGCACGGCGCGCCGGCCGCGCCAGCCAAAGCGCCAGTGCCCCACCAGCAGCGCCGCGAACACGATCCACGAGAGCACGGTGAACACGTGTTTGTGATCCCAGTGCCAACCCAGGTCTACGGGCCCGTAGAGTTGCTCGCCGAAAAAGGTGCCGACCACCAAGGTGAGCGTGAGGAGCACGAAACCGGCGCCGACGAAGCGAAACATCAGGCGTTCGAGCTTGAGTAGCGGAATGCCGCTGGCGTCGTCGTCGGCGGCAGCGCCGCGCATCGCCTGCTCGGCGCGCCGCATCAGCCAGCCGTGCGCCACGGCCACCGCCAGCAGGCCGTAGGCCGTCAACCCGAGGGCCCAGTGCAGCGCCAACAACGGCGAGGTGGTGTCCGGCAGGTGCGCGCCGGGGTAAATGAAGGCCAGGATGATGGCTAGCGAGCCGAACCCCGCCAACGCCCAGCGGATCGGCATGCGTGGGTACAAGCGGGTTTCAACCAGGTAAATCGTGAGCACCAGCCAGACGGTGATCGACAGGGTTTGGGCGAAACCGAAGCGCGCCGGTTCACCGGCGATCAGCCAGCCGAGTTGCAGCCCGTGCAACGCCCACGCCGCGAGCAACAGGCGGCGCGCGCTCAAAAGCCCGACACGGCGCGCCGCAAGCGCAGGCACGGCGTAAGCCACGGCAGCGGCCGCGCCCAGCACAACGCTCACGGGGGTAGCGCCCACTAGAATCATGGGCACAGAGTTTATCCGCACGACCTGCCTCGCGCGGCCATTCGCGCAGCGGCCGGCAAGGCGGCGCGCCTTCTCCAAACGCACAGACATCGCTCACTGCCATGGCCTCCGTTCTGACCGAAAAACTGTCCGGGATCGTCAAGAAGATCAGCGGCCAGGCGCGCATCACCGAAAGCAACGTGCAGGACATGTTGCGCGAGGTGCGCCTGGCGCTGCTCGAAGCCGACGTCGCGCTGCCGGTGGTGCGCGACTTCATCGCGCGCGTCAGGGAAAAGGCGCTTGGACAGGAGGTGCTGGGCAGCCTGAAGCCGGGCCAGGCGCTGGTGGGCATCGTCAACCGCGAGCTGGCGGCCACCATGGGCGCGGGCGTGAGCGATCTGAATCTCGCGGCGCAGCCGCCGGCGGTGGTGCTGATGGCGGGCTTGCAAGGTGCGGGCAAAACCACGACGACCGCCAAGCTGGCGCGCTACCTGATCCAAAAGCGCAGGAAAAAAGTGCTGACAGTGTCGGGCGACGTGTACCGGCCGGCGGCCATCGAGCAGTTGAAGACCGTGACGGCGCAAGCGGGAGCCGACTGGTTCCCGTCATCACCCGACCAGAAGCCGGTCGAGATCGCGCGCGCGGCACTGGAGCACGCCAAAAAGCACTTCTACGACGTACTGCTGGTCGATACCGCCGGGCGCCTGGCGATCGACGCGGAACTGATGGCCGAGATCAAGGCGCTGCACCAGGCGCTCAATCCGGTGGAAACATTGTTCGTGGTGGACGCCATGCAGGGTCAGGACGCCGCGAATACCGCGCGGGCGTTCAAGGAAGCCCTGCCGCTCACCGGCATCGTGCTCACCAAGCTGGATGGCGACGCGCGCGGCGGCGCGGCGCTTTCGGTGCGGCAGATTACCGGTGCGCCGATCAAGTTTGCCGGCGTGTCGGAAAAGCTCGATGGCCTGGAATTGTTCGACGCCGAGCGCCACGCTGGCCGCGTGCTGGGCATGGGCGACGTGGTGGCGCTGGTCGAGCAGGTCACCGCCAATGTCGACGTCGAGGCCGCCAGGAAGCTGGCCGACAAAGTCAAGAAAGGCGCCAAGTTCGACCTGAAGGATTTCCTGGCGCAGTTGCAGCAGATGAAGCAGATGGGCGGTCTGTCGAGCCTGATGGACAAATTGCCCACGCAACTGGCCGCCCGCGCGAGCGACGCCGATCTGACGCGCGCCGAGCGCGACGTGCGGCGCAAGGAAGGCATCATTTGCAGCATGACGCACGAAGAGCGCCACAAGCCCGAATTGCTCAAAGCGAGCCGCAAGCGCCGCATCGCCGCGGGCGCGGGCGTTTCGGTACAGGAAGTCAACCGCATGTTGAGCGAATTCGAGCAGATGCGCGGCATGATGAAAAAAATGAAAGGCGGCGCACTCATGAAGATGATGCGCCGCATGGGTGGCGCGAAGGGCCTCGGCGGCTTGATGGGGCCGGGCGGCCTGCCGCCGGGGATGCGGCGCTGATTGGCGGGTGCCGGCGGTCCCCGCGCTTTGGCCAGAAGGCGGTCGATCGTGGCTGACGCGCGTGCCACGACCACAGGCCTTGAGCGCGCGCCATAATGAAAACCATGTATGGGCGCGGGGAATACGGTCAAAACGTGTTCCGGCGCGCGTCGTGCGCTCGGGACGGTTCCCGCGGCACGGCGCTCGGAGCGCCGCCCGCGCCGGCTGATCAAGGAGACCCGCCGTGACTGAACTATCTGCTGAATACAAGGCCTTGGCCGACTATCGCCCGAAGAACAAAGTGCGCTTCGTCACCGCAGCATCGCTGTTCGATGGGCACGACGCGGCCATCAACATCATGCGCCGCATCCTGCAGGGCATGGGCGCCGAAGTGATCCACCTGGGGCACAACCGCAGCGTCGATGAAGTGGTGACCGCGGCGCTGCAGGAAGACGTGCAGGGCGTGGCCGTGAGCTCCTACCAGGGCGGTCACATGGAGTACTTCAAGTACATGATCGACCTGCTGCGCGAACGCGGCGGCGCGCACATCCAGGTGTACGGCGGTGGCGGCGGCGTGATCGTTCCGGACGAAATCAAGGCGCTGCACGAGTACGGCGTGGCGCGCATTTACAGCCCCGAAGACGGCCAGCGCATGGGGCTGCAGGGCATGATTGGCGAAATGGTGATGGCCTGTGACAAGGATTTGTCGGGCTACGCGCCGAAGAAGATCGACGCTGTCAAGGGCCACACCGAGGCGGCGTGGCGCGCGCTCGCGCAACTCATCACCGCGCTGGAAAGCGGTTCGGCCAGCGCCGCACTGACGTCGGCGCTCCAGGCGGCGGCCGCGATCAAGTCGGTGCCGGTGGTCGGCATCACCGGCACTGGCGGCGCCGGCAAATCCAGCCTGACGGACGAGCTGGTGCGGCGTTTGCGGCTGGATCAGGAAGATGCGCTGCACATCGCGCTGATTTCGATCGACCCGAGTCGTCGCAAGACTGGCGGCGCGCTCCTGGGCGACCGCATCCGCATGAATGCCATCGTGCCTTGGGGCAACGGCCAGCGCGTGTTCATGCGCAGCCTGGCGACGCGTGCCTCGGGTGGCGAAATCAGCCCGGCGTTGGCGCACGTGATTGCGGCGTGCAAGGCGGCGGCGTTCGATCTGGTGATCGTCGAGACGTCCGGCATCGGTCAGGGCGATGCGGCCATCGTGCCATTCGTCGACGTGCCGATGTACGTCATGACGCCGGAATACGGCGCCGCGAGCCAACTCGAAAAAATCGACATGCTCGACTTTGCCGAGTTCGTCGTCATCAACAAGTTCGACCGACGCGGCGCCATGGATGCGCTGCGCGATGTGTCGAAACAGGTGCAGCGCAACCGCACGGCGTTCAACGTGAACCCAGACACCATGCCGGTCTATGGTACGCAGGCGTCGCGCTTCAACGACGACGGCGTGACCGCGCTCTATCAGGCACTCAAGAAGCGCTTGGGCGAACTTGGCCTGCCGCTGAAAAAGGGGCGCCTCGCGCCGGCGAACACGCGCTTCAGCACCGACGAGCACCCCATCGTTCCGGGGGCGCGAGTGCGCTACCTGGCCGAAATCGTCGACACGGTGCATGCCTACAAGAGCCGCGTGGGCGCGCAGGTCAAGCTGGCGCGCGAAGTGCAGCAGTTGCGCGAATCGGCTCGCATGCTCGCCGAAGACGACCCCGATCGTAATGGCGCGCGCACCACGGTCGAGAAGCTGGCAGACGTGCGCGCCAAGCGCCTCGACGCCGAGGCCGCAAAGCTGTTGGAACAGTGGCCCGCCATGCAGAAGGCGTACTCGGGCGACGAGTACGTCGTCAAGATTCGCGACAAGGAAATCCGCACCCAGCTCACGCACAAGACGCTGTCGGGCACCATCATCCGCAAAGTGGCGCTGCCGGCGTACCAGGACCACGGCGAAATCCTGAAATGGCTGATGCTGGAGAACGTGCCGGGCAGCTATCCGTACACCGCTGGCACGTTTGCGTTCAAGCGCGAAGGCGAAGACCCGACGCGCATGTTCGCGGGCGAGGGCGATGCGTTCCGTACCAACAAGCGCTTCAAGCTGGTGAGCGCCGGCATGGACGCCAAGCGCCTGTCCACCGCGTTTGATTCCGTCACGCTCTACGGCGCCAATCCCGATCGGCGGCCGGATATCTACGGCAAGGTCGGCAATTCGGGCGTGTCGATCGCCACGCTGGACGACCTGAAAGTGCTGTACGACGGCTTTGATCTGTGCTCGCCGAAAACATCGGTCAGCATGACGATCAACGGCCCGGCGCCGACGATCCTGGCGATGTTCATGAACACCGCCATCGACCAGAACTTGGAGAAATTCAAGGCCGACAACGGTCGCGAGCCGACCGAAACCGAGACCGCAAAAATCCGCGAATGGGTGCTTGCCAACGTCCGCGGCACGGTGCAGGCCGACATCCTGAAAGAAGACCAGGGACAGAACACCTGCATTTTCTCCACGGAGTTCAGCCTGAAGGTGATGGGCGACATCGCCCAGTACTTCGTGCACCACAACGTGCGCAACTTCTATTCGGTATCGATCAGCGGCTATCACATTGCCGAGGCCGGCGCGAATCCCATCAGCCAGCTCGCTTTCACGCTCTCCAACGGCTTCACCTTGGTGGAGGCGTATCTGGCGCGCGGCATGCACATCGACGATTTCGCGCCCAACCTGAGCTTTTTCTTCAGCAACGGCATGGACCCGGAATACACCGTGATGGGGCGCGTCGCGCGCCGCATCTGGGCGGTGGCGATGAAGGAAAAATATGGCGCCAACGAGCGCAGCCAAAAGCTGAAGTACCACATCCAGACCAGTGGCCGCAGCTTGCACGCGCAGGAAATCTCCTTCAACGACATTCGCACCACGCTGCAGGCGCTGATCGCGATCTACGACAACTGCAACAGCCTGCACACCAACGCCTACGACGAGGCGATCACCACGCCCACCGAAGAGAGCGTGCGCCGGGCGCTGGCGATCCAGCTCATCATCAACCACGAGTGGGGTCTGGCAAAGAACGAAAACCCGAATCAGGGCGCTTTCATCATCGACGAGCTGACCGAACTGGTGGAAGAAGCGGTGCTCACCGAGTTCACTCGCATCAGCGAGCGCGGCGGCGTGCTGGGCGCCATGGAAACCGGCTACCAGCGCGGGCAGATCCAGGAAGAAAGCCTGTACTACGAGCGCCTGAAGCACACCGGCGAGTTGCCCATCATCGGCGTCAACACCTTCCGCAATCCGCACGGCGAAGAAGTGCCCAAGCACATCCAGTTGGCGCGCTCGACCCACGAAGAAAAAGAGTCGCAATTGAAGCGCCTGGAAGATTTCCACAAGCGCCATGCCCAGGAGGCGCCGGCCGTGCTCAAACACTTGCAGCAGACCGTGATCGACCATGGCAACGTGTTCGAGACGCTGATGGACGCCGTGCGCTGCTGCTCGCTCGGACAGATCACCAACGCGCTCTATGAAGTGGGCGGGCAGTACCGGCGCAACATGTAAGCGGCGTGCGGTGCGCGTGGCCTGAGCGCGGCCGCACTCGAACGCCTTTTCTGCCGGCGTGCAACGCGTGCCACGGCTGCCGGGTCGATGCGGGTTTGCGCGCAGCACGCGAGATCATCCGCTGCCTGTAAGGGTTTACCTGAGCTATCCGGTCGCGGCCCGATTCGGTAGAGTCCCCAAGTTTTCTCGAGGCAGGGGAGCGGGGGCGCGTGCAGTTTCTACAACTGGTCATCAGCGGTGTGGCACAGGGCTGTATCTACGGCTTGATCGCGCTCGGTTTCGTGCTGATCTACAAGGCCACCGAAGTGGTCAGCTTCGCCCAGGGCGAACTGATGATGCTGGGCGCTTTCCTGGGCCTCGCGGTGCTCACCGTGCTGGGCTTCCCGTTCTGGCTGGCGGTCCTCGCCAGCATTGCCGGCATGGGCATCGTCGGCGTGCTGCTGGAGCGCATCGTGATCCGCCCGATCCTGGGCGAGCCGGTGTTTTCCATCATCATGGTCACGTTCGGCATCGGCTACGTGGCGCGTGGCCTGATCACCATGATTCCCGGTGCCGGCACCGACACGCACGCCCTGCCGGTGCCCTACAAGGACGTGGTCTGGAATGCCGGTTCGCTGGTGCTGAGCGCTGAGCAAATCGTGGTGATCGGCGTGACCGTGGCGCTGTGCGCGGCGCTCTTCGCCCTGTTTCGTTACACCAAGCTCGGAATCGCCATGCAGGCCACGTCGCAGAACCAGTTGGCGGCGTATTACATGGGGATTCCGGTCAAGCGCCTGAACGGGCTGGTGTGGGGTCTGGCGGCGTCCGTCGCGGCGATTGCCGGCTTGCTGCTTGCGCCGATCACCTTCGTGTACGCCAACATGGGGTTCATCGGCCTGAAAGCGTTTCCTGCCGCGGTGGTGGGCGGCTTTGGCAGCTTGCCGGGCGCGATCGTGGGCGGGCTCGTGATCGGCGTCATCGAATCGCTGTCCGGTTTCTATCTGCCGGAAGGATTCAAGGACATCGCCGCCTACATCGTGGTGCTGATCATGCTGATGGTCAAACCCAATGGCTTGTTCGGTGAACGTCTGGCGAAGAAGGTCTAGGGATCGGCGCCGTGCGTTTTATCTTCAAGACCAGCTACGACCAGGACATCCGCCTGGCGAAACACGGTGGCATCGTTTTCTGGTATGGCCTGTTGCTGCTGGCTCTGCTGGCCGCCCCGTGGCTGATGGGCGACTATTGGCTGGCGCAACTGACGTTCGTGCTGATTTACGGCATCGCGGGTCTCGGGCTGATGTTGCTCACGGGTTATACCGGCCTGTTTTCCATCGGCCATGCCGCTTTTCTGGGCGTGGGCGCTTACACCGAAGCGGTGCTGTCCAACGCCGGCCTTCCGTTCCCCATCTCCATGGCGTGCGCCGCGCTGCTGGCCGCCGCCGTGGGCATCGTGGTCGGGCTGCCGGCGCTGCGCGTGAAAGGAATTTACCTGGCGATCGCCACGCTGGCCTTTGGCTTCATCGTCGAAGAAGTGATGGCACGCTGGGAAAGCGTGACCGGCGGCAACTCGGGCCTGTCGTTGGGCTCGCCCGCCATCTTCGGCTGGGAAATTGATTCCAACGCCGGCTTTTATTTCATTTGCCTGGCGCTCGCGGTTCTGTCCACTCTGGCCATTCTCAATCTGCTGCGCGCGCCCACGGGCCGCGCCTTCGTGGCCATTCGCGATTCGGAAATATCGGCGCAGAGCATGGGCATCAACCTGGCGTATTACAAGACGCTGTCGTTCGCGGTGTCGGCGGCGCTCACCGGACTGGCGGGCGCGCTCTATGCCCACAAGCTGCAGTTTTTGACGCCCGAGCAATTCGACATCGTCCAATCGATCGATTTGCTGCTGCTGGTGGTGATCGGCGGCCTGGGCTCGATCCACGGCGCGTTTCTGGGCGCGGCGTTTCTCATTTCCATGCCGCAGCTCATCTCGCTCGTCAAGGATTACCTGCCCGACAACATCGGCCAGGCGCCAGGGCTGCAAGCCTTCATTTACGGCCTGGTGCTGATTGCCTTCGTGCTGTTCGAGCCCATGGGCTTCTACGGCCGCTGGCTCAAGATGCGCACGTGGCTGCAGATGTTTCCGTTTTACGAAAAAGGCATGTTCAGGCGCCAGAAATCGTTCCAGAAATCGGAGCGCCTGAAATGATGAAGAACGGTCCGGCCGTGCGCGCGGTGCTTATGAAGATTGGCGGTGCCCGCACCTCATGGCGCACGGCACCGTCACCTGCGCGCGGCGAGGTCACCCGGTCATGACGGATGACGTGCTGCTGTCCGCGCGCCACCTGAGCGTCCGCTTCGGCGGCGTGCTGGCAGTGAACGACGTGAGCTTCGACGTGCGCCGCGGCGAAGTCTTCACGCTGATCGGCCCGAATGGCGCGGGCAAGACCACCGTGTTCAATCTGATCAGCCGCATTTATCAGCCCACCAGCGGCGAAATCATTTATCGCGGCGCACAGGGCGAAATCGAGTTGACGCGCCAGCCGGCGCACAAGATCGCCGCGCTGGGCATTGCGCGCACGTTCCAGAACATCGAGCTGTTCGAGCACGCGAGCGTGCTGCGCAACCTGCTGATCGGCCACCACACGCACCGGGAAAGCGGTTTCTGGGGCGAGCTGCTGTTCACGCCGGCGACGCGCGCGGCCGAACGCCGGGCGCGCGAGCGGGTGGAGAAAGTGATCGATTTCCTCGATTTGCAGCGCTACCGCGACCTGATGGTCAGCGGCCTGCCGTACGGCGTGCGCAAGGTGGTCGAGCTGGCGCGCGCGCTCTGCGCCGAACCGCAATTGATCCTGCTGGACGAGCCGTCGTCCGGGTTGAACGTGGAAGAAACCGACGACATGGCGTTCTGGATCCACGACATCGTGCGCGACTTGGGCATCACCGTGCTGATGGTCGAACACGACATGGGACTGGTCTCGCGCGTCTCGGATCGCGTGGTGGCGCTGAACCACGGCGAAGTGCTGGCCGCTGGTACGCCGGCCGAAGTGCAGGGCAGTGCGGCCGTGGCGGAAGCCTATCTGGGTTCGGCGGACGACGTGGCGTCGCTCAGGAGAACTGCATGAGCGATGCCGTGCTGCAGCTCGCCAACGTGGAAAGCGCCTATGGCCCGGTCAAGGCCATCCGCGGCGTCAGCCTGCAAGTGGAACAGGGGCAGATTGCCACCGTGCTCGGCAGCAACGGCGCGGGCAAGACCACCATTCTCAAAACCATCTCCGGCATGATCGATCCGCGCAAGGGGACCGTCACGTTTGCCGGACAAGACATCACTGCGCAAGACCCGGCGTGCATCGTGCGGCTCGGCTTGGTGCAGGTGCCGGAAGGGCGCGAGGTGTTTCCGCTGCTGTCGATCCGGGACAACCTGCTCATGGGTGCCTACACGCGCACCGATCGCGACGGCGTGGCACGCGACTTGGAGCAGGTGTACGCGTATTTCCCCATCCTGAAAGAGCGCGCGGCGCAGGACGCCGGCCTGCTTTCCGGCGGGCAGCAGCAAATGCTGGCCATCAGTCGCGCGCTCATGGCCGAGCCCAGGCTGATCCTGCTGGACGAACCCAGCCTCGGCCTGTCGCCGCGTCTGACCAAGGAGATTTTCGAAATCGTGGTGCGCATCAACCGCGAGCGCGGCACCACCATCCTGCTGGTCGAGCAGAACGCCAACATGGCGCTGAACGCGGCCGATTACGGCTATGTGCTGGAAAACGGCCGCATCGTCATGGAGGACACCTGCGAACGCTTGCGCGAAAAAGAGGACATCAAGGAGTTCTACCTGGGTATGAAAGACAGCGGCGTGCGCGGCGAGCGCCGCTGGAAAAAACGCAAAACGTGGAGATAGGCGATGACAGGGCTTTGGGATTTGTCGCGACTGCAAGCAAGCGCCGACACGGTGGTCGAAGGCGAAACCATGGCCGCGATGTTCTGGAACGCGGCGGCCGCGCGCGCCGACAAGGTCTGGCTGCGCGAGAAGGCATTGGGCATTTGGCGCAGTTGGACCTGGACGCAGAACGCCGAGCGCGTGGCCGAAATTGCCGGTGGCCTGATGAGCCTGGGTTTCGAGGCGCATCACACCTCGTCCATCCTGTCCAACACGGTGATCGAATGGGTCTGGTGCGACTTGGCGGTGCTCTCGTGTGGCGGCATTTCCAATGGCATTTATCCGACCGATGCGGCCAGTCAGGTGCAGTACCTGTGCGAAGACTCGAGCACGCGCGTGCTGTTCGTCGAAGACGACGAACAGCTCGACAAGGCGCTGGAAGCGCGCGAGCGCCTGCCGTTGCTCGCCAGGATCATCGTGTTCGACATGGAAGGGTTGCACGATCTGCGTGACGAGCGTGTGATCAGCCTGGATCAATTGCGCGAGCTGGGACGCGTCTACAACGCAGAACATCCCGGCGCGCTGCAGCAGCGGGTCGCTGCCGTCAAACCCGACGACGTGGCGGTGCTGATTTACACCTCGGGCACCACCGGCAAGCCCAAAGGCGCCATGCACACCCACGGCGGCCTGGTTTTCCTGGTGAAGGAAGCGACCAAGCTGCTGCCGCGCGACGAGAGCGACGAGTGCATGGGTTTCTTGCCCCTGTGCCACGTGGCGGAGCGCACCTCCGGCGAGTATTTCGCCGTCTACACCGGCTCCAAGGTCAACTTCGTCGAGAACCCCGAAACCGTTCCCGAGAACGTGCGCGAAATCGCACCCACGGTTTTCTTCGCCGTACCGCGCATCTGGGAAAAGTTTTATTCCAGCGTCACCATTGCGCTGCAGGAAAGCACCCGCGTGCAGCGCGCCGTCTACGGTTGGGCCATTGGCGTGGGCCGGCAAATTGCGGACCGGGTGCTGGCGGGCGAGCCGGTGCCGGCCAGACTCAAGGCTCGCTTCTACGTTGCGCGCTGGCTTGCGCTCGACAACGTGCGCAAGCTGATCGGCATCCACCGCGTGCGCTACCTGCTCACGGGCGCGGCACCGATTTCGCCCGCGTTGATCCGCTGGTATCTGTCGCTCGGCGTCCCCATGCTGGAAGTCTGGGGCATGACCGAGACCTGCGGCGTATCCACGTTGGTGCCGCCCACGCGCATCCGGCCCGGCACCATCGGCCAGGCGGTGGGCTACAACCAGGTGCGCATCGATCCCGCCACGGGTGAAATCCAGGTCAAGGGCAAGAACGTGTTCGCCGGCTACCTGAACCTGCCGGAAAAGACGGCGGAGACGTTCACCGAAGACGGCTGGCTGAAGACTGGCGACGTCGGCGCGGTGGATGCGGACGGGTTCTTTCGCATCACTGACCGCATGAAGGACATCATCATCACCGCGGGCGGCAAGAACGTAACGCCTAGCGAGATCGAAAACGAGCTTAAGTTCAACCCGTACATCACCGACGCCGTGGTGATCGGCGACGCGCGCGCCTACCTCACGGCGATCGTCATGATCGACCAGGAAAACGTGGAGAAATACGCGCAGGACCACGACGTGCCGTTTTCCAATTACGCGAGCCTCACGCGCGCGCCCGAGGTCCAGGCGCTGATCCAGGGCGTGATCGATGGCGTGAACCGGAAATTTGCGCGGGTCGAGCAGGTCAAGAAGTTCTTCCTGCTCGACACGCAACTGGGCGCCGAGGACGAAGAGCTCACGCCGACGATGAAACTGAAGCGCAAGCTCGTGCAGAAAAAGTATGCGCCGCAGATCGAGGCCATGTATGCGCACTGAGCGCACGATTTTCGTTTTTCAACCACTGTGAAGAGGAGAGCGACCATGTTCAACAAGCGAACCGTGTTCACCCTGATCTGCGCAACCGCGATGGCCACCACCGCGTTTGCGCAAACCCAGGGCGTGAGCAAGACTGAAATCAAGCTCGGCTCCATCCAGGACCTGTCGGGTCCGATCGCGGCGTTCGGCAAGCAGGTGCGCGACGGCATGCTGCTGCGCGTCGATGAAATCAACGAGCAGGGCGGCATCAACGGCCGCAAGATCGAGCTCAAGGTCGAGGACTCGGGCTATGACCCGAAACGTGCCGTGCTGGCGGCGCAAAAACTGGTGAACCAGGACCACATCTTTGCCATGGTGGGGCACATCGGCACCGCCGGCAACCTGGCCACGTTCCCGATCCTGTTCAAGAAAAACGTGATCAATTTCTTCCCAGTCACGGCGGCGCGCCAGATGTATGAACCGCTGAACCGGCTGACCTATTCCTTCGCCGCCACCTATTACGATCAGATTCGCCTGGCGGCACCGGTGCTGATCAAGCAAAAGAACGCCAAGAAGATTTGCGCGATCTATCAGGACGACGATTTCGGCCAGGAAGTGCTGCAGGGCGCCGAGGCGGCCGCCAAGTCGCTTGGCATGGCGTTGACCGAAAAGACCAGCTTCAAGCGTGGAGCGACTGATTTCTCATCGCAGGTTGCCAAGATGAAGGCGGCCGGTTGCGATTTCGTCGTCCTGGGCACGCTGATTCGCGAGACCATCGGCACCATTGCCGATGCACGCAAGACCGGGTTCGATCCCACGTTCCTGGGCTCCTCGGGCGCCTACACCGACCTGATCCACAAGCTGGGCGGCGAAGCCATGAACGGCCTTTACGCCACGATGACAGTGCAGCACCCGTATCTGGACGCCGCATCCGACAAAATTCGCTTCTGGGCCAACAAATACAAGACCAAGTTCAACACCGATCCGACGGTGTTCTCGGTCTACGGCTACGTCCTGATCGACGATTTTGCGCAGGCCGTGGAAAAAGCCGGGCCGAACCTGACCACCGACAGCTTCGTCAACGCCATGAGCCACCTCACCATTCCGCCCGACCTCTTCGGCATGGACACGCTCACGTTCACCGCGACCAAACACCTCGGCAGCGACGCTTCGCGCCTGTCGCAAATCCAGAACGGGCGCTGGAAAGTGGTGTCCGACTACATCCGGTAACCGGCTCCTCTGGCTGACGAAAAAACCGCCATTCGGCGGTTTTTTCGTCACGTCTTCACCGTGGGTGTTGATGCACTTGCGCGATTTCTTCTTCGACTTCGCCGAGCCGGTCCTTGCCGAAGAACATCTCGTCGCCGACGAAGAAAATCGGGCTGCCGAACGCGCCGCGGTCGTAGGCGTCCTGGGTGTTCTCGATCAGCCGCCGCTTGACGTCGGGTTCCTGGCTGGCTGCCAGAATGGCTTGCGCTTCGAGCCCCGCGGCCGACAGCTCGGCAGCGACGATCTGCGGGTCTGCCATGTTGCATTCACGCTCCCACATGCTCGCGTACACCGCGTTCACATAGCGCTCGAAGCAGCCGAGCTGTTGCGCCGCCACTGCGCCACGCATGATCGGCAGCGTGTTGATCGGGAAATGGGGATTGAACTTGAAAGCCGTGACGCGGTGCTTGCGCACGAATCGGCGCATTTCCAGCCGCTCGTAGGCGAGCTTCTTGGGAATTTGCGCGTAGGCTTCCATCGGAGATCGGTTGTTGGCCAGCTTGAACAGGCCACCCAACAGGACCGGGACGTATTCGAACCGGGCTCCGCTCCTGGCCTCGATCTCGGGAATGACCTTGTGGCTCAGGTAGGCATTGGGGCTGCCGAAGTCGAACATGAATTGGACGGTCACTGGCGTCATGGCTTGCTTTCGGATTGAGGGTTCGTCGACGGGTCGGTGGCGCGCGCGCTGCCCTACCAGGGCTCCATCCAGGGGCGGATCTCGGTCTCGTGCGTCCAGGCGTCGCGCGGCTGCATGTGGAGCTGCCAGTAAACGTCGGCAATGTGCTCGGGATTGACGATGCCATCCCGATCCTTGGTGGCATAGCGCTCCGGGAAATTGGTGCGAATGAAATCGGTGTCAATGGCGCCATCGATGACGGGATGGGCGACATGAATCCCCTGGGACCAGAGTTCGCGTGCCATGCTTTGCGCCAGGGCGCGCAGCGCATGCTTGGCGCCCGCGAACGCGGCAAAGCCTTCCTTGCCTCTGAGGCTCGCCGTGGCGCCGGTGAAGAGGATGGTCCCGCGGCCGCGCGGCAGCATCGCCTTGGCGACCTCGCGACCCATCAGGAAGCCCGCGAAGCAGGCCATTTCCCAGACCTTGTAATACACCCGCGCGGTGGTCTCGGTAATGCCAAAACGCACGTTGGCACCGATGTTGAAAACGGCCACCTCGATGGGCGCGATCTCGGTCTCGATCTTTTGTACCAGGGACATCATTTCTTCTTCCTTGCGTGCGTCGGAACCGAATCCGTGGGCCTCGCCGCCAGCGGCCCGAATCTGCTCGACGAGCGGCTGTAGCTTCTCGGCGTGGCGCCGGGTCACGCACGCGACGTAGCCTTCGCGCGCGAAACGCCGGGCAATCGCGCCGCCCGTGGCGTCTCCGGCGCCAATCACCAGGATTGCTTTCTTTTCTGTCACCTGTTTCTCCTTCTGAAGTGTGAGGCACATTCATCCTGAATCCGCCTGCGGGAATGTCCCATGTGGTCACGTGCCTTGGACGGGGCGCCTGCCGATCAGGCTGGTGGGGGTTATCCGTTCCCGCAGTTCGGCCTTGGCGATCTTTCCCGACGGCGTGAGTGGCAATTCGGGCGTGAAAACGATGCGGCGCGGCACTTTGTAGTCGGCCAGTTTGGCGCCGCAGTGGTCGATCAGCTCGGCCTCGGTCGATGCCTTTCCGGGCCGCAGCGTCACGTAGTAGCAGCCGACCTCGCCCAGCACGGCATCGGGGATGCCGATGCCGGCCGCCATGGCCACCGCCGGATGCGCTGCAAGGACGTTTTCGATTTCCACGGGATAGACGTTGTAGCCGCCTTGGATGAACATTTCCTTGCGCCGACCGCGCAGGAGCAAATGGCCATCGGGTTCCTGGCTCACCATGTCGCCGGTGGCGAGCCAGCCGCCGGGCAGGAACGTTTCCGTCGTCTCCTTGGGCATTTGCCAATAACCGGCAGCCACGCCGGACCCGCGCAGTTGCAATTCGCCTTCCTGCCCCGGCGGCAATGCCGTGCCGTCCGCGTCGACCACGCGGGCCTCGACCCCCGCAAGCGGCAGGCCGATGCTGCGCGCCACGGCTTCGAGCGAATCGGTGACTGGCGAGATCACGGCCGCGCCCGATGATTCGGACAGGCCGTACAGGTTGGTGAGGCGTGCGTTCGGAAATGTGTCGACGATCTGGCGCGCCAGTGCAGGTTCGACGTTGGCGCCGCCGATGATGGGGAAGCGCAGTGTCTCCTTGTTGACGCGGGCGATGGACTCGTGCGCCAGCATCAGTTTCCACATGGTGGGGACGCCGCCGAAAGTGGTCACGCCGTGTTCGTTCAATACTTCCAGTGCGCGTCCGGGCGAAAAGGCGTCTTCCAGAATGACTGCAGAACCCGCGAGCAGCGCTGCCGTGATGGTGCAGGTGATGCCGCCCACATGGTTGAGCGGCATGAGACCCATGTAAACATCTTCTTCCGTTGAACCGTAGTTGAGTACTTGCGCGCGGCCGGAAGCAATCAGGCTGCAGTGCGTGAGCACGGCGCCTTTGGGCCGACCGGTCGTGCCCGAGGTGTAGAGGATGACTGCCGGGTCGTCCGGGCCCACTTTTTGCTCTTCCAGCGTGAGTTGGTCGTCGACCGGATGGGTGAGCAGCGTCGCGTAACTGTCATGGGGATTGCTTGCACCCAGGAACAACACGCGTTCGACCGTGGGAATGCGCGCGTGAAACCCGGCGTAGAAATGCTCGAAATCGAATCCTCCCGAGTGCGCCGCCGACACCACCAGGCGCGCGCCGGACTGGTTTAGCATGTAATCGAGCTCGCTTTCGCGATAGCGCACGTTGAGCGTGACCACGATCACGCCGATGCGTGCGGCGCCGAAAAAGAGTTCCAGCCATTCGATTTGGTTGGGCGCCGCGATGGCCATGCGGTCGCCGCGGCGCAGCCCCAGCGCCAGCAGGCCGGCGGCCACGCGGCGGCTCTGCCGTTCGAACGTTGCGTAAGTGAGGGTAACGCGCTGGCCCTGCAGCGCCGATGCCGCTTCCAGGAAAGTCCGGCGGCCGTGCGCCTGCGTGACAGCAGCGAGGAGTTGTGGGTAGGTGGTTTCATTGAACATGGACGAATCCCTCCGCAATTGAAAAGGCTACCTCGCGCGTCATTGTTTGGCGGCGGACTCAGAGCGCGTTCATCTCCTTGGAGAAGACCTCGGCCGCCGTTTCGGCGAACTGCTCGCGCAGCACGTTCTTGCGCACCTTGCCGGTGGCGGTGGCGGGCAGCGCGTCAATGAAGCGGATCAGCTTGGGTACCTCGAAGCCACTCAGGTGCTCGCGGCAGTGGGCGAGCAGGTCGGCTTCGGTCAAAGCGGCGTCCGGCTTCTTCACCACGAAGGCGCACACGGCCTCGGCCCAGCGCGGATGCGGCAAACCGACAACGCCCACGCCGGCCACCGCGGGATGCGCCAGCAGCGCCGCTTCGACCTTGACGCTGGCGACGTTTTCGCCGCCGGTCTTGACCATGTCCTTCTTGCGGTCGAGGAACATCATTTGCCCTTCCTCGCCCCACATGCCGAGGTCGCCGGTGTGGTGCCAGCCGAAGCGCTGCGCCGCGGCCGTGGCGTCCGGGTCCTTGAAGTAGCCCAGCATGACGTTGGCGCCGCGATGTACGATTTCTCCCGGTTCGCCGGGTCCGAGGAGGCGGCCGCTTTCGTCCATCACCGCGGTTTCATTGTGGATCAGCGATATCCCCCAGTAATTGGCATCCAGGCCGGGGTGCATGAGCGGCTGGAACGTCATGGTGGGCGGATAGATTTCGGTTTGACCCGTGGCCAGCATCACGTTGCGGGTCAGGCGCTCGGCGATCTGCGCAATCAGCGGTTTGGGAATGGGTGCCATGGCGTAGACCGCTAGGCGCAAGCTGGGGCAGTGGAAGCCTGGATCGGCCAGCAGAGCCGCGTACATCATCGGCAGACCGACAAACGCGGTGAATTTTTCCCGCAGCATCAGCGCGCGGATGTCGTCCGGCACGAAGCCGCGCGACAGCACCAGGCAGCCACCCGCGGCGTGAACGGTGGCCGCCAGCGTGTGCTGGGCGCAATGGAATAGCGGCAACACGCCGGAAGCGACATCGCGTTCGGTGTAGCCGAACCCGGCCACCGAACCCAGCGTTGCGGTTGCCACCGAGACGTGCGAGTGCACGACCCCCTTGGGGTTGCCGGTGGTGCCGCTGGTGTACATGATGAGCGCCGGCTGGCCGCCATCGATCGCCGCGTCGGGCAGGGCGTCTTCCTGGCCACGTTCGGCCTGAGCAAGCGTCGTGCCCACGGCTTCCGCGGTGGCGACCATCGTCAGGATGAGCGGCACGCCCAGCTTGTTCAGCAACCCTGCAATCTCGGGGACTGCCGCGAACGCCTCGTCCACCACCACGGCCGAGACTTCGGCGTGGCGCAGGATGTAGGCGATGGTGGCGGCGTCCAGCTTGAGGTTGACCGGCACCCAGACGTTGCCGGACTTGTGGATGCCGTTGTAGGCCACCACCATGTCGGCCGAGTTCTGGCACAGCATGCCGATTTGCTGGCCCGATCCAATCGTGGATTGCAGATAGTGGCCGAAGCGCGAGCTGCGGGCATCCAGCTCCGCATAGCTCAGGCGGATGGCGCCGTCGACCAGCGCCGTGCGCTTTGGAAATTTGAGCGCGCTGCGGTGCACGAAATCACCGAGCGCCACGCGCTGGATGCGCTGCAGTTCTTGGGTTCTTGGCATGTCGATCATCATGGGGCTCCTGGTTGGACGGTTGACCCGCTGGCCGTTGCATTCGCTTGGCGTCGCTCGGGCGCCGGGTTGTGCCGGCACTTTGGTGTTTCAGCGCTGCACGGCAGTCGCGTTTTCGCCGGCCAAGCGCTGGCGCAGCTCGCGCTTCAACACCTTGCCCGTGGCAGTGCGCGGCAGCGCGTCAACGAATTTCACGCTCCGCGGGCACTTGAAGCCGGCCAGCCGTTCACGCGCCCAGGCGATCAGCACTTCCGGTTCAAGCCATTGATCTTTCTTCAGCGCCACCACTGCGGTCACGGCCTCGCCCCACTTGACGTCGGGCGTGCCGATGACTGCGACTTCGGCGATTTCCGGCCGCTGGTAGAGCACCTGCTCGACCTCCGCCGGATAAACGTTTTCACCGCCGCTGATCACCATGTCCTTCTTGCGGTCGACAATGTAGTAATAACCTTCCGCATCCACCCGCGCCAGGTCGCCGCTATGGAACCAGCCGTCTTGCTGCAACACGGCGCGCGTGGCTTCCGGCTTTTGCCAGTAGCCGACGAACACGTTGGGGCCGCGGATCAGCAACTCGCCGATTTCGCCAACTGGCACGTCGTGTCCTTGATCGTCGGCGATGCGGTATTCGACGTGGGCGATGGGCTTGCCGACAGAGCCGGCATGCGTGATCACTTCCGCCGCGCCCAGCGCTGACGCCACCGGCGCGGTTTCGGTCAGACCGAAGCCCTCGGTGAACACCATCCCGTGCTCGCGCAACGTCTTGATCAGGACCAATGGGCAGGGCGCGCCGCCCGAAATGGTGTAGCGCAGCGACGTCAGATCCCGGCCGTCCAGCCCGGCTTGCGCAATGGCGGCCCACATCGCCGGAACGCAAAACGCGAGCGTCGGCTTGTAGGTCTCGACCGCATCCAGCCAGGTGCCGGGTTTGAACGATTCGAGAATGACCGACGTGCCGCCCAGGTAAATCAGCGCCAGTGTGTAAATCCCGAATGCGCCAATGTGAAACAGGGGCGCCGCGACCAGCGAAATGTCGTTGGGGAACAGCCCTTCGCTCATGCTGAAGTGCGTGAGCGCGTTCCAGAAGTGGTTGCCGTGCGTAAGCATGGCGCCCTTGGGAAAGCCGGTGGTGCCCGAGGTGTAGATAAGCGCAGCGACTTCGTCCAGGCCGATGCGTACTTCGATGCGTTCCGGGCTTCCCTCGGCGATCAGCTTTTCGTAAGCCGTTTCCTTGGCGGCCGAACGTTGTTCGGCCGACGGAATTTCGATCCGCTCGCGCACCAGGCTGCCTTCAGCGGCCTTGCGTGCCGTGACGTCGGTCTGCGGCGACGTGAACAGGAGATACGGCGCCGCATCGTCCAGGATATAGCGCACTTCCGGCGCGGTCAGGCGGAAGTTGACCGGCACCAGGATCGCGCCCAGCTTGGCGACAGCGATCGCCACTTCCATGAAGTGCGGGCTGTTGAGCGCCATGATCGCCACGCGATCGCCCTTGCGCACGCCTTTCTGGCTCAACGCGTGGGCGAGCGCGTTCGTGCGCTGCTCCAGCTCGCCATACGTGAATTTCCGGCCGGTATCGCCGTCGATCAGCGCCGTCCGTTGCGGGTTGCGCCGGGCGTGAATCGTGGTCCAGTGGCCTATGCCTTGATCCATGGTCGTCTCCTGCGGATCGGAATCAAACGATGCATGGCGAGCGGGGCGCCGGTCGTTGCGCCTTTTGCGCCACCTGCAAGCCGGCTTTGTGATGTCGCTAAACGATACCCCACTGGCGCGCGGCCAGCTCCTTCATGATCTCTTCGGTGCCGCCGCCGATGGTGATCACTTTCACTTCGCGGTAGATGCGCTCGCACACCGTGCCGCGCATGTAGCCCATGCCGCCCAGGATCTGCACGCCGGCGTCGGCGCAGAACGCCATCGTTTGCGTGGCTTGGTTTTTCAGCGTGGCGACCTCGCCCACCCAATCCGCGCCCAGGTCGCCGGTATCGGCGCGTGCGGCGACACGTTCCAGCCAGGCGGCCGTGGCGCGGATGCGCTGCTGCATGTCGATGAGCTTGTGGCGAATCACCTGGTGTTCCACCAGCGCGCGGCCAAATGTCTTGCGTTGCTGCGCCCAGGCGAGTGCTTCGTCCCAGCAGGCTTCGGCAAAGCCCAGCGCGCCCGCGGCGATGCCGAAGCGCTCGCCGTTGAAGTTGTTCATCACGGCGCGAAAGCCCGTGCCTTCTTCACCGAGGAGAAAGCGCGCCGGCACCCGGACCCGGTCGAAATAGAGCTGCGCCGTGTCGGAACAAAGCCAGCCCATCTTGTCGAGGCGGCGGCGCGAGAGGCCCGTGCTGTCACCCGGCACCAGCAAAAGACTGATGCCTCTGGCGCCACGCGCGTCCGGATCGGTGCGTACCGCAACCGTGATCCAGTCGGCGCGCATGCCCGATGTGATGAAGGTCTTTTCGCCGCTCACGACGTACTCGTCGCCCTCGCGCCGGGCCGACGCGCGCAAGGCGGCGACGTCGGAGCCGCCGCCCGGCTCGGTGATGGCGAGCGCTGAGATTTTTTCTCCGGCAAGCACGGCCGGAACCACTTCGCGCTTGACGTCGTCGCGTGCCAGCAGCACCACCGGCGGCAGGCCGATGTTGTGCGACAGCAGGCTGGCCTGCACGCCGCCCGACGTGCCGAAGCGGCAGAGCGTGCGCCAGAGCACGAGCTTGAGCGCATACGGCGCTGGCGTGCCGCCGAATTCCTCGGGGTAGCCGATGCCGAGCAAACCGATTTCCGCGGCGCGGCGATAGAGCGCACGCGGGAATTCGCCGGCAGCGTCCCATTCGGTCACGTGCGGCGCGATTTCGGTGCTGGCAAAGCGCTGCACGGTATCGGTGAGCGCTTCGCGCGCGGCGCGCAGCTCGGGCGCCGTCAATTGGTCGGATGCGTCGGGTGTGCTGGTGTGTCGCAAGGCTTGACCTCGGTTCCTGTTGGACTCGTTCGGACCCACGGACGGCTACACGCTTCCTTCTTGTTCGACGACAAGAATCCTGGCCTCGCCCATCGGGTACGCCATGTGTTCCGTGCCCACGGTGGCGTGAAAGATATCTCCTGCTTCCAGCACGATCCGGTGTTCGGTTCCCGATTCCAGGTAGCGCATTTCGACGCGTCCGGTGAGCACCGCGAACACTTCTTCGCCGTCGTTGACGTGCCACCGGTACGGTTGATCCGCCCAGTGCAGGCGCGTTGTGATGCCGTTCATGCGTGCAATCGTGACCGCACCCCAGGGTCGGTCGGCTTTGAACGAACTGCCGTGAAACACTTTCATGCTGGATCTCCGGGTGCGTCGGCGCGTGCAGTCGACACGTCAAAACGCAGCAGCACCTGTCCCGGCGTGACTTGCTGGCCTTCCGCGACCAGCACTTCGGCCACCGTCGCGGCGGCGCGCGGCGCCAGGTTGTGTTCCAGCTTCATCGATTCGATGACGACGGCGCTTTCGCCGGCCCTGAGCTTCTGTCCGGTTTCCGCAGCGATGCGGACGACGCGGCCGTTGAAAGGCGCTTTCAGTTCCGTGGCCGCCTGGGCGTTGCTGGCGTCCGCGGTGGGCTCGAACGAGATGTCGTCGAACCACCAGTCGACGTCGCCCGCCTGCGCGTGCCAGCGGCGTGGGACATCGGTCGCTGGGATGCCGACAGCGCGAATCTGCGCGCCGACGCCGCCTTCGCTGCAGCGCACGGCACCATCACCCAGCGGCGCCAAGCGGATGTGCCGCGCGTTGTCGCCGGCGACCTCGATGCCGTCCGCAACGACTTTCACTGCGAACGTGGCGGTTTCGTCGCGGTGCCTGAGGCGCAGTGGCACGGCAAATGCGCATGCAAGCGCACTGGTGCCGCGGCCATACAGGACGGCAAGGGCGTAGCGCTGGTGCGCGGTGCGTTCCTTCTGGTGCAAGCGATCGCGCAGTTCGTCGGCGTGCTGGTCGAGGAAAGAAATCAGCGCATCGCCGTTGCGGAAGCGCGCATCGTCCAGACATTCCATCAGGAAGCCCCGGTTGGTCGGCAAGCCGAGCACTTCGACCTGCGCCAGCGTGGTCAGCATGGCGGCTATGGCTTCGGCGCGCGTGGGCTGGTGCACGATCAGCTTGCCGAGCAGCGCGTCGTAGTACGGCGTGATATCGGTGCCGCTTTCGATGAAACCGTCGAAGCGCAGCGCGGCGCTCTGGAAGTGCGTCGCCGCGGGTGCCGCGAAGTGCCGGATGCGCCCCGCGTGCGGCACGTAGTTCTCATCTTCGGCACACAGGCGCACTTCGATCGCATGGCCATGGAACTGAATCTGTTCCTGCGTGAGCGGCAGCGGCTCGCCGCGCGCCACGCGGATCTGCCATTCCACCAGGTCCAGGCCGGTGCACCCTTCGGTAATGGTGTGCTCGACCTGCAGGCGCGTGTTCATTTCCATGAGGAAAAAGTCCCCACGCTTCGCGGCTTCGCCTGCCGCGCTGCCCCCCGAGGGGGCCCTCGCACCTCGGGACGGCCCGGCGGCGCTCAAGAACTCGCTGCCCTCCAGCAGGAACTCGACGGTTCCCGCGCCGACGTAGCCCGCGGCGAGCGTGAGCGCCACGGCACAAGCGCCCATGCGCTCGCGCAGCTCGGGCGTGACCGCCGGGCTCGGCGTTTCCTCAATGAGCTTCTGGTGGCGCCGCTGCACCGAGCAGTCACGTTCACCCAAGTGAACCGCGTGGCCGTGCTGGTCGGCAAACACCTGGATTTCGACGTGGCGCGGCGTCATCACGGCGCGCTCGATCAGCAGGTCGCCGTTGCCAAAGCCGGAAAGCGCTTCGGAACGCGCGCTTTCAAGTGCGGCGCGCAGCTCGCCCGCGTTCATCACCAGGCGCATGCCGCGGCCGCCACCGCCCGCGACAGCCTTGACCATCACGGGGTAGCCAACTTTCTCGGCTTCGGCGGCGAAGCGCTCGGACGACTGGTCGTCGCCGTTGTAGCCGGGCAGGCACGGCACGTGGTGCCGGGCTGCAAGGATTTTGGCGTGCGCCTTGTTGCCAAGCGCCCGCGTGGCTTCGGGCGGCGGACCGATCCAGGTGAGTCCGGCGTCGATCACCGCTTGCGCAAAGCCCGCGTCTTCACTCAGGAAGCCGTAGCCGGGGTGCACTGCGTCGGCGCCAGTCGCATGCGCCGCGGCGAGCAGCTTGTCGACGCGCAAATAGGTTTCGGCGGGTGTGTTGCCGCCCAGCGCATAACTCGCCGTCGCTTCACGCACGTGCAGGGAATCCGCGTCGGCGTCGGAATAAACGGCCACCGTTTCGATTCCCATGCGCCGGGCCGTCGCAATGACGCGGCGGGCGATCTCGCCACGGTTGGCGATCAGGATGCGGTTCATGCGGGTTTCTTCGCCATGCCCATGGTCTTGGCGATGATGCCCATCATCACTTCGTCGGCGCCGCCGCCGATCGACGCTAGGCGCCCATCGCGGTACAGGCGCGCCACCCGGTTTTCCAGTGTGAAGCCCATGCCACCCCAGAACTGCAGGCAGGTGTCGGCCACCTGGCGGTTGAGGCGTCCGGCTTTCAGCTTGACCATGCTGGCCCACTGCAACACGTTCTCGCCCGCGATGTAGCGCTCGCCGGCGGCCCAGGTGAGCGCGCGCAGCGCTTCGATTTCGGTTTGCAGTTCGACCAGCTTGAACTGCACCCACTGCTGATCCAGCAGGGTGCCGCCGAACAGGTGGCGCTGGCGCGCGTATTCGATGGTTTCGCGCACGCATTCGTCCAGCGCGTAGAGACCGTGGGCGCCGGCCCACAGGCGCTCCTCTTGGAACTGCTGCATCTGGTAGATGAAGCCCTGGCCTTCTTCGCCGATGCGGTTGCGCTGCGGCACGCGCACGTTGTCGAAGTAAATCAGACCGGTGTCCGAGGAGTGCATGCCAATCTTGCGAATCTTGCGCGCGACCTCGATGCCTTTTGTGAGCTTGCCATTCGGCCCGTCGCGCATCGGCACCATCACCAAGCTCTTGTTCTTGTGGACGTTGTCGCCGCCGGTGTTCACCAGCATGCACATCCAGTCGGCCTGCAGGCTGTTGGTGATCCACATTTTCTGGCCGCTGATGAGGTAGTCGTCACCATCCTTGCGGGCGTGGCTTTTGATGCCGGAGACGTCGCTGCCGGCGCCCGGCTCGCTCACGCCGATGCAGCCCACCTGGTCGCCGGTAATCGCAGGCGCCAGGAACTCGCGCTTCAGTTCATCGCTGCCGAAGCGCGCGAGGGCCGGCGTGCACATGTCGGTTTGCACGCCGATGGCCATCGGCACGCCGCCGCAGCGGATGCGGCCCAGCGTTTCGGCCATCACCATGCTGTAGGAATAGTCGAGCCCCATGCCGCCGTATTCGACCGGTTTCGTGAGGCCGAGCAGCCCCAGGTCGCCCAGGTCTTTGAAGACTTGGTGTGCCGGGAACTGTTCGGCCGCTTCCCATTCGTCGACGTGCGGGTTGATGTGCTCGTCGATGTAGCGCGTGAGCGTGTCGCGGATCTGTTCGTGTTCGTGGGTCAATGGCATTGCGGGTCTCCTGGATCGGGGCGGGCGCTACATGCGCGCCACGCTGAATTGCATCGGTCGCAAGCGGCGCTGCCCGGCTTCGGCGACGGTGTCGAGGCAAAAGCCCAGCACGGCGCGCGTGTCGCGCGGGTCGATCACGCCGTCGTCCAGCAGCAGGCCGCTGGTGGTGAAGGCGTCCTGCTGGCGCTCGAAGATGGCGACGATCTGGTCGTATTGCCGCTGCAGCGCCGCGGCGTCCGGCGTCTTGCCTTTGCGTTTCAAGGCTTCTTCCGTGACGATGCGCATGGTGCCCGCGGCCTGCTCGCCGCCCATCACGGCTGTGATCGCGCTCGGCCAGGTGAACAGGAAGCGCGGCGCGAAGCCGCGCCCGCACATGCCGTAGTTGCCGGCGCCGAAACTCGCGCCGCACTGGATGGTGATCTGCGGCACGCTGGCGCTGGTGATCGCCTGGATCATCTTGCTGCCGTGCTTGATGATGCCGCCTTGTTCCACGTCCTTGCCGACCATGTAGCCGGTGGTGTTCTGCAGGTAGATGAGCGGATGGCCCAACTGGCACATCCATTGGATGAAATGCGTGGCCTTGTTGGCGCCGGCGATGTCGATGGGTCCGTTGTTGGTGAGGATGCCGACGGCGTGGCCGTGGAGGTGCGCTTGCAGGCAGACCGTGGCGGCGCCGTAGCCGGCCTTGAAGTTCAGCAACTCGCCGCCGTCGGCGAGGCGCGCGGCGATCTCGCGCATGTCGACCGGCTCGCGGTGATGCTCGGGCATGAGACCCAGCAGCTCGTCGGCAGGCCAGGGCGGGGCGTCGTAGCCTGGGGTCCCGGGTTCGGCGCGGTGCCAGTCCAGTTGCGCAATGACTTGCCGCGCGATGCCGAGCGCCTCGCGGTCGTCGCGCGCCAGGTATTCGCCCAGGCCCGAAACCGTGGTGTGCATGAGCGCGCCGCCCAGTTCCTCCTGCGTGGCGATTTCGCCGGTCGCGGCTTTCAGCAGCGGCGGACCCGCGAGGAATGCGCGCGAACGCCCTTCGACCATGATCACGATGTCCGAGAGCCCGGGCATGTAGGCGCCGCCCGCGGTGCCCGAGCCGTGCTGGACGGTAATCACCGGGATGCCCGCGGCCGAGAGCCGCGCCAGGTTGCGAAAGAGCGCGCCGCCGTGCACGAAGCCTTCGACGCAGTAGTGCGTCAGGTTGGCGCCTGCGCTTTCGACCAGGTGGATGAACGGCAGGCGCTCCTGCAGCGCGATCTCTTGCACGCGCAGGATCTTGTCGAGCCCCATGGGCTGGATGGCGCCGGCATCGATGCCCGAGTCGCTCGCCACCACCATGCAGCGCGTGCCGCTGACGAAGCCGACGCCGGCGACGATGCCGCCGCCCGGCACCGACTGCTCGGCGTCGGGAACGTCGCAGCGAAAGCCCGCAAGCGAGCACAGCGGCAGCCACGGTGCGCCGCGATCGAGCAGCAGTGCGACGCGCTCGCGCGGCAGTAACTGCCCGCGCTTGGCAAAGCGCGGGCAGGCTTGCGCCGACTTTTGCGCGGCCCGCTCTTTCAGCGCCCGCAACCGCGCGATGCGCGCCAGCATGACGGCGCGCCGCTGCTGCGCAACCGCGCTGCCGGCGTTCCAGGTGGATTCGAAAGGGGTGCTCATGGGCGTGGCGGGTTGTGCTTCACAGACTATCGACATGCTGGCCGCGCGTCAGGCACCTGGCGTTGCCGGAATGCCGAATGTGCCCAGCCTCAGCCCGGCGGCGTCGGCCGCGGCCTGCTGCGCCCGCTGGGCACGGTGAAAGCCGTCGCGCTGCGTCAGGCGCGCCCAATAGGCCGTCACGCGGGGTCCGAACTGGTCCGCCAGCCCGATGGTGCTGGCGAGCATCAGCGCGTACCCCACCGACACGTCGGCCACGGTGAAGCGCTGCGCGCACAGGTAGTCACGGTCGTCCAGCGCCGTCTCGATGGCGCGCAAGCGCGCCAGGAACCACTTGGCGTAGTCGTCGGCCACCTGCGGCTGGCGGCGCTCGGGCGGCTCGAAGTAGCGGTAGCGCAGCACCAGCGTCTGCGGGAAAGTGAGCGTCGCTTCACCAAAGACGTTCCAGTTCAGGAATGCGCCAAAGTCGGCTTCGGCCGCATCGACCGCCAGCGGCGACGGCCCGTAGTGCACCGCGAGGTAGTGGCCGATCGCGCTCGATTCGGTCATGCGCACGGCGCCGTCGAGCAAGAGCGGAATCGTGCCCAGCGGATTGAGCTTTTTGTATTCGGGCGTGGTGGCGCGCGGCGGAAACGGCATCACGTGCAGCCGATATTCCAGCCTCATTTCTTCCAGCACCCAGAGTGGCCGGAAGGAGCGCGCGTCCACGCAGTGGTAGAGATCGATCATCGGTGCTCCTGGTTTTGGTGCGCCAACCAGGCCGCGGGGACCTGGACCGGCATGGACAGCAGGACCTGCCCCATGCCCTTGCCAAGTGCGTCGTTGCGCAGCGACGCCATGCCGCCGCCGCCGAGCGCTTGCTCGCACACGAAGTTGAAGGCATGGATGCCGGGCACTTCGTAGCGGGTGACTTTCCCCTTCACCAGGTGCGCGAGGAAGCTGCGCATGCGCTCTGGCGTGAGCTCGGCGCGCAGCAGCGGCAGCCATTCGGGCCGGCGCGCGATCACGCCGATGTTCGAGGTGTCACCCTTGTCGCCCGAGCGCGCCCAAGCGAGGCGGATCAATGGGACGGTGATGGATTTGCCGGAGACGGGTTCGGTGGGCAAATCCGCGGGTGATGACGGGGGTGGTGCGCTTCTTTCGGTTGCTGCAGCTGACCCGGAGTTCGGGACTTCAACCGGCGCGCCGTCGAGTTCAACGCATGCTTGGACCTTGTTTTTGTCGAGCAGGAACGCGTACTGGCGAATCAGCGGCGAGACGCGCGAGCGCCCGCTGGCGCCGGTCGTTCCAGGCGACCACGACGTTCCGGCTGGCGCGATTTCGCGCGCGAGCAGTTGCAGCGCCGCCTTGTCCATGTGGCAGGCGCTCAAGCGCAGGATGGCTTCGCGCGTGCGCTGCACGTCGGCGTTGGCGTGCGGGCCATACGGGCTTTCGCTGCCCAGCACTTCCAGATTCGTGCGCGTGAACGGCGCCATGCCTTGCGCCGCCAGCAGCTCGCCCACGCGTACAAGGATCGCTTCGCCCGTGCGCTTGGCTTTGCGCACCGCATCAAAGCCGACGATGGTGAGCTCGGCGGACGTCTTGAAACCGTCGATGTAAGTCGCGCAAACCTTGTGGGTGGGCGTCGGCGCTTTGCCGCGCGCGCCTTGCACGTGCACGCGCTGCTCGCCTGCCTGTTTGATTTCAACTTGCGTGAAATCGCACACCACGTCGGGAAGGAGGTACGCCGCCGGATCGTGGATTTCGTAGAGCATCTGCTCGGCCACGGTCTGCGGCGCGACCAGGCCGCCGGTGCCTTTGGGCTTGGTCACCGTGAAGCTGCCATCGGCCGCGCATTCGACGATCGGATAGCCGATGTGCGCCCAGTCCGGCACGCTCTCCCAGTCGGTGTGCAGCCCGCCGGTCGCCTGGCAGCCGCATTCGATGATGTGGCCCGCAAGACTCCCACACGCAAGGTGATCCAGGTCACTCGCCTTCCAGCCGAACTCGTGCATCAGCACGCCCAAGGTCACCGCCGAATCGACGCAGCGGCCGGTGATGACGATCTGTGCTCCCGCATCGAGCGCCGCCCTGATGGGCAGCGCGCCCAGATACGCGTTGGCGGTGACGACCTTGGCGGGCAGCGGCGCGTCGCTTTGCAGCTCGCGCACGGGCGGTTTCGCGTTTCGCAGTTCCGGCAGGAGCGGCATCACGTCGTCGCCCATGACCACGGCGATCTTCACGCTTACCCCGAGATCCTTTGCCAAGGCGCGCACGGCATCAGCGCACCCCTCGGGATTCACGCCGCCGGCGTTGCTGACGACCCGAATGCCCTTGGCGGCGATGTCTTGCAGGATGGCCCGCATCGTCACCGTGACGAAGTCGGTGGCGTATCCAAGCTCGGGCTTTTTCATGCGAGCGGCCGCGAGAATCGACATGGTGAGCTCGGCCAGGTAGTCGAAGACGAGGTAGTCCACCTGACCGCTCGCCACGAGTTGCGGCGCGCCCACGCTCGAATCGCCCCAGAAGCCGGAAGCGCCGCCGATGCGGACGATCTTGTCGTTTTCAGAACGGTTGCTCACGGCTATCTCCCGATCCAGTGAGGTGGGCGTTTTTCGCGGAAAGCCGCCTGGCCCTCGGCCGCGTCTTCGGTGAGCGCAAACAGGCCGATTTGCCCTTCGGTGAACGCCATCGCGGCTTCGAAGGGCAACGCTTCGATGTGCTTCATCAAATAAAGCCCACGCCGGATGGCAGCGGGGGATTTGTCGGTGATGCGGGAAAGCAGCCGCTGCACGTCCGCGTCCAGGTCTTCAGCCACGGCGTTGATCAAGCCACACGCGAGCGCTTGCTGGGCGTCGATCAGCTCGCCGGTGATGCAAAGCTCGGTGAGCATGCGCCGGCCGATGAGTCCCTGCAGCACGCTTAACACCTGCGCCGGGAACACGCCGATCTTCACTTCGGGCAAACCAAAGCGCGCGCTCGGTGAGGCAACTGCGAAATCGCACATCGCCAAGAGTCCCATGCCGCCCGCGACGCAGGCGCCGTTGACGCGGGCGATGAGCGGCACGTGTGTGGCGCGCGCGGTGCGCATCAGGTTGGCGAAGGCCTGCTCGGGTTCGGAATAGTCGAACTTGAAGGACTGGCCGGTTTGCAGGTCGGCGCCGGCGCAGAACGCCCGGTCGCCCGCAGCGGTGAGGACGATGGCGCGCACGCTGCGGTCGCTGCGCGCTTGCACCAAGGCGGCGCTCAAGCCCTGAAGCACCGCGGGGCTCATGGCGTTGCGCCGCTCCGGGCGGTTGATGGTGAGCGTGAGCACGCCGTCTTGCTGGCGCTGCAGCAGCTCGTCGGCGCTGGATTGGGTCGATGGATTCATGTGATGGCTATTCCGTTTGCCGTCGTGGATGTCGTCCGGTCGCCAGCCGACGCGCCTTGTCGCTCGGGTCGACAGGTCCGTCCTCTCGCAGAAATAGATGCACGGCCTGTTCCGCCATGTCATCCAGCGTCAGGCGGCCGCTGGGGTCAAACCAGCGCACCGCCCAATTGAGCGCGCCAAAAATATAGAGCCGCGCGATATGTGGCTCCACCTGCAGCGCGCCGCTCGCGTGCAGGGCGGAGAGGACGGGCATCCAGATGCCTTCGTACTGGTCTTTCTGCGCCGTGACCCGTGCCCGCTGCGCCGGCGACAGCGCGCGCCATTCCAGCAGCATCACCGGAATGAAATCCGCATCTGCGCCCACGCACACTTCCAGGTGCTGGCGGATCAACACCTGCAGTTGCGTGCGCGGGGCGGTGTCCGAATCAAGCGCGCGCAGGGCGTGCTCCTGGCTGCGCAGCGCACGCTCCATGCCGTCCCGCATGACTTCGCACAACAGCGCGCCCTTGCTCTTGAAGTAATAAAAGGGCGAGCCGCTTTGCATGCCGGCCGCCTCGGCGATTTCGCGCGTCGTGCTGGCCGCGTAGCCCTGTGCGCGGAACAACCTGGCCGCCTGGCGCAGCAACTCCACGCGGCGCGCGTTCAAGGCGCGGTCACTCGCCGATTTGTGCGGACGGCCACGGGGCCTGTTTTTCAACGCAACCGGCGCGTCCGTCATGGGGCTCATTCGCACAGTCTAAGCAGAAATATTATTTTCACCAAGCGCTTGCTCGATGCTAATGGAAAACGAAGGAAAATCATTCACCGGGAGCCCGGCGCGGCCAGCGCACGCGGACGACCTCACGTGGGTCGGCCCGTTCGGCGCGTCGCTACACTGAAAGCACCTATTCCCAAACATCAAGGAGCGTGCTCGTGCCGCCGTCGTACTCAATCCGCCTGAACGAGGCCGCAAGCCGGTTCGAACTGCCGATCGACGGCCATCTGGCGTTTGCCGAATTCTCTCGTGCGCCCGGCGAGATCACCTATTTCCATACCCTTGTGCCGCACGAACTGGAAGGCCACGGTGTGGGCAGCGCCCTGGTCAAGCACATCCTCGACTACGCCCAGCAGCAGAAATTGCAGGTGCATCCGACGTGTTCTTTCGTGCGCGCGTACATCGAACGGCACCCGCAGTACCAGGCCCTCCTGGAACCGCAGGCCTGAGCGAATCACGCGGCTGATCGCGTTGCACCCAACAGGCTGCGCCGAACTGGCGCAGAGGGCGGAGGCCGGGCGCGGGGGCTGTGCGAAAGACCCCCGCTCCTCGAGGGTTCACCTGGGACCTGAATGCCACGGCTTTTTTGGCCAATCACGACAAGAGCGACCCGGTGCGCAATCCTCTTCGCTGCTCACGTTGCCCGAGTCCACGCGCCGCGCTCGCCTTTCTTGTTTGAAGCGGCAGCGCACGCGACCGGCGCCGCACTGATGCCGGCGCTGGCGGCCGTGGCCCCTGGCGAACGGTGACGCCCTGGGTTACATTAGCTGTCTCGCCCACTTCAAAATAACGAGGTAACTCATGGAGGCGACTCAGGTTTATTCCCGAGACAAAGCGCAACTGGAGCGCCGGCGCCTGGCTCTGGCGCTGATCGGGATCGGCTTGCTGGCGGGCTGTGCGTCACGTCCGCCGGTGCGTACCGCGAGCAGTTGGCCGGAACCGAGCCCTGCGCCCGGACCCGCGCCGATTGCCGGCGGCTTGAATTTCGATCCGAGCGAACGCGAACTGGCGGTGGCGCAGGCGATGCTGCTGGTGAACACGCCCTACACCTATGGCGGCAATACGCCTCAGGGCGGTTTTGATTGCAGCGGGTTGATTTATTACGTGTTCCAGCACGTGACTGGCGATCGCCGCCTGCCGCGCACGACCGCGCAATGGGCGGACGCGACGGTTCCGGTCAGCAATCGGCAGGCAGAGCGCGGCGACCTGGTGTTCTTCAACACCACGGGCCGCCCGTTTTCGCACATGGGACTGTTCGTGGGCGACGGCGAATTCGTGCACGCGCCGTCGACCGGCGGCATGGTGCACAAAACCCGCTTGTCGAATCCCTACTTCGCGCGCCGCTATCAAGGCGCGCGGCGCGCCTTTGCGGCCTGAGCGTCAGGCAGCAGTGGCCGATTCGGCTTTTTGCTTGGGCGTGTGTTGCGTGCTGCCCAGGCCGGCCGCGTCACGCAGTTCTTGCGCCTTGTCAGTGTGTTCCCAGGTGAACTCGGGCTCGTCGCGGCCAAAGTGGCCGTACGCGGCGGTCTTTTCGTAAATCGGCCGCTGCAGATCCAGCATTTCGATGATGCCGTTGGGCCGCAGGTCGAAGTGCTCGCGGATCAGCGCCGCGATCTTTTCGTCGGGAATCACGCCGGTGCCCTCGGTGTAGACCGTGATGTTCACCGGATTGGCCACACCGATCGCGTACGCCACCTGGATCTGGCACTGGCGCGCCAGGCCCGCGGCCACGACGTTCTTGGCCACGTAGCGCGTGGCGTATGCGGCCGAGCGATCGACCTTGGTCGGGTCCTTGCCGCTGAATGCGCCGCCACCGTGCGGGCAGGCGCCGCCGTAGGTGTCGACGATGATCTTGCGGCCAGTGAGCCCGCAATCGCCCTTGGGGCCGCCGACCACGAAGCGCCCGGTCGGATTGACCAGGTAGCGCGTGTTTTTCAACCACTCCTTGGGCAGCACCGGCTTGATGATCTGCTCGACCACGGCCTTGATGAAGCTCGCTTTCATCTTCGTCGGCGTTTCGCTCTGGTCCGGGCTGTGCTGCGTCGACAGCACCACGGTTTCGATGGAGTGCGGCTTGCCGTCGACGTAGCGCATCGTCACCTGGCTCTTGGCGTCGGGTCGCAGGAAGGGCAGCGCGCCGCTCTTGCGTTGTTGCGCCTGGCGTTCCATCAACCGGTGCGCGTAGTAGAGCGGCGCGGGCATCAGCTCGGGCGTCTCGTCGCAGGCGTAGCCGAACATCAGGCCCTGGTCGCCGGCACCGCGGTTCAAGTGGTCGTCGCTCGCGTGATCGACGCCTTGCGCGATGTCGTTGCTTTGCTTGTCGTAGCACACCAGCACGGCGCAGCCGCGATAGTCGATGCCGTAGTCCGTGTTGTCGTAGCCGATGCGCCGGATGGTGTTGCGTGCGATGTCGATGTAGTCGGGCGTGATCACGTCCGAGCGCAGGCTGATTTCGCCCGCCAGCACCACCAGCCCCGTGTTGACCAGCGTTTCGGCCGCCACGCGCGCGCGGTTGTCGACTTTCAGCGCCGCGTCCAGCACGGCGTCGGAGATTTGATCCGCGACCTTGTCTGGATGCCCTTCAGACACCGACTCCGAGGTGAAAAGAAAGCTGCTCGCCAGTGACATTGCATACACTCCAAGAAGTTTGTGAACGTTCGCGTTGCCAAACTTTCGAGAGCGCTGGCGAACGCTTTAGCAGTCTTTTTTAACGTCGCCCTGCAAGTGGTTCAGTAACTCGGCGACCGCTTCATTTTAGTCAAATCGCATGTTGAGGTTGTTCCACTGGATGGCGCGTTGGCCGCTGGGTCTTTTACACGCGTTCGGCGTGGCACTGGGGTGGCTCACGTGGGCCGCATCGCCCACCTACCGCCGGCGCATCGCGGCCAACGCGGCGCAAGCGGGTTATCACTTGGCCGACGTGCGCGCGTGCATCGGCCACGCCGGTCGCATGGCCATGGAAACGCCGCGCCTGTGGTTTGGCAGCCCTGTCGCTGTCACGTGGGATGTGCCGGCGCAACTGCTGGAGCAGGCGTATGCCGCGGGCCGCGGCATCGTGTTCATGACGCCGCACCTCGGCTGCTTCGAAATCACGGCGCAGGTCGTGGGCGCGCGCTACCTCGATCGCTATGGTCCGATCACCGTGCTGTTTCGGCGCGCACGTCAGCCGTGGCTGGCCGCCGTGATCGATCGCTCGCGTGACCGCCCGGGACTGGAAACCGCGCCTGCCACGTTGTCGGGCGTGCGCCAGCTCATGCGCGCGCTGCGCCGTGGGCAAGCCGTGGGGTTGCTGCCGGATCAGGTTCCGCCCGACGGCCAGGGCGTGTGGTCGCCGGTCTTCGGGCGCCCGGCCTACACCATGACGCTGGCGGCGCGCCTGATCCAGAGTAGCGGCGCCACGCCGTTGCTGGCCTGGGGCGAGCGCTTGCCGCATGCCCGCGGATTCGTCCTGCACATCGAGCGCTTTCCGGAAGAGATGAGCGCCGATCTGGACACCGCGGTGGGACAAATCAACGCCGCGATGGAACGCCTGATCCGCCGCTGCCCGCAGCAGTACCTGTGGGGTTACGGGCGCTACAAGACACCGCGTCCGGGCGCGGCCGCATGACGCACCCGGTCGTGCTGCTGATGCGCGCGCTCGCGCCGCTGCCCCTGCCGGTCTTGCGGGGGCTGGGCGCGGCGCTCGGCCATTTGTTGTTTTTCGTGGCGCGCTCGCGCCGTCACATCGCGCTGACCAACCTGGCGCTGTGCTTTCCGGATTGGAGCCCCGAGCGCCGCCGCCGCGTCGCGCGCCGCAACTTCGTCACCTTCTGCCAGGCCGCGCTGGACCGCGCCTGGGTCTGGCACGGGCCGGAGGACGTGGTGCGGGCGCGCATCCGGATCACCGGCGCGGTGGACGACATCACGCGGGTGGGCGCGGTGATCGTGTTTGCTCCGCATTTCTACGGGCTGGATGCGGGTGGCAGCGCGCTGCTGCAGCAAATCGACCGGCCAGCTTGCTCCATTTATTCGACCCAGTCCAATTCCGCGATCGACGCCTGGATGCGGGCCGGCCGCACGCGCTTTGGCCACCTGACGCTGCTCTCGCGAACCGAGGGTGTACGCGGCGTGGTACGGACCTTGCGGCAGGGCAAAGGCCTTTATCTGCTGCCGGACATGGACTTCGGCCCAGAAGAATCAATCTTCGTGCCGTTTTTCGGTGTGCCGGCGGCAACCGTGCCTTCGGTGGCGCGCTTTGCCAAGCTCGGCAACGCTCGCGTGGTGCCCGTGGTCACGCGCATGACGCGCGGCGGCTACGAAGTGCAGGTCCACCCCGCGTGGGCGCACTATCCGACCGACGACGTGGAAGCCGATACGACCTACATGAACGCGCAACTGGAGGGCTACGTCCGGCAGATGCCCGAGCAGTACTACTGGGTGCACCGGCGCTTCAAGACACGCCCGCCGGGTGAACCGCCGGTTTACTGATGTCTGGCCGAGTGCCGTGCTCTCGGCTGGCCTTGCGTCATGGGCCGGTGCCGCGCTTCAGTTCGCGTTGAAGCGTTCGATGCGGCTGGCAATCAAATCGGGTTGCTCGTGCACGACCCAATGCGTGGCGTGTGGAATGCGCTGCACCGTGAGGTCGGGAACGTATGCCTCCAGCCCATCCAGCAAGCCGGGGCGCAGCGCGGCGTCGTCCAGGCCCCACAGCACCAGCGTGCGCACCGACACCCGCACGCGCTCGGGCGTGAGCACGGGGATATCGGCGGCTGTGGTGGTTCCGGGCAGCGGCGGCTTGAGCGGCGTTACGCGGTACAGGTTGCAGCCGCCGGTCAGGCCGCAGTCCCAGACCTCGCGGTATTGGTCTTTCACTTGTTCCGTGAGCCACGACAGGGTGGCGTCGCTGCCCTGCATGAAGCGCCACATCAACTCGTAATCGTTCGCTGCCAGCCGCTCTTCGGCATCGGCGCGGCACAGGAAGTGCATGTAGGCGCTGGCCTTCTGCTGCTCGGGGTTGCTGCGCAAATCGCGCGCAAACGTGGCGGGATGGGGTGAGTTGATGATGACCAGGCGTTCGATCCGGTCGTGATGCGCGTGCGCCGCCCCCCAGGCGAAGGCGCCGCCCCAATCGTGCGCCACGAGCGTATGGATGCGGCCACTTTGGCTTTCGCGGGCGGCCAGCTGCATCACGTCTTCGATCAAGGGTCCCGGCTTGTAGGCCTCGACCGCAGCTGGCGCGCTGGAACGCTCGAAGCCGCGCAAATTCGGCGCTACGCAGCGGAATCCGCCGTGCTCCGGCGCAGCGAAGTGCGCCATCAACCGATCCCAGACGAATGCGCCTTCGGGAAAACCGTGCAGGAAAAGCATCAGCGGCCGGCCGGGGGTGCCTGCCGAACGGCAACTCAGGCGGGTGCCATTGGGCAAATCAGCCATCCAAGTGTCGATCATGGCGTGGTTTCCTTGGTGGAGAGGGTTGCGGATGGCGCGGCTGCGTCCGGATGCGTGTGCCCGTGCAGCCACAGGCTCGCATCATCCAGCCCGACACGCTTGGGCGCAGAAAACAGCAGCACGTCAGCGTCGGGTGCGGCCGCGCGCCCACCGGCAAGCGCACGGGCTTGCTCGGCACGGGTCAATTTGTCGCACTTGGTCATCAGGATCAGAACGCCGAAGCCCGATTGCGCGCGCGGCCGGACGGCTTCCAGCAACGTTAGATCCAACGGCCGCAAACCGTGGCGGGCGTCGCACAGCAGCACCACGCCACGCAAGTTGGGGCGCTGGACCAGGTAGCGCGTCAGCATTCCTTGCCAGCGCTCCTTGTCGGCTTGCGACACCGCAGCGTAACCGTAACCGGGAAGATCGGCGAGCAGCGTATCGGTACGGCCCAGCCGCCCGACCGCGAACAAGTTGATATCGCGCGTGCGCCCCGGCCGCCGGGACGCGAACGCCAACTGGGTTTGCTGCGTGAGCGCGTTGATCGCCGTGGATTTGCCGACGTTGGAGCGCCCGACGAACGCGATTTCTGGCGCGGCGACTTTCGGCAGATGGCGCATTTCCGGCGCCGTGGTCAAGAAGCGCGTGGTGTGCAACCAGCCACGCGCCTCGTGCGCCGCGGTGGGATCGAGAAGGTGAGAATCCATGCGCGCCTGCAGAGGAAAGAGTGCCGCTGCCCGGCTATCGATAACCATCACAGCGTGTGGAGCGTTGCTACGGCACATTGTAGAATGCCCCCGCCTCAAGTCATTCCCAGCCAAACAAGACGATCACCCATGAAGTCGCTTGCAGCCTTTTTGATTGCTTCACTGTTTGCGGCCTCAGCGTGGGCCGCGGACGCCGCCGCTCCGGCTGCGCCGGATCTCAAGGCCGGGCAAGCGACTTTCAGCGCCACCTGCGTGGCCTGCCACGGTGCCGATGGCAATTCCACCGTCCCGGCCCAGCCCAAGCTGGCGCAGCAACATCCCGAGTACCTGGTCAAGCAACTGGAAGATTTCAAGAGCGGCGCGCGCACCAGCGCCATCATGAAGGGCTTTGCCAGTGCGCTCTCGGAGCAGGACATGCGCAACGTCGCGTGGTGGCTCGCGTCGCAAAAGATGACGTGGGGCTTTTCGTCCGACGAAAAACTGGCCACGCGCGGCCAGGCGATTTATCGCGGCGGCATCATGGACCGGCACATTCCGGCCTGCGCCGCGTGCCACAGCCCGAATGGCGCCGGCATCCCGATTCAGTATCCGCGCCTGGGTGGTCAATTTGAGGACTACGTGGCGACGCAGCTCAAGCAATTCCGCAGCGGCGAACGCGCCAACAGCGACGTCATGCACGACGTGGCGCATTACATGACCGACAACGAAATCAAGGCCGTGTCGGATTACATCGCCGGCCTGCGTTAGGTCCGGTCGCTCCGGCCTCGGGCGCTGACGTGCGGCGGCAGTCGGTCACCGGCGAGAGCGCAGTCGCGACGGCAATCACCCCGGTCGAAGTCGCGGGTTTTCCACCGCCGGGCGCCAGGAACTTGAAAAGCGCGCTGAAATCACATGGAAGCATGCTTCAACGGACGTGAGCGTGGAATCAACGGTAACAACTTCACTTGAAGCAGACATGCACGGCTACGTGCCGCGGCGCGGATCGAAGGCGTGGCGTTCGGCGATCGAGTTGCTGTCGTCGATGCGCTTTGCCATCGCGCTCTTCACCATCATTTGCATTGCGTCGGTGGTGGGCACGGTGCTCGAGCAATTCCGGCCCACGGTCAATTACGTCGATCAGTTCGGCCCGTTCTGGGCCAGTATTTTTCTTGCACTCAACCTGAACGCGGTCTACAGCGCCTGGTGGTTTCTGCTGATCCTCACGTTCCTGGTGATCAGCACCTCGCTTTGCATTGCCCGCAACACGCCCAAGTTTCTGGCCGATGTGCGCAACTATAAGGAAAACATCCGCGAGCAAAGCCTGCGCGTTTTTCACCACAAGGCCGAAGGCGACCTGGTATGGGAAACACCGCAGGCCGTGATCGAGCGCCTTCAGGCGGTGCTGCAAAAGCGCCACTGGAAGGCCAAGGTGCAGCAGCGCCAGCGCCCCACGGGCACTGGCTGGATGATCGCCGCCAAGACCGGTGGCGCCAACAAGATCGGCTACATCGCGGCGCACAGCGCCATCGTGCTGATCTGCCTGGGCGGGCTGATGGACGGCAACCTGTTCACGCGCACCATGGGCTGGCTGGCCGGCCGCAGCGTGTATTCCGGCAGCGGCCTGATTTCTGAAATCGGCAACCAGCATCGGATGCCTGCCAGCAACCCGACTTTCCGCGGCAACCTGCTGGTGCCCGAGGGTGGCAGGTCCAACGTCGCCATCCTGAACGAATCCAATGGCGTGCTGCTGCAAGACCTGCCGTTCACGATCGAATTGAAGAAATTCACGGTCGACTACTACCCGAACGGCCAGCCCAAGCTGTTTGCCAGCGACATCGTGATCCACGATCCGAAGACCGGCAAAGCGATTCCCGAGCGGGTCGAAGTCAACCACCCAGTGAGCTACGACGGCGTCCAGATCTACCAAAGCGATTTCGACGATGGCGGCTCGCACGTGACTTTGACCGCATTGCCGATGCATGGCAACGCGCGCCCGTTCACGGTGCAGGGCACCATCGGCGGTTCGTCGCAAATCACCGATGGCAAGCAGAAGCTCACACTCGAGTACAGCAATTTGCGCGTGATCAACGTCGAGAACCTGAGCGCTGCGCGCAAGAAGGACGCTGGCGTCAAGCAGCGCACCAGTTTTTCCCAGGTGTTCGCGCGCAGCCTGGGTGCCGCAGACCAGCGCACCGAAGACCGCGACCTGCACAACGTCGGTCCGAGCGTCACCTATCGCCTGCGCGATGCCGCGGGCCAGGCGCGCGAGTACAACAACTACATGCTCCCCATCAAGATGGGCGACGGTGTACCGGAATTCCTGCTGGGCGTGCGCGATACCGAGGCGGAGCCGTTCCGCTATTTGCGCATTCCGGCCGATGACAAGAACTCGATGGAAGGCTTCATCCATTTGCAGGAAGCGCTGCACAACAAGGACATGCGCGCCGAGGCGGTGCGGCGTTACGTGGCCAGGGCCGTGGGCGATGCGCGCCCTGAACTGGCCGAGGATTTGACGACCTCGGCCGGCCGCGCCCTCGACTTGTTTGCCGGCACGGAATCCATCGACGGGAAGAAGCCCGGCGGCCTGCAGGCGGTCTCGGATTTCATTGAAACCGCCGTGCCCAAAGGCGAGCGTGAGCGCGCGGCCAGTGTGTTGTTGCGTATCCTGAATGGCTGCTTGTTCGAACTGGACACGTTGGCACGCGAGCAACAGGGCGAAGCGCCGCTCGACCAGAGCCTGGAGCGCACGCGCGCGTTCATGACGCAAGCGGTGCTGGCGTTGTCGGATGCGTCGCTGTACCCGTCGCCGATGGTTTTTCAACTGTCCAACTTCAAGCAAATCCAGGCGAGCGTGTTCCAAGTGGCGCGCGCCCCCGGCAAAACCGTGGTTTATTTGGGTGCGTTGTTGCTCATCCTGGGCGTTTTTGCGATGCTTTACATCCGCGAGCGGCGTCTTTGGGTGTGGCTCACGCCGGCGCAGGGGGCGGGCACGCACGCTATGATGGCCCTTTCGTCCAACCGCAAAACGCTGGATACCGATCGAGAATTTGAGGAACTGCGCCACGAACTGTTCGGCGCCGACCGTGACGAAGAAAGCAAGAAACCATGACGAGTACAACCGTAACCTTGCAACTGCCCCGCGCCTCGCGCATTCAGCCGCGCTGGGCCGACTGGCTGTTCGCGGCGCTGGTGGTGGGCGGGGCGCTGTTCACGTTCCAACGCTACCACGTGGACATGGGTTACTGGGAGAAGGGCATCCTGCTGGTCGCGGTGCCCACCGCCATCTGGCTCGGCTGGTCGTGGAAGCCGCTGCGCCGCCTGATGCTGGCGGTGGCGGCACTGTCGCTTTTTGCCGTCAGTCTGTATGGCGGCGACTTGGCACGCAGCGAATCCAATTTCTGGTTGAAATACTTCGTCTCCAGTCAATCGGCCATCCTGTGGATGAGCATGCTGTTTTTCATGAGCACGGCGTTCTACTGGATCGGCATGTTCGCCGGCAAGTCGTCGGAGGTCTTCGAGAGCCTGGGCAGCAAGCTCGCGTGGTCGGCGATTACCCTGGCTCTGGTGGGCACGATGGTGCGCTGGTACGAGAGCTACCAGATGGGCCCTGGCGTGGGTCACATCCCGGTCAGCAATTTGTATGAAGTGTTCGTGCTGTTCAGCTGGATCACCGCGCTCTTCTACCTGTATTACGAACAAAAGTACCAAACCCGCTCCATGGGCGCGTTCGTGATGCTGGTGGTCAGCGCCGCCGTCGGCTTCCTGCTTTGGTACACGCTGGTGCGCGGTGCACAGGAAATTCAGCCGCTCATTCCGGCGCTGCAAAGCTGGTGGATGAAGCTGCACGTTCCGGCCAACTTCATTGGCTACGGCACCTTCGCCTTGGCTGCCATGGTGGCGTTTGCCTACCTGATCAAGCAGCAGGCCACCGAAACGCACTGGTACAAGCTGACTCCGATCTGGCTTTTCGGCATCGCCCTGTGCTTCGTCCCGATTGCTTTCCGCGAACGCAATCTGACGGCGACGGGCGGCGACTACTGGGTGGGCTATGCCCTGGTGGCCACTGCGATCGTTGGCGGCATCCTGTTCGGCCGCAAGCGCATCGCCGCGCGCCTGCCCAGCCTGGAAGTCCTGGACGATGTGATGTACCGCGCCATCGCGGTGGGCTTTGCCTTCTTCACCGTGGCCACTATCCTGGGCGGTCTCTGGGCTGCGGAAGCCTGGGGCGGCTACTGGAGTTGGGATCCCAAGGAAACCTGGGCGCTGATCGTCTGGCTCAATTACGCCGCTTGGCTGCACATGCGCCTGATGAAGGGCCTGCGCGGCACGGTGGCTTCCTGGTGGGCATTGGCCGGCCTGGCAGTCACGACGTTCGCGTTCCTCGGCGTCAACATGTTCCTGTCCGGCTTGCACAGCTACGGTACGCTCTGAGTCCGGCTGAGAGAGACGCCGGCCCGGTTCCCCCCGCGCACAACGCGTCGTCGAGCTTGCTGCGGCCTCACTGCAAGCGATGTGAGCGCGGCGCGCGCTGCCTACTAATGGCTCGCCGAGCAGGTTGGCCTACTCTATGCCAGCGTGGATTTGAAGAGGTTTATTGAGAGCCGCAGAGATGGACGGGCACTCCCGTTTGTCGCATCGGACCGCCAAACCGCTCGCCTGACTCATGTGTGCGCTGGCGGTGACGCGGGCGGCCCGGTGGTGGCGCGGCCGCAGGTTGGGAGCGCGGGCCTCTGGATCCGGCGAGCGCCGTGCTTGTCCCATGGCACCAGCGCCATTGCAAGCGATGCGGCGAAGGGGCGCTGTCAGGGTTTGGCGGGCGGCGTTGTTGGTACCACGTCGCCATCGCTTTCAGCGTCGTGCTGTCGGTCCTTTTTTGCCGTGCCGAAAAGAGTTTGCGGCAACGTCGCGCGTTGCGCGGCTTCAGGCGTATTCGGGATATAAAGCGGGCCTTTCTGTCCGCACGCTCCGAGCAAGCTGACGAGCGCGCAAGTCGCCGCGAGCGTCAACCAAGGTCCGTACCAGCGCTGTCGCAACATGGCGACAAATTGTAGTGGTGCCGCAGTGCGGACCGGATTGGCTGCTACGCGCGGGCGGTGCCGGTAAACAAAGTGGCGGAAACCCAACCGCATTGCCTGCGGCCTTGATCAACCATTCAATTACGGAACATATTCAAAATCCGGCTGCGTTCATCGGGTGACGCTGGCGCGGGAGCCGCGCCGCTGCCCGCCACTTCATCGGGCGGCGGCTCAGACCCTGGCGAATCGCTCAGGCTGGCAACGCCACCGCCATTGGCGTACTCGTTGTAAGCCCACAGCCCACCCACGTTGGTGACGCCGTCGGGTGGCTTCAGCGTGGTTACCGGGACGCCTTTGAGCGCGGTGCGCATGAAGTTGATCCAGATCGGCAAGGCGAGGCCGCCGCCCGTGGCGCGTGCGCCCAAGGTGCGCGGCGTGTCGTAACCCATCCAGACTGCGGCCACCAGCGAAGAGGGCTGGAAGCCGACGAACCAGGAGTCGAGCGAATCATTCGTGGTTCCGGTCTTGCCGAACAGGTCGGGGCGCTTCAGTTGCGCCTGCGCCTGCGCCGCGGTGCCGTTGCGTGTCACCGCCTGCAGCATGCTGTCCATGACGAAGGCATTGCGCGCGCTGATCACGCGGTCGGATTCGCTCGGGAGCGTGGGTTCGGTCTGCAACAGCACCTTGCCCGATTGATCGGTGATGCGCGTGATCAGGTAGGGGTTGACGCGATGGCCGCCATTGGCGAACACCCCGTAGGCCGCCACCATTTGCAGCGGCGTGACGGTACCGGCCCCGAGTGCCATGGTCAGGTATGGCGGCTGCCGGCTCGGATCGAAACCAAAGCGTTCGGCCCAGCCCTGCGCAAACCGCGGGGTGACCGCCTGCAGCACGCGAATCGCGATCAAGTTGCGCGACCGCGCCAAGCCTTCCTGCATTGTCATGGGGCCCTCGAAGCCGCCGCCATAGTTCTTCGGAATCCACGGCTTCCCGCCGGTGACATCGCTGCCGAAATACAGCGGCGCGTCATCGATGATGGTGGCGGGCGATAGCCCTTTGTGCAGCGCCGCCGAGTAAATGAACGGCTTGAAGCTCGAGCCCGGCTGGCGCCACGCTTGCGTCACGTGGTTGAATTCGTTCTGATTGAAGTCGAAACCGCCCACCAGCGCCTTGATGGCTCCGGTATTGGGGTCGAGCGCCACGAACGCGCCCTCGACTTCGGGCAATTGCGCCGTTTCCCACTGGTCGTTGTCCTTGTGGATCACGCGAATGATGGCGCCCGGACGCAACTTGATATTGGGTGCTGCGCTTTTTTGCAAACCCGACCAGACCGCGCGCAGCCCTGTCGTGGTGCCGGTGATTTCGATGATTTGGCTGCTGTCGTTGACCGCTGCGGTAATCTTGTGCGGATCTGCGCTCAAGACAACGGCGGCTTCCATTTCGCCGATGTCGGGAATGTCGGCCAGCGCTTCGTCGATGGCGTCGTTGCGCTCCGCCGGGTCTTTGGGCAAGTCGATGAATTTTTCTGGCCCGCGGTAAGCCTGGCGGGCCGAATAATCCAGGATGCCGTTGCGCAGCGCGGCGGATGCCGCCGCTTGATCGGCCGAATCGATGGAGGTGTAGACATTCAAGCCGCGGCTGTACGCGTCATCCCCATACTGCGCAAACACGATTTGCCGCACCATCTCGGCGATGTACTGCCCGTGCACTGTCTGGTTGTCGTTGCCCTTGCGAATAGTCAGCTTTTCAGCCGCGGCCTGACGGCCTTGATCGGGCGTGATGAAGCCGCTATCCACCATGCGGTCGATCACATACAACTGGCGCTTCTTGGCGCGCGCGAAATTGGCGATGGGATTGGCCGTGGAAGGCGATTTCGGGATGCCGGCCAGCATCGCCGCCTGTGCGATGTCCAGGTCTTGCAGCGGCTTGCCGAAATAGGTCTCGGCGGCCGTGGCGAAGCCGTACGAGCGGTTGCCGAGAAAGATCTGATTCATGTAAATCTCGAGAATCTGATCCTTGGTGAGCGAATGCTCCAGCTTGAGCGAGAGCAGCAACTCGTAAATCTTGCGCGTATAGGTCTTTTCGGAAGACAGATAGACGTTGCGTGCCACTTGCATGGTGATGGTAGACGCGCCCTGACTTTTCCGCTTGGCCAGGTTAGCCAACGCCGCGCGGATGACGCCCAGGTAATCGACGCCGCCGTGCTCGTAAAAGCGCGCATCTTCAGCGGCCAGCACCGCGTTTTTCATGACCTGCGGAATCTGGTCGATGGGCGTGAGATTGCGCCGCTCCTGGCCGAATTCGCCGATCAGCTGATCATCGCTGGTGTAGACCCGCAGCGGCTGCTTCGGGCGATAGTGTGCGAGCGAGGAAACGTCGGGAATACTCGGGTAGGCGATCGCCAGCGCAATCAGTACGGCGATGACGGCGCCCACGCCCAACGTGCCCAAACCCAGTACGGTCAGCCAGAGGGATCGCAGCAACCAATGGTGGCGGCGCGGGGCGCGGGGTGGTTCGCGGTCGGGCGAACGTTTGTCGGCATGCATGTCGTTCATGAGGGTTGAGCGTGCAGGATGGGAATGCACGCCGAAAATGCGCGGGAGCGGGACGGAGGCGCCGATGGGCTGGCGGTGAATCCCGCGTGGCGGTGGTCAGTTCTCAAGGTGCAGTTGCGTGCGGGATGACAGAGCACCCGTCACGCCGCGAGCCCGTAATTATCGCCGTTTGCTGTCGTTTTTACGACACCCGTGGCGCTTTCGCGGCACTCTTTATTCCCTATGGGGGGCCTTGCTGGTAGCATGCGTCCGCTTGCGAACAAATTCATGATTTCATATTCGCATCAATCGGAGGGGGCAGCGCGCTGATGATCGAATCGCTATTCAAACGTCAGCCGGCGCCGTTGATCGGGCTGGATATCAGCGCCTCCAGCATCAAGCTCGTCGAACTCACGCAAGATTCGCCAGCGGGCGAATTCACTCTGGAGCGCTGCGGCGTGGAGCCGCTGCAACACGGGTGGGTCAGCGAAGGCAACATCGAAAACTTCGATGCAGTGGCCGATGCAGCCAAGCGCCTGTTGCAAAAGACCCGCACGCGCGCCAAGCAGGTTGCGCTGGCAATGCCGGCATCTGCAGTCATCAGCAAGAAAATGGTTTTGCCAGCCGTTTTGACCGAGCGCGAAATGGAAGCGCAAGTTGAAATGGAGGCCAATCAGTACATCCCGTTTTCGCTTGATGAAGTCAGCTTGGACTTTTGTGTCATCGGGCCCACCACAAGTTCCGAGGAAGACGTCGATGTCATGATCACGGCGTCTCGGCGCGAGAAGGTCGAAGGCCGGCAAGGTCTGGCCGAGGCGGTCGGGCTGACGCCGGTCGTGATGGACGTGGACACCTACGCCGCGCGCCTGGCACTCGGGCGCCTGATCGAGCCTGCACCGGCACTTGACACCCGCGCGCCGGTTGCGCTGTTCGAGATTGGCGGTGCGACCTCGAACCTGTCGGTATTGGCGGGCGAGGATCTCGTTTACGAGCACGAGCAACTGTTTGGCGGGGCGCAGCTCACACAGGCGATCGCCCACCAATACGGCTTTACCGAGGATGAAGCCGAGAGCAAGAAGCGCGCGGGCGATTTGCCGGCTGACTACGCCGACGCGGTGCTGGCGCCCTTCGTCGAAAGCCTGGCGCAGGAAATCGAGCGTGCGCTGAAGTTTTTCTTTACCAGCACACCGCACAACAAGGTCGAACGCATCTTGCTGGCCGGCGGCAGCGCCGGGCTCATTGGCTTGGCTGAGGCGGTGGACGAACACACGTCGTTCCCGTGTGAAGTGGTTGACCCGTTCGCGGGGATGCAATACGGTCGGGCGGTGAATCGGGATCGGTTGACGCGCACGGCGTCGACCTACCTGACCGCATGCGGGTTGGCGATGCGGAGGTTCCTGCGATGATTTTGATCAACCTCCTGCCGCACCGGGCGATCGCGCGCCAGCAGGCGCAGCGGACCTTCAATGGGGCGTTGGTGCTGTCGGCGGTGATTGGCGCGCTGGTTGCGGTGGCCGTCTATGGTTGGTACCAGAACCAGATCAGCAACCAGCAAGCGCGCAATGCCTTCTTGCAGGGCAAAGTGACCGAGCTGGACAGCCAAATCAAGGAAGTGGCCGCGCTCGGCGACGAAATTGCCGCGCTCAGGGCGCGCCAGGATGCCGTCGAAAGCCTGCAGACCGATCGTAATTTGCCGGTGCACTTGATGAACGAATCGGTCAAGGAGTTGCCCGACGGCGTTTATTTGAGTTCCGTCAAGCAGGAGGGCAGCAACGTCCTGATTCAGGGCGTGGCGCAGTCCAACGAACGCGTGTCCGAGCTGCTGCGCAACCTGACCCATGGCTCCGACTGGATCAGCCACCCCGAGTTGGTTGAAATCGTGTCGTCCAGCGTGGCACTCGGCGCGAACGAGAAGCGCCGGGTCTACAACTTCACGGTGCGCTACCAGTTGCGTCGTCCCGAAGCGGCCGGCAAACCCGGAATGGCTGCCGCGGCACCGGCAGCGGCCCACAAGGCGCATTAGAAACCCATGCCAGAAAAACAAAAAAAACCGGCTGCAAGCGTTGATGCCAAGCGCGTTCGCGCAGCCATCACGACCCAGTTCCAAGGGCTGAATCTGCAGGATGGCGCATCGTGGCCGTGGCTGCCCCGTTATCTCCTGTTTGTGGTGGTGGCTGTCCTCGTGGTGGCCGTGCTCTGGTTCCTGTGGTTGAAAGGCGTTGACGAGGATCTCGATCACGCGCGCGGGCAGGAAACCAAACTCAAGCAGGAATACCACGTCAAGCTACAGAAAGCGGTCAGCCTCGACGCGTTGAAGAAGCAAAAAGCGCAAGTCGCGCAGTATGTCGAAGTCCTGGAAAAGCAATTGCCTGGGAAGGCTGAAATGGACGCGCTGCTTTCCGATATCAATCAGGCTGGTTTGGGCCGGAGCCTGCAGTTCGACTTGTTCAAACCAGGACAACTGGATGTCAAAGACTATTACGCGGAGCTGCCCATCGCGCTCAAGATCTCGGGCCGCTTCCACGACATTGGTGCGTTCACGGCCGACATTGCCCATTTGTCGCGCATCGTGACGCTCAACAATCTGTCGATTGCCCCGGCCAATGCCAAGGACGGCAACGGCGTGCTGGTTTTGCAGGCGACGGCCAAGACGTTCCGTTACCTGGATCCGGATGAGATTGCGGCGCAACGCCAGGCCAAATCCAAGGCCAAGCCGAAAGCGAGCGGCGCGAAATGAGTCCACGTTTTGTTCCGATGGGCGCCGCACTGGCAGCGCTCGTGTTGTTGGCAACGGGTTGTTCGCAAGGACATGCGGACCTTGATGCCTGGATAGCGCAGGAGCGCCAACAAGCCGTGCCGAAAGTGACGCCCCTGAAACAGCCCACGGTCTACACGCCGTTGGCGTACTCCCAGGCCTCGGCGCCCGACCCGTTCAGCCAGGAACGCCTGACCCGTGTGCTCCGAACCGAGACCACCCGCAATACCGGGGCGTCCCTGATCGCGCGTGAACTGGAACGGCGCAAGGAGCCGCTTGAAGCGTTCCCGCTGGACGTCATGTCCATGGTCGGCACGCTCGACGGCGGCGGCAAGAAAGTGGCCTTGGTGCGGGTGGACCGGCTCCTGTACCAGGTGCGCGTCGGGGAACATCTGGGGCAGCACTATGGTTTGGTCACGGCGATTTCCGACAATGAAGTGACCTTGCGGGAAGTGGTGCAGGACGCGACTGGTGATTGGATCGAACGGGCCGCCACCTTGCAGTTGCAGCAACAGGAGAAGAAAAATGGTTAGAGGAGCGCCGATTGGATTCTTGGCGCGCTGGGGCGTGGCGGTCGTGGTGGGCTGGATGGCGACGACGACACTGGCGCTGGCGCAAACGCGCATCGAATCGGTGACGGCGTCAGTCCAGGGCGGCAGCGAGGTCGTGCGGATTGATCTGAATCAACCGCTCGCGGCGCCGCCTTCGGGATTTGCAACCCGGGCGCCAGCCAACATCGCGCTGGATTTCCCCGGGGTGACCAATGGCACGGGGGAGAGTTCGATCCCCGTCAACCAGGGCAACGTGCGTTCCGCAAAGATTGCGCAGGTGTCCGGTTTGACGCGCGTGGTGCTGAGTCTTAATCGTTCCACCACGTATCGCACCGAACTGCGTGGCAAGAGCGTATTGGTGACGCTGGCGCCGGCGATCGCTGAATCGGTGCCAGCGCCGGCGCAGGTGGCGTTTGCGCAAAATCAGAACGAAGACACGTTGCCGTTGCGCGACATCGATTTCAAGCGTGGCGTCGAGAACGCGGGTCGTGTGATCGTCGGCCTGGCCAACAACCAGGTCGGCGTCGACATCCAGCAGCACGGCCAGAGCCTGGTGGTTGAATTTCTGAAAACGAGCTTGCCCGAAGGCTTGCGCCGGCGCCTGGACGTGTCGGATTTCGGTACGCCGGTGCAGACCGTCAGCACCACGCAGGCGCGCGACCGGGTGCGCATGGTGATCGACATGGCCGGCCCCTGGGAGTACAGCGCCTATCAAAGCGACAACCAGCTCGTGGTGGAAGTGCGGCACCAGAAGACCGATCCGAACAAGTTGACGCAAGGCCCGGGCTACCACGGCGAGAAACTGTCGCTCAACTTCCAGAACATCGACGTGCGCTCGCTGCTGCAGGTGATTGCCGATTTCACCAACTTCAATATCGTCACGTCAGACTCGGTGCAGGGGAATCTCACGCTGCGCCTCAAGGACGTGCCGTGGGACCAGGCGCTGGACATCATTCTGCAGGCCAAGAACCTGGGCATGAAGCGCGTCGGCAACGTGCTCCAGATCGCGCCCAAGGACGAGATGGCGGCCAAAGAGAAAGCGGACCTGGAAGCGCAGGCCTCCATCCGTGATCTGGAGCCGCTGCAAACCGAATCATTCCAACTCAACTACACCAAGGCGACGGAAATCAAGAACCAGTTGAGCAACTCGGGGACGGGTGGCGGTGGTGGGGGTACCAGCGGTACGACCGGCAGCATGTTGAGTTCTCGTGGATCGGTGATTGCGGAGCCGCGGACGAATCAGCTGTTTATCACCGACATCCCGTCGCGACTCGACAAAATTCGCCAGATGATCGCCAAGCTCGACGTCCCGGTGCGGCAGGTGCTGATCGAGGCGCGCATCGTCGAGGCCACTGACAACTTCGGCCGTTCGCTGGGCGCGCGCCTCGGCGGTCGACTCGGAAATCAGGCCCCTGGGGTCACGACTTCGGGAGGCTATGCGGCCGGGGGTGCCTACGATGCCATCAGTCCTGTGACTGGAGGTTCAACTTCCGCGGCAGCGAGCGCGCTCAATTCCGCGTTCGTCAACCTGCCGGCGGACACCTCGACGATCGCCCCAGGCGTGAACCCGGGCAACTTTGCGGTCACGTTGTTCAATTCAGCCGCCAATCACTTCCTGAGCCTGGAACTGTCGGCGCTCGAAGCGGATGGGCGCGGGCGCATCGTGTCGAGTCCGCGCGTGGTCACGGCCGATCAAACCAAGGCCATCATCGAACAAGGCACGGAAATTCCGTACCAGCAAGCGACTTCCAGCGGCGCGACCGCCGTGACTTTCCGCAAGGCCGTCCTGAGCCTGGAAGTCACGCCGCAGATCACGCCCGAGGGCAACATCATCCTCGACCTGACTGTCAACAAGGACAGCCCGGGACAAACGGTGGAGGGCGGCGTGTCGATCAACACCAAGCGCGTGCAGACGCAGGTGCTGGTCGAAAACGGCGGCACTGTGGTCATCGGCGGTATTTACGAGCTGAGCGAAAGCGATTCCGTCAACAAGGTGCCGCTCTTGGGCGACATCCCGGTCCTGGGGAATCTCTTCAAGCAAACGACGAAGCAGTCTAACAAGCAGGAATTGCTGATCTTCATCACGCCCAAGGTGGTGTCGGAGCGGACGGCGATGCGCTGAGGTCGCGCTCGAAGGGTCCCAAGTCACTTGGTGTCGCCGCGTCTTTCCGGAGCCATCCCGCACTGCGAAGGACGACAAACCGTCAGCGGGGGCTGATCATCTTCGGGACCACAAAAAAGCCCGCGTTGCCGCGGGCTTTTTGCTGCGTGAGCGATGGCCGCGGATTACGCTTCGGCGCTCGGGTGGTAACGCTTGACCAGATGCAACGTGTTCTCGTCGGTGTGGTGCATTTCCTTGCCACCCAGCGCCGCCAGTTTCAGGATCAAGTCCTGCTTGTAGTGGATGGTGCCGTCCTTGTTCATCGTGAACGTGCTTTCAAACCCGCGCAATTCGGCCCGCTCCGACAGGTACTTGTTTTGCAGAATGCCGTAGTTCGCGTCACCCGGCGTGGCCCTGAGGTGAAAGCTGGTGTCGTGGACTTTGGCCGTACCGCCCACGATCATGGCGATGCCGCGGCCGAACACGACGGTGCGCATCACTTGGCCGGTGGGCTTGTCCCACAGCATGTAACCCACTTCGTCGTGGAAGGGATCGGAGGCTTCTTCGCCGTGGCGCCAGGCAGTCATCTGATAGGTCAGGCCTTCCAGGAACTGCTTGCCGTTCTGGGTTGTCGGGATCGGATGGAAATGAGCTTTTTCGAAGTAGCCGGTTTTGCCGGTTTCATCGTCGTTGTTGTGGTAGGACAGGTCGACGCCGACGTTGCCTTCCCATTCGCCGACCAGCCAGGTCAGCGGTCCCAGGCGTTGCGGCCCTTGAATTGTTTCCGCCATGCTGATGCTCCTTGTTGAATGTTGAAAGAAGGCCCAAGCTTAGTGCGTTCGCCGGGAGTGTGTCCAATCGATTGATTTGATGTGGGGGATAGATGCGTCCTATTGAAACGGCCCGTCACCTGCGCTTGTTTGATTCACCGCGGGTACCCGCCTGAACCTGTTTGAGCAAGTTACGGGCGCCCCTGAACCGGCGCTTTGGATGGCTGGCGCAAGGCCTGCGTTTGCGCGGGTTCGGTTCCAGGTTGGCGATTGTTTGTGGATCGTCCGGTTGGATGGCTTGCCGCGCACGGGTCCAGCAGCGCCACCGGCAGGCTTTGAAAGATGCGGGCCACTTTCAGCAGCAACTCGTGCAGCGCCGACGTCTTGCGCCAGAAAATCGCCAGCCGCCGGCTTGGATGAGCGCCCTGGAACGCGGTCAGGCAGATGTTGGCGGTGCGCGCAATGGGCGGTTGCACGGCCAGCACCGGCAGCAGCGTGATGCCGACGTTCATGGCGACCATTTGCCGCAGGGTTTCCAGGCTGGTGGCGCGAAATTCGCTTCTCTCGCTGGCGTTGGACAGGTGGCAGACTTCAAGGGCCTGATCCCGCAGGCAATGGCCTTCTTCCAGCAGGAGCAGTTGCTGGTGCGCGAGATCGGCCACCCTGAGCGCGGGCTTTCCGGCGAGTGCGTGTCCGCTGGGCGTGGCCAGTACGAACGGTTCTTCGAACAGGAATTCGGCGCGCAAGCCGGCATCGTGGATGGGTTGCGCGAGGATGGCCGCGTCCAGTTGGCCGGCGTGCAGGCGCTTCAACAAGGATTCGGTTTTTTCTTCAGTCAGCAGCAACTCCAGCCGCGGCAGGCTGGTGCGCAAACGGTCCAGCACGTGCGGCAGCAGGTACGGCCCGAGCGTTGGAAAAATGCCGAGGCGCAGCGTGCCCGATTCCGGGTCTTGCTGCTGCCGTGCGATGGATTTGATCTGCGCGATTTCGTGCAGCACATTGCGCGCGCGCGCCACGATCTGCTCGCCGGCATCGGTCAGCAGAACCTTGCGCGGTGCGCGGTCGATCAGCGTCACGCCCAGTTCGGCTTCCAGCTTCTTGATTTGGGTTGACAACGTTGGCTGGCTGACAAAGCTGGCATCGGCCGCCCGTCCGAAGTGCCGGTAGTCCGCCAGCGCCACGAGGTAAGTCAGGTCACGCAAATTCATGGCGTCGCGGTTCGGTGGGGCATGGTGGGCAATCTACCAGATGATGCGGTCGTACCGCAGGGCGCGTTCCGCTGCTTGCAATGGGATGATCTGGCCAATGCCCGGTCGATGGGTCTCGCCAGTCCAGTGCGGCCGCTCCGATCGCGGGCATTGAATCGGTTAAGCTCGAATCGACTTCGTCTGCCGGCGCGAATTTTTCCCCGAGCAGGCTGCGATGGCCACGGGAGAGGGCGGTTGGCTGGCCGCAAAATAGCGCTTTCATCATGACCGTCGTTCTCGTGGGCATGCCCGGTGTGGGCAAATCAACCGTCGCGCGCCAGTTGGCGCACAGCTTGGGTGTGCCGCTTTGGGACAGCGACAGCGTGATCGAGCGGCGCCTGGGGACCAGCATCCGGGAATACTTTGCGAGCCAGGGCGAGGTGGCGTTCCGTGATCTGGAGCAACGCGTGCTGGACGAGTTGATGGACGGCGCGCCCGGCGTGCTGGCGACCGGCGGCGGCGTGGTGCTGCGCGCAGCCAACCGGCGCTGTCTGCATGAGCGTGGCACCGTCATTTATCTGCGTGCCGCCCCTGAGTTCCTGTTCCGCCGTTTGCGCCACGACACGCGCCGGCCACTGCTGCAGGTGGCGGATCCGCTCGCGCGCCTGAAAGAACTTTACGCCGAGCGTGATCCGCTCTACCGGGAAAGCGCCCATTTCGTGATGGACGTGCTGCGGTCCTCGCGCGGGCTGCTGATCCACCGCATCCTGATGCAACTGGAACTGATGCCTGATGAAAGCGGCGGGGTCAGTGTGCCGTATCCCGATATTCACGAGGACGTTGCGTCGTGACTGCAGAAACTTTGGCTGAAGACGGGCCCGTGACGCGCATCGAGATTGCGCTCGGCGCGCGCAGCTATCCCATCCTGATCGGCCGCGCGCTGCTGGCCGATCCGGGAAGCTTTTCCCATGTGTCGGCGGGGTCGGATGCGCTGATCGTGAGCAACACCACGGTCGGGCCGCTGTATGCCGAGCGCCTCGAGCGCGCGCTGGCGGGGCATCACCGTCACGTGGCGAGGCTGCTCCTGCCTGATGGCGAGCAATACAAGACTTGGGCCACGCTGAATCTGATCTTCGATGCGCTGCTGCGGCGCGCGGCCGACCGCAAGACCACGTTGTACGCGCTGGGTGGCGGCGTGATCGGCGACATGACCGGATTTGCCGCCGCCTGTTACATGCGCGGCGTGCCGTTCGTGCAAGTCCCCACCACGCTGCTCGCGCAAGTGGATTCTTCCGTCGGCGGCAAGACCGCCATCAACCACCCGCTCGGCAAGAACATGATCGGCGCGTTCTACCAGCCGCAGGCGGTGGTATGCGATCTGGATGTGCTGAAAACCCTGCCCGCGCGCGAGCTCTCCGCGGGGTTGGCTGAAGTCATCAAGTACGGACCGATTGCCGATATGGCGTTTTTTGATTGGCTGGAGCAGCACATGAACGCCTTGCGGGCGGGCGATTTGCCCGCGCTGGCGCATGCCGTCAAGCGCAGTTGTGAAATCAAGGCCGACGTGGTGGCCCAGGACGAACGTGAAGCCGGCTTGCGCGCCATCCTCAATTTCGGTCACACGTTCGGCCACGCGATCGAGGCCGGACTGGGCTTTGGCGCCTGGCTGCACGGCGAAGCGGTAGCCGCCGGCATGGTGATGGCGGCGCACGTTTCGCAGGAGCTGGGGCTTGCGGATCGCGCATTCGTGCAGCGCCTGGTGGCCCTGCTGGAACGCGCCGGCCTGCCGACGCACGGTCCGGTCATCGACCCGGCGGACAACGCCGGGAGCTACCTGGAGCACATGCGGGTGGACAAGAAAGCACAGGCGGGCGAAATCCGTTATGTCTTGATCGAACGAGGACATGGCGCGGTGGTGCGTGCTGTGCCCGACGCGCTGGTGCGGGAGGTCATCGACCGATGCTGCGCGACCTGAATCAACCACCTGGGAGCCTGGTTGGGGGGCACGCGGGCGATGCGGTGCCCACGTCACCAATGAGTACTCCCTTGGCGCGCTATGCCTGCGATCCCGCACACTCGCGCGGCCGCCGTCATCCCGTCCCACCCGCGCCCACGCGCAACGATTTCCAGCGCGACCGCGACCGCATCGTGCACTCGACCGCCTTCCGGCGACTGGTGTACAAGACCCAGGTTTTCCTGAACCATGAAGGCGATCTGTTTCGTACGCGCCTTACGCATTCGCTTGAAGTGGCGCAACTGGCGCGCGACATCGCCCGACCGCTGCGGCTGCACGAAGACCTGGTGGAAGCGATTGCGCTGGCGCACGACCTCGGCCACACGCCGTTCGGTCACGCCGGCCAGGACACGTTGAACGACTGCATGCGCGATTTCGGCGGCTTCGAGCACAACCGCCAAAGCCTGCGCGTGGTCGACGAGTTGGAACACCGCTACCCCGATCACGACGGCCTGAATCTGACGTTCGAAACGCGCGAGGGCATCCTGAAGCACTGCACGCAGCGCCAAGCGCATGCGCTGGAAGTGCAGGAGCCCGGCGGCGTGGGGCGGCGCTTCATCGCGGGCACGCAGCCCAGCCTGGAAGCGCAACTGGCCAATCTGGCCGACGAAATCGCCTACAACGCGCACGACATCGACGACGGCGTGCGCTCCGGCCTGATCACGCTGGAGCAACTCGCCATCGTGCCGCTGTTTGCCCGCCATTGCGACCAGGCTCATCGGGATTGGCCGGACATCAAAGGCCGCCGGCTGCTGTACGAAGCCATCCGCCGCATGCTGTCGGCCCAGGTCTATGACGTGATCGCGGCCACGCAGGCCAGCATTGATGCAGCAGCGCCGGCCGACGTGGACGCGGTGCGCGCCAGCGCGCCGCTGGTGCATTTCAGCGACGCGATGCGCGCGGATTCCACTGAACTCAAGCACTTTCTGTTCCGCAATCTGTATCGGCATCCGCAAGTGGTCGACATCAACCGGCGCGCCCAGCAGGTGGTGCGCGAGTTGTTTGCGCTCTATCTGGATCGCCCGGAAGAGCTGCGTCCCAGCTTCGCAGAGCGTGTCGATCGCGAGCGTGCCGTGGCGGATTACATCGCCGGCATGACCGACCGCTTCGCCCTGCGCGAGCACCAACGCCTGACTGGTAGGACGCTGTTTCCGTGACCCGCTCGCGGC
>SCQQ01000104.1 GCA_004299095.1 Burkholderiaceae bacterium | reverse complement strand
CGGCAGCGCGCGCACCGGCTTCGCGCTGCATCGCGCGTTGGCCGAACAGCCGCAGAAAATCCTCGCGCTGGAGATGGGCGGCAACAACCCGCTGGTGGTGGACCGGGTCGCCAACCTCGACGCCGCCGTGTGGGTGATCCTGCAATCGGCGTACCTCTCGGCCGGCCAGCGCTGCACCTGCGCGCGCCGCCTGTTGGTGCCGCAAGGCGATTTCGGCGACCGGCTGCTCGCGCGCCTGTGCGCGGCCGTGGCCAAGCTGCGCGTGGACACGCCGTTTGCAACGCCGCAGCCGTTCATGGGGCCCGTGATCACCGCGGCCGCGCGCGCGCGCATCCTGGCGAGCCAGCAGGCCATGGTCGATGGCGGAGCGCGAGCGCTGGTGTCAGCGAAGGCACTGGCGCCGGATACCGGAATGATGACGCCCGGCCTGGTCGACGTGACCGGCGTCGCCGTGGCCGACGAAGAAATCTTCGGGCCGCTGCTGCAAGTCGTGCGCTATGCAGACTTTGCCGCGGCGCTGGCCGCCGCCAACGCCACGCGCTACGGCTTGTCCGCCGGGCTGCTGAGCGACGATCCGGCGCGCTACGACGTCTTTCACGACACCATCCGCGCCGGCATCGTCAACTGGAACCGGCCGCTTACCGGCGCCAGCAGCACGGCGCCCTTCGGCGGCGTGGGCGCAAGCGGCAACCATTGGCCGGGCGCGTACTACGCCGCCGACTACTGCGCCTACCCCGTGGCCTCGCTGGAAAGCAGCCACCCGAGCCTGCCGGACGAATTGCCGCCGGGCATCACGCTGGCTGATTGACGATGATGGTCGGCGTCATGTCGCGCATCAGAAACCGTCGAACGTCGGCGCCACCTTTGTCGGCCGCGCGCGGGGGAACTGATCTGTTCGACGCCGCCGTTCGCGCACAAACAGGAATCCGTTACTGGCCGTGCGAATTCGTGAGCCGCAGCACCGGATGCGCTTATCCATGGATTCCCGCCTGCGCGGGAATGACGGCAATTCCATGGTCGACTCGCTGGATGGGCTCCCGGGTTTCCCGCCGGCACCGGAATGACAACGCGCAGACCCTGCGGCGAGGTTCGTCCATGGGATTGCAGCGTGCCTCAATGGCCAATCGGGTCGCATCATGAACACCGTTGAAGTCAATTTCGACGGCCTGGTTGGCACCACCCACCACTACGGCGGACTAGCGATCGGCAACCGGGCGTCGTCGGCCAACGCTGGCCAGCGCTCCAACCCGCGCCAGGCCGCGCGGGAAGGACTGGACAAGATGTGGGCCATGGCGCAACTGGGCCTGCCGCAGGGCGTGCTGCCACCGCAGCCGCGCCCGCACGTGCCCACGTTGCGCCGCCTGGGGTTCGGCGGCAGCGATCAAGAGGTGATTGCCCGCGCGGCGCGCGATGCGCCCGATTTGCTCTCGGCCTGTTCGTCCGCCGCGCACATGTGGGCGGCGAATGCGGCCACCGTTTCGGCGAGTGCGGATTGCGCCGACGGGCGCGTGCATTTCACTGCCGCCAATCTGGCGACGCAGTTCCACCGCTCCATCGAGGCCGCCGCCACGGCGCGCATCCTCCAGCGAATTTTTGCCGACCCAGCGCACTTCGTGCACCACGCTCCACTGCCCGCAACGCCCGCGTTTGCCGACGAAGGCGCGGCCAACCACACCCGTGTTGCGCCCCGTGCCGATGCCGCGGGCGCCACGCTGTTCGTCTACGGCCGCGAAGCCGGCGAACGCCCGCCCTACCCGGCGCGCCAGTCGCGCGCGGCAAGCGAGGCCATCGCCCGCCAGCACGGGCTCGCGTCCGCACGCACCGTGTATGCGCGCCAGAACCCGGCCGCCATCCAGGCCGGTGTCTTCCACAACGACGTGATCGCCGTGGGGCACGCCGATGTCATGCTTTGCCACGCGCAGGCTTTCGTCGATCAGGCGGGCGTACGCGCGGAGCTGGAACGGGCGCTCGGTGAGCGTCCGCTGCACTGGATCGAAGTTCCTGCCACGGCGGTCGATCTGGCGACCGCCGTGCGCACGTATCTGTTCAACAGCCAGCTCGTCACGCTGCCCGACAGGAAGCGGCTGCTGGTCGTGCCGGCCGAATGCGAAGCCGAGCCGCGTGTCTGGACTTGCCTGCAGGCGCTGACGGCGGGCGACGGCGTCATCGACGCGCTGCGGGTGATGGACGTGACGCAAAGCATGCGCAATGGCGGCGGCCCGGCCTGCCTGCGCCTGCGCGTGCCGCTCACCGACGCCGAGCGCGCGGCGCTGGCGCCGGGCGTGCTGCTCGACCACACGCTCTACCTGAAGCTCGGCGCCTGGATCGATCGCCACTACCGCGACCGACTCACCGCCCACGACCTGGCCGACCCGCTGCTGCTCGAAGAAAACCGCAGCGCGCTGGACGAACTCACGCAACTCCTGGGCCTGGGCGCCCTGTATGACTTTCAACTGGAGAACGAAAAATGACTCGCAACATGCAACCCATGGCCGTGACCCGCGCCGATTTCGACGCGGTCATGGTGCCCAACTACAACCCCGCCGCCGTGATCCCGGTGCGCGGCCAGGGTTCGCGCATCTGGGACCAGGCGGGCCACGAATACGTCGATTTCGCCGGCGGCATCGCGGTCACCGCGCTCGGCCACTGCCACCCCAAACTGGTCGCGGCGCTGAAAGACCAGGCGGACAAGCTCTGGCACTTGAGCAACGTCATGACCAACGAACCCGCGCTGCGCCTGGCCAGGAAAATCTGCGCCGCCACCTTTGCCGAGCGCGTGTTCTTCGCCAACTCGGGCGCCGAAGCCAACGAAGCGGCGCTGAAGCTCGCGCGCAGGTACGCGGCCGATCGCCACGGCGACAAGAAACAGCGCATCGTCGCCTTCAACCAGTCGTTTCACGGGCGCACGCTGTTCACCGTGAGCGTCGGCGGCCAACCCGACAAGACCAAGGGCTTCGAGCCCCTGCCGACCGGCATCGACCACGTGCCGTTCAACGACCTGCCCGCGCTCGAGCGCTGCATGGGCGACGACGTCTGCGCCGTGATCGTCGAGCCGGTGCAAGGCGAAGGCGGCATCATCCCGGCCACGCCGGAATTCCTGAAAGGCGTGCGCAAGCTGTGCGACGCGCACGGCGCGCTCTTGATCTTCGACGAAGTGCAGATCGGCATGGGCCGCAGCGGCCACCTGTACGCCTACATGGGCTACGGCGTCACGCCCGACATCCTCACCAGCGCCAAGGCGCTGGGCTGCGGCTTCCCCATCGCCGCCATGCTGACCACCGCCAAGGTCGCAGCGAGCTTCACCTACGGCAGCCACGGCTCCACCTTCGGCGGCAATCCGCTCGCCTGCGCCGTGGCCGAAGCCGCGTTCGACCTGATCAGCGACCCGGCGCTGCTGGCCGGCGTGCGCACGCG
>SCQQ01000103.1 GCA_004299095.1 Burkholderiaceae bacterium | reverse complement strand
GGAATGGCGCTGAGCAGCGCGCGCGTGTACGCATGCCGCGGTCGATTGAAAACCTGCGCGGTCGGGCCCGATTCGACCACGACGCCGTTTTGCATGACCGCGATCCAGTCGCAGATTTGCGCGGCCACGCGCAGATCGTGCGTGACGAACAGCATGGAAAGCCCGAACCGCTCGCGCAAATCGGCGAGCAGCTTCAGCACTTGCGCCTGCACCGACACGTCGAGCGCCGACACCGGCTCGTCGGCGATCAGCACCTTGGGGCGCAGCGCCAGCGCGCGCGCCAGGCCGATGCGCTGCCGCTGACCGCCCGAAAACTCGTGCGGATGGCGGTTGAACGCCGAGGGGTCCAGTCCGACCAGCGCCATCAGCTCGCGTGCCTGCGCGAATGCTTCGCGGCGCGGCGTGCCGTGCACGATCAGCCCCTGTGCCACCAGCTCGCCCGCCTTGCGGCGCGGGTTGAGCGAGGCGTACGGGTCCTGAAACACCATCTGGATGTGCTTTGTTTCCGCGCGCATGTCTCGCGCCGACAGGCGCGTCAGGTCCTTGCCGTCCAGCAGCGCGGCGCCGCTGTCGGGGTCGATGAGCCGCAGGATGCAGCGCGCCAGCGTCGATTTGCCCGAGCCCGATTCGCCCACGACGCCCACGGTGGCGCCGCGCGGCAGCGTGAGCGACACGTCATTCAGCGCGCGCACCGTGCGGCCGCCGCGGCCGAAAAAGCCGCGCTTGGCATAGGTCTTGTTCAGGTGCTCGACGGTCAGGATGGGCTCGGTCGAAAGCTGGCGCGGCGGCGGCGCGGCGAGCGGCGGCACGGCCGCAATCAGGGCGCGCGTGTAGGGATGTTGTGGATGGTTGAGGACCGCGTCGGCCGCGCCTTGCTCCACCACGTGGCCTTGCTCCATGACGACCACGCGATCGGCGATCTCGGCCACCACGCCGAAGTCGTGTGTGATGAACAGCACGGCGGTGCCCTTGCGCTCCTGCAATTGCCGGATCAGCTTGAGGATCTCGGCCTGCGTGGTGACGTCGAGCGCGGTCGTGGGCTCGTCGGCAATCAGTACTTTGGGGCCGAGCGCCAGTGCCATGGCGATCATGGCGCGCTGGCGCTGCCCGCCCGAGAGTTCGTGCGGATACGCCTTGGCTGTGTGCGTTGGATCGGGGATGCGCACTTCGGCGATGAGCTCAAGCACGCGCGCGCGGATCGCGGCCTTGCTCATGGCCGTGTGCACCGCGAACACCTCGCCGATCTGATCGCCCACGGTGTGCAGCGGATTCAGCGCCGTCATCGGCTCCTGAAAGATCATCGAGATGTCGACGCTGCGCACGGCGCGCATGTCGGCCTCGGAAGCGTGCGCCAAATCGCGGCCTTCAAACAGCACCTCGCCCGCGGCGATGGCCACGTGCGGCGGCAGCAGCCGCATGATGGCGTTGGCGGTCATCGACTTGCCCGAGCCCGATTCGCCCACCACGCAGACGATCTCGCCGGCGGCAAGCGAGAACGAAACCCCTTCCATCGCGTAGGGCCGGTCGGCGCCGGCGGGCAGGCGCACGGCGAGGTCTTTCAAGGTGAGCAGCGCGGCGCTCATTGGCCTTTCAGCCTCGGATTGAGGGCGTCGTTCAGCCCTTGCCCCACGAGCGAGACCGCGAGTACCGTGACCAGGATGGCGATGCCGGGAATCGCGGAGACGTACCACTGCTCGCGCAGCACGTCGCGTCCCAGACCGATCAGGTTGCCCCAGGAGGCGACGTTGGGGTCCGAGAGGCGCAGGAAAGCCAGCGCCGCCTCCAGCAGGATGGCGACCGCCATGACCACGCTCGCGTAAACGATGAGCGGCGGCAGCGCGTTGGGCAGGATCTCGCTGAAGATCAGCCGCCAGTCGCGCACGCCGAGCGTGCGCGCGGCATGCACGAATTCGCGGTTGCGCAGTGTCAGGAATTCGGAGCGGGTGAGGCGCGCGGGCGCCGGCCACGAGACCGCGCCGATGGCGATCGTCACCGTCGCGAGGTGCGAGCCGAATACCGCCACCAGCACCAGCAGCAGCAGGAAATTGGGCAGCGTCTGGAACGCTTCGGTGAGGCGCATTAGCAAGGTGTCGATCCAGCCGCCGTAAAAGCCTGCCAGCGCGCCGATGACGATGCCGATCGCCACCGAGAGCAGCGTGGAGACGAGCCCGATCAGCAGTGAAATGCGCGCGCCGTAGAGGATTTGCGCGGCGATGTCGCGACCCGAGTTGTCGGTGCCGAGCGGAAAGCGCGGGTTCTGGAACGGCCACTGCAGCGGTCGTCCGGCGAGCGAGAGCGGATCGCGCGGATAGAACCAGTGTGCGCTGAGCGCCATGAAGACCACGAGCGCCAGCAGCACCAGGCCGATCACGGCGGGCGGGCTGCGCAGGTAGCGTTTGACGGCGTCCATGGGACTCGGATCAGACACCCGTCGTGATGCGCGGATCGAGCTTGGCGTAGAGTAGGTCGGTGATGAAATTCACCACGATCACCACCAGCGCCGAAACGAAGACGATGCCGAGCAGCATGTTGAGATCGCGCTGGATCACCGACTCATATGCCAGTCGCCCGAGTCCGGGCAGCGAGAACACGCTTTCGATCACCACCGAGCCGCCCAGCATGGCGCTGGCTTGCAGGCCGATCAGCGTCACCATGGGCAAGAGCGCGTTGCGCAGCACGTGGCGCACGACGACGCGGTTTTCCGAGAGACCCTTGGCGCGCGCGGTGCGGATGAAGTCGAGATTCAGCACTTCGAGCATCGAGGCCCGCATGATGCGCAGATAGATCGCCAGGTAAATCAGGCCGAGTGAAAGCGCCGGCAGCACCAGATGGCGCGCGATGTCGAGCGTGCGCCAGATGCCGGTGTAGGTGGCCGTGATGTCCTCGAAGCCGCCCGACGGCAGCCATTGCAGGTAAATGGAAAACCCCACGATGGACATCAACCCCAGCCAGAACGACGGCGTCGAATAAAAAATGAGGCCCAGCGTCGAGATCAGCGTGTCGGGCCATTGGTTGACGCGGCGCGCGGCGATGACGCCCAGTACCATGCCGAAGAAGAACGCGAACGAGAGCGCCGAGGCCATCAGCAGCAGCGTGGCGGGCAGGCGCTCGACGATGACGGCCGCGACCGGTTTGCCGTAAATCGACGAGAAACCCAGATCCAGCCGCACCAGCCGCCACAGGTAATGCCCGAGCTGCGCCGGCAGCGACAGGTCGAGGCCGTAGAACGCGCGCAGCTTGGCGGCCGTGGCGGCGTCGCCGCCGCCCATCTGCGCCATCATCGCGTCCACGGTGTCGCCGGGCGCGAATTGCAGCAGCACGAAGATGCCGATGAGCAGCAGGACGACCGTCGGGAGCGAGGCCAGCAGCCGTCGCCCCGCCAGAGCCAGAATGCGTCGCACGATGCGCCGTCAGGTGTCGGGAGCGTGTTCCAGGAACGCGTTCCGGGGCCTATGCCTCCAGCCACAAATCGTGCCAGGTGGACGAGCCCCAGCGCGGATTGTTGGATGCGTTGCGCGCCTTGGCCGTGATCACCGTCTGGAAGATCTGCTCGATCGGGTGCCACAGCGGCAGCTCGGTGTTCGCGCGGCGCTCGAAGTCGCCGTACAGCGCCTTGCGCTTGGCCGGATCGAGCTCGGTGGCGGCGTTGTCGATGATCCGGTCGATGACCGGATCGGTCCAGCCCCACTGGTTGGTCCACGGCGCGCCCGCGGGCTGGCCCGAGCGGTACCAGACCGTGGTGGATACCGCGGGGTCGTTGCGGTACTGGTGCCAGCCGGTGGCCAAGTCGAACACATGGTCGGCGTAGACCTGCTTCAGGTAGCCGCCACCGTCGGTGCGCACGATATCCACCTTGATGCCGACGTCGCCCAGCGACTGCTGGATGAAGGTGGAAAAAAGCGAAATGTCCTCGCCCCACGGCGCCGGGAACAGCTTGAGCGTGAAGCGCGTGCCGCCCGCGCCAGCCTTGAAACCCGCTGCGTCGAGCAGTTGGATCGCCCGGGCCTTGTCGTACGGATATTGCGGACCCTGGTCGGTGGGATAGAAATCGGTGGAAACCGACGGAATCGGGCCGGTGCCGGCTTTGGCAAAGGCGCCGAGGAAGTTGTCGATGAAAAACGGCACGTTGATCGCGTGCGCAATCGCCTGGCGCACACGAATGTCGGCCAGTTCCTTGCGCCGGAAATTGAACTCGAGGGTGTTGGTGCGCGCGTTGCCCTCGTTGCCCTTGGTGGTGACGACGAAGCGCTTGTCCTTGGCGAGGCGCGCCGTGTCCGACAGCGTGAGTCCCGAGAACGGGCTGTAGAGGATTTCGCCGGCCTCCATGCGCGCCGCGGCGGCCGAGCGGTCGGTCACCACGCGCCAGACGATGCGGTCCAGGTACGGCATGCCGCCGCCGCGCCAGTAATTCGGGTTGCGCTCGGCGATGATGTACTGGCCGCGCTGGTACTCGACGAATTTGAACGGGCCGGTTCCCACTGGCGCGAAATTGGCCGGGTTGGTCCGGATATCGCCTTGTTCGTAGATGTGCTTGGCCGACACGTAACCCAGATCCGGCAGCGCGCGCAGCAACAGGCCCAAGGGCATCGGCCGGTCGTAATGGAACACGGCGGTGTGCGCGTCGGGCGTATCCACGCCGGTCAGGAACTGCTGCAGCGTCGAGCTGTAGTTCAGGATCGGCTTCCACATCTTCATGGCGGTGAACGCCACGTCGGCCGACGTGAACGGCTTGCCGTCGTGCCAGTTCACGCCCTTGCGCAGGTGGAAGGTGACGGTCTTGCCGTCGGGCGTGGATTCCCAGCTTTCCGCCAGCACGCCCACCGTCTTGCCGTGCGCGTCCAGGTCCAGCAGCGATTCCTGGATCTTCCCGCCGATGATGTACACGCCGGTGGAGGCTTGCAGGCTGGGGTTGAGCTGGCGCTGCTCGGCGCCGTAGTGCACCGTGAAGACGCCGCCCTTGCGCGGCGTTTCCGCGGCAAAAGCGCTCCACGGTGCCACCACGCTGGCGGCGATGGCGGCCGAGGTGCGCAGCGCAGCGCGCCGCGTCATGTCAAAACGAGGGTTCATGATTTTCCTTTGCAGATGGGAAAGATGGGCGTGCCGGATCAGCCGGCGACGAAGCTCACGATGACGCCGGTGGTTTGCACGGCCGGCAAGCTCACCAGCTCGCCGTGTGCGACGGCACCGGGCAGCGCCTCCAATTGGTCGCTCGCAATCACGATGGCAGCGGCGCCGGTGGCAGCGGCGCCCTGGCGCACGCTGTCCGGATAGCGCCGTGCGAATGCGGCGGCACTCAAGAATTCGAACACCGCCCGGTTGCCGCCCGAGGGCACGCGGAAGCCATCGGGGATGGCCTCGGTTTGCCGGTCGATCAAGCGCGCCATGTGGGCCGCCGCTTCCCGGGGCTCGTTGGCAATGATTTCGAGACGCACCAGCCTTTTGGCGCCGTTTGCGTGCTGCTGCAACTCGGGGATCCAGACCGCGGCGCGCGTGAGGTGCTGGCAGGCAAACACGCGCAGGCCACCGGGCGCTTCGTCAACGGGCCAGGTGGCGATCTGGAAACGGGCTTCGCGGGTACCGCCGCCGGGCAATGACACGGGACGGCCGAACGCCAGTGGGCCTTCGCCGTTGTAGCCGTGATTTTTCAGTTCGGCTGCCAGCGCCGCGGCATCATCGGTGGTGAACGCAGCGCGCTCGATGCCTTCGCGCTGTTCCAGGAAATCGATCGTCGGCTGGTTGTGCGGCGTGGCGTGGTCGATGCCCATCAACTCCATGTAGTCGTGGTCGAACACGATGGTGTAGTTGGCGGTGCCCATGTAGTCCGAGTGCTTGCCGCGCGGCGACACCGTGAACCCCGCGGCCTGCCAGCGCTGCGCGGCCGCATCGAGGTCGCGCACCGGAATCACCACGTGATCCACGCCGATGATGTGTTGGAGAGCCAAGAGATGTTCCTTGTGGCTGATTGAGAAAGCACGGTATCGTATATCAAAGCGCTTTGATATACCGCAGAAGCCTTATGCGAATTCGCTGAAGACGGGCGATGCGAGCCCATCTTCCGGACCAGCGGGAACAGCGCCCGCCCCCGCACGCGCCGCGGACATCGAGCCCCCGTCTGGATTCGGCCTTGCGGGATGGTATTAAATGCGAATGAGTCGTATTTATAATCATCCAATCATCACCCAGGAACCATCGAGGTCGAACATGAAGGCCCTGCTGAACGCGGAAAACGCGGACGACTACAACCGTTGCGCGGATCTGCTCGTGCATTCGTGGCGCTCGATGATGGCGCGCGGCGCCGAGTGTCCGATCGTCGCGCAGCAATTCAAATGTGCGTGCGGTGCCGACGGCACGCAGGTGTTTGCGGCCTTCTGCACGTTCCTGTGCGCGCTGGCCCTGGCTCAGCGGCGCTGCCTGCGGGTCAACCCGCCGGGAGAGCGCTCGTTGACGCTCGACGAACAGCGCATGCTGGCGCTGATCGCGTGCGCCCAGAACGGTTGCCATGCCGCGCTGGAAGCGCACTTGTGCTGGCTGGCGCGGCGCATGCTTCGCAGGACGCTGGAACGAAGCGTGCGCGAGTTGGCCGACGCCTTGAGCACGCACCAGCTTCGGCTGCCGGTGCCGGTCTGAATCGGTTTCCGGTTGCAGTCGCGCAGCACCGGTCACGCGTGCTTCGGTCGATTCCCCTCGCTGGTCGGGCCACCGCGCCGGTGACCGCAGGTTCAGTGCGTCGACAGCCCCTTGAACCACACGCCCACCAGCGCGCGCTCCTCGTCGGTCATTTGCGTGGCGTTGGAAAAAGGCATGTTTTTCGTCACCACCACTTGCCGGTAAATGTCCGCCGCGTGCGCCATCACCACGTTTTCATCGTCGAAGCGCAGGCCGTTTTGCTGCACCGTCGCGCCATGGCACAGGTAGCAGCGCTTCTCTAGGATGGGCTTGAGCTGCGCGTAATCCACCACCTTGGGCAGCGCCGCCTCGTTCACCGCGTTGGCCGAAGGCGTGGGAATCATCCAGGCGATCGTGCCGATGGCCACGACCACGCTGGCCGCCGCGTACGGCCACGGGTTGCCGCGCTTGCCCAGGTGCCAGTCGTTGCGCAGCACGAAGTACTGGCGGATCAGCACGCCCACCACGAACAGCAACAGCAGCACCAGCCAGCCGTGCGCGTGGTTGTAGGCGAAGTTGTAGTGGTTGCTCAGCATCGCAATCACCACCGGCAGCGTGAAGTAGGTGTTGTGCACGCTGCGCTGCTTGCCCTGCTTGCCGTAGACCGCGAGCGCGTCCTTGTCGTAGGGCTTGCCGCCCAGCATGGTGTTCACCACCTTGCGTTGCCCCGGGATGATGATGAAGAACACGTTGGCGCTCATGGCCGTGGCCATCATCGCGCCGCTGATCAGGAACGCCGCCCGCGCCGAGAACAGGTGGTACGCGAGCCAGGTGCCGAACACGACCATCACCACGATGAGCGCGCCGATGGTCTTTTCCTGGAACTTGAAGATGCGGCAGATACCGTCGTACAGCAGCCAGAACACCACCAGGAAACCGACGGCTGCCACGCCGGCCGCCACCGGCGACCAGTCGAACACGCGCTTGTCCACCAGCAGCGTGCCGGCGTTCCACAGGTACATCACGGCAAACAGCGCAAAGCCCGCGAGCCAGGTGGTGTAGGCCTCCCAGTAGAACCAGTGCAGCTTGCTGTCGATGCCGGTTTTCGGCGCCACCATGTATTTCTGCGGGTGGTAGAAGCCGCCGCCGTGCACCGACCAGAGCACGCCGTCCACGCCCTTGGCTTTCAAATCCGGGTCGGCGGGCGCAAGCAGGTTCTTGTCGAGAAAAACGAAATAAAACGACGATCCGATCCAGGCAATGGCGGCGATCACGTGCAGCCAACGCAGCAGCAGATTGGCCCAGTCGAACAAATACGATTCCATGGATGCTCCTCAATCGGGCTTGCCACCGCGGGCGCTGCAAACCGGCTGGATCGCGCATGAAATCGGGCGCTCGGCCCGACCTGTCGTTGTTCTATGCGCCGCTGCGATCGAGTGGAAGTGTAGCCAAGTGCACGGGCCGCTCGGGGCAAACGAGATGCGATTTATCCAGCGCACCAGCCCGAGGGGTGTCGGTGCGCGGCGGAACCGGGCTCCGGTGATGACCTACAGTCGCGCCATGAATCCACTGCCCTCGAGTGCGTTGCCGTGCGCGCACTGATCTTGGCGGCGGGCCGCGGCGAGCGCATGCGGCCGCTTACCGATGCCTGTCCCAAGCCGCTGCTGCAAGTGCGCGGCAAGCCGCTCATCCGCTGGTGGCTGGAAGCGCTGGCGCGCGGCGGCGTGAGTGATCTGGTCGTGAATACGGCGTGGCTGGGCGACCAGGTGGAACACTACGTCACGGCGCACCAACCGTTCGGCATGGGCGCTGCGCTGCCGGAGCCGGACGTCCGCTTTTCGTCCGAGGGGCACGATTTTGGCCACGCGCTCGAAACCGCCGGCGGCATCGTGCGCGCGCTGCCGTGGCTCGCGCCGCATCCGGGCGACGTGTTCTGGGTGGTGGCGGGCGACATCTTCGCGCCGCAGTTCGTTTTTGAGGAAGCGGCGCTGAGCCGTTTCATCGCGTCGGGACGGCTCGCGCATTTGTGGCTGGTGCCGAATCCGCCGCAGCACGCCGAAGGCGATTTCGGCTTGGCGCGCGCCGGCACGGTGCTGAACGAGGCGTCGGCGGGCGGTGTGCGCCATACCTTTGCTGCGATCGGTCTGTACCGGCGCGAGCTGTTCGACTTGCCGTGGTGCAGCTTGCCCGCCGGCAACCCGCACGGCGTCGCGGCGCCGCTGGCGCCGCTGCTGCGCACGGCGATCGGGGCCGGCCAAGTGAGCGGCACGCGGTACGCGGGCGAATGGGTGGACGTGGGCACGCCCGAGCGCCTGGCCGCGCTCAACCGCACGCAGGGTCCGCGGGAGGCGCAGGGATCCAATGGGTGAATGCGGTCGGCGCGTAGCGCAGGGCCCTCGACTCGTGGTGATGGGCGTTTCGGGGTGCGGCAAGACCACGGTGGGGGCATTGCTCGCGGCGCGCCTCCAGGTGCCGTTCGTCGACGGCGACTCGCTGCATCCACAGAGCAACGTGGACAAGATGCGCGCGGGCATTCCGCTCACCGATGCGGACCGCGCGCCGTGGCTGGATCGCGTGGGCGCCACCTTGGCGCAGGCGGGCGATGCGGGGATCGTCGTCGCGTGCTCCGCGCTCAAGCGCGTCTATCGCGACACGATTTTGGGTTCGGCGCCCACCACCCTTTTCCTGCACCTGAGCGCTCCGCACGACCTGATCGCCAAGCGCCTGGGGGCGCGCCACGGGCACTTCATGCCGGCCGCGCTGCTCGATTCGCAATTTGCGGCGCTGGAACCGCTCGCGCCCGGCGAGTCGGGATGGGTGGTGGACGCGCGCATTGCCGCGTCGGCCATCGTGGACGTCATCGAGCGGCAACTGGCCGCGCGCGGGTTGGCGTAGCGCTACCAGTCGTGCACGGTGCCGTCGGCCAGGCGGTTGTACGGCAGGTAGGCGGTGGCGTACGGGTACTGGCCGGCTTCGTCGCGGTCGAGCTCGACACCCAGTCCGGGCGCATCGCCGGGGTGCAGCCAGCCATCCTTGAAAGTCATCGATTGGCGGAACACGCGGTTGGTGCGCGCGCCGTGCTCCATGTATTCCTGCGCGCCGAAGTTGTGGATCGCGAGCCCCACGTGCAATTGCGCGGCAAAGCCGACTGGAGAAACATCGGTCGGACCGTGGAAGCCGGATTTGATCTGGTAGAGCGCCGCGAAGTCCATGATTTTCTTCAGCGGCGAGATGCCGCCGAAATGCGTGGCCGACGCGCGCACGTAGTCGATGAGCTGCTCCTGGATCAGCGTGCGGAAATCCCAGGCGGTGTTGAACACTTCGCCGATCGCCAGCGGCGTGATGGTGTGTTGCCGCACCAGGCGCAGCGCCTCCTGGTTTTCGGCGGGCGTGCAGTCTTCCAGCCAGAACAGGTCGTAGGGCTCCAGCGCGCGGCCGAGCTTGGCGGCCTGGATCGGCGTCATGCGGTGGTGCGCGTCGTGCAGCAGCGGCAATTCGGCGCCGAACTCGGCGCGCACCGCTTCGAACACGCCCGGAACGTGGCGCAGGTAAGCCCGCGTGTCCCAGTCTTCCTGCGCGGGCAAAGCGCCGCGCTGCGCCGGCTCGTAGTCGTAGCGCCGGCCTTTGTTGCCGGGCAACCCTTCTTGGGACGCGATGCCGTAGATGGCGTGCAATCCGGGCACCCCCGTCTGCACGCGGATGGCACGATAGCCCAGCGCCAGATACTTGCGGATCGAATCGAACAGCTCGGGCAAATCCTTGCCCGAGGCGTGGCCGTACGCCATCAGCCCCTTGCGGCTTGCGCCGCCCAGCAACTGGTACAACGGCATGCCGGCCGCCTTGCCCTTGATGTCCCAGAGTGCCATGTCGACTGCGGCGATGGCCGCCATCGTCACCGGACCGCGGCGCCAGTACGCGCTGCGGTAGAGGAGCTGCCAGGTGTCTTCGATCGCCGCCGGGTCGCGGCCGATGAGCAGCGGCACCACGTGCTCCTTGAGGTAAGCGACCACCGCCAGTTCGCGACCGTTGAGCGTGCCGTCGCCCAGGCCGACCAGACCTTCGTCCGTCGTGAGGCGCAAGGTGACGAAATTGCGGTCCGGGCTGGTGACGATGATTTCTGCGCTGTCGATTTTCATGCTGTGTGCGTGGTGAATTCAGCCTTTGGTCGCGCCCGCCGTCAGGCCCGAGACGATGTATTTCTGCGAGAACAGCGCGACCACGATGATGGGAATCGTCATCACCACCGAGCCCGCCATGATGGCACCCCAGTTGATGCCCGAGTACGAGACGAAATCGAAGATCGCGGGCGGCAGCGTCTTGGTGTCGCGGCCCGACAGCACCAGCGCAAACATGAAGTTGTTCCAGGAAAAAATGAACGACAGGATGCCGGCCGTGGCGATACCGGGCAGCGCCAGCGGCAGCAGGATGTGCCAGAACGCGCCGATGGGCGTCAGGCCGTCGACCAGCGCGGCCTCTTCCAGCTCTTTCGGCAGCGAGGCGAAAAACGACATGAGCACGTACAGACTCACCGGAATCAGGATGAACATGTGCGACAGGATCAGCACGGTGTAGCTACCCACCAGCCCGGCGCGCGCGAAGATGTAATACCACGGCACCAGCAGGCAGATGCCCGGCACGATGCGCGCGAGCAGCACCAGCAGCGCCGATTTGCCCATGCCGTAGCGGTTCATCGAATACGCTGCAGGAACGCCGATCACGAGGGAAATGAGTGTGGCCCACGCCGCCACCCAGAGGCTGTTGAAAACGAACCGCAGATAGCGGTCGTTGCGGAACACGTCGACGTAGTTCTCCAGCGTGGGCGTGAAAAGGAACGCGCGGCGCACGTTCTGGATGTCGACGTTGGTCTTGAACGATGCCAGGATCATCCACACCAGCGGCGTGATGAAGATCAGGATGACCAGCGCGATCATCGCGAAGCGAAAAATCGCATAGTGGCGCCCCGCGTGGGCGCGCTGGTGCGGGGCCGGCCGCGCGCTCATGCCGGCTTCGCCTGGTTGCGCTGCAGTGTGAGCAGCGCGAGCACCATCAGGATCAACGCCAGGAACAGCATCAGCACCGCCGACGCCTGACCGTACGCGTCGAACTTGAAGGTGAGCGTGTAGGCGTAGATGTTGAGTGTTTCCAACTGGTGGAACGAGCCGCCGCCCGGGCCTTCGGTGGCGTACAGCAGATCGAAGGTCTTGAGTGCATCGATCGCGCGCAGCACGACGGCGGTCAAGATCACCGGTCGCAATAGCGGCAGCGTCACGTAGCGAAAGCGCTGCCAGGCGTTGGCGCCGTCGATGCGCGCTGCTTCGTCAGGTGCATCGGGTAGCGCGGTGAGGCCGGCCAGCAGGATGATCGTGATCATGGGCGTGAATTCCCAGATGTCCACGAAGATCACCGTGGCGAGCGCCGTGGAAGGACTGGAAAACCACGACTGCGGCGCGATGCCGAACCAGCTCAGGAGGTAGTTCGCGTAGCCCACGTTGGGATCGAAGATGAGCTGCCACATGAAGGCGACCGCCACCGGCGTTGCGACGAACGGCAGCAGCACCACGACGCGCACCCACTTCTGCCGCTTGAACGGGCGCCGCAGCAGGAGCGCAATGCCCATGCCGGCGCACAGTTCGCCCGCGAGCGCAAACGTGGTGAAGACAATGGTGCGCGCCACCGCGGGCCAGAAGCGCTGCGTGTCCGTGAGCACGTTCAGGTAATTGGCCAGTCCGATCCAATGAAACGGCGCGCGCACCGAGCCCTGCGCGTTGGTCAGGCTCAGGTAGCCGGTCCAGATCAACGGAAAGCCGATCAGCGCCGCGATGAAGATCATCGCCGGCGCCGCGAACAGCCACTTCATGTGCGCGTTGGCCCAGCGCGATGCGCGCTCGCGCAGATCCTCGCGTTGCAGCGGGTGGTGCGAAACGGGCGCGGACACGGACACGAAGCAGGTCAGTCGGACGGCGCGGGCGCGCGCTTATTTCGCGTCGAGGATTTCCTTCTGGAATTCGGCCGACGCCTGGTCGGCCGCGGCGTTGGAATCTCCGCCCGTCATGGCGACGACGAAAGGCTTGCCGACGATTTCACGCGCCTGGCCCACCTTGACGACCACGGGGCGGTCATAGCCCACGGCGCCCTTGGCGTTGGCATTCATCGCGGCCACCAGCGGCGCCGGGAAGCCGGCGGTGCCATCGGTGTTCTGCCACACCGACGTGCGCGTGCACGGATTGCCGGCTTTCTGCATTTCCAGCGTCATCTCGGGGCTCGTGGCCCAGGCGATGAACTTCCAGGCGTTGGCCTTGTTGTCCGAGGCGTTGTTGATGCCGATGGCCCAGGACGTCGCTGAGTAGGCGTGGGCGCCCGCCGGGCCGGCGGGAAACGCCGCGTAGCCGACCTGGTCGCTGACCTGCGAGTTCTTCGGGTCGGCGACCTGTTTGTAGAGGCTGGAGGCGTCCGCCCAGAATGCGGCCTTGCCCTGCGCAAATACGGCTGCGGATTCGGGCCAGCTCATCGAGGTGTTGAGCGGTTTTGGGCCGTAGTCGCGCAGCATCCCGCCGTAGTAGGCGTAAGCCGCCTTGGCCTCGGGCGTGGCGATCAGCGATTTGTCGTTCTTGTCGAACCAGTCGCCGCCGAAGCTGTAGAGGAAGCTCGAGAACTGCGTCACGCCCACCGATACGCCCGAACGCGCGACGAAACCGGCGACGCCGGGGTTGTCTTCCGAGATCTTCTTGGCCGCGGCGCGCAATTCATCCAGCGTCTTCGGTGGCTCGAGCCCGGCCTTCTGCAACAGGTCCTTGCGGTAGTAGATCACCTGCGTTTCGGTCACGAGCGGCACGCCGACCGCTTTGCCTTTGTAGGTCGTGGCGCTGACGGTGGCCGGCAGAAAATCAGACCAGTTCCAGTGCTTGTCCTGATTCACGTCGCTGGACAGATCGGCCAGGAAGCCCGATTGCGCGAACAGCCGTCCTTCCTGCAGCGGCCGGTACATCATCACGTCCATGTCCTTGGAGCCGGCGTTGAGCTTGACTTTGTAGGTGTCGGTGAGCTGGTCTTCGGCCAACTGCTCGACAACGACCTTGAGGCCGCTTTGCTTTTCGAACTCGGGGATCTTGGCGCGTACGGCCGTGGTCCAGGGGTGGTTGGCCATCGTCACGTGCAATGTCGTGGAACCTGAACTGGCGCTGGCGCCGGTTTTTGCCGCTCCGCCTTCGTCGCTCTTGCTGCACGCGGCCATCGTGCCCGTGGCCAGAACAACTGCACCCGCGATGGACGCCTTGAGAAAAGTGTTGCGCTGCATGAAAACTCGCTCCCCTTCGTGGAATCGTGCGACGGATGGCGCCGCACGACGCTGAAAATTGTCCGCGGCGGAAGGCCGCGAAGCCGCCGGTATCATAAGTCGCAGCAGCGTGAAGAAGAGGGTGTTTCCAGATGGCCATCGTCGAACTCCGACATGTGAACAAGCGTTATCCCGAAGGACAGTCGCTGGTGGTCTCTGACTTCAACCTCACCACCGCGGATGGCGAATTCGTGGTGCTGGTCGGGCCCTCGGGCTGCGGCAAGACCACCACCATGCGCATGATCGCCGGGCTCGAGGAGCACACCGGCGGCGACATTTTCATCGGCGGCGTGAACGTGGGCGGCGTGGCGCCCAAGGATCGCGACGTGGCCATGGTGTTTCAGAGCTACGCGCTCTATCCGCACATGAACGTGCGCGAGAACATGAGCTTCTCGCTCAAGCTGCGCAAATACCCGAAAGACGAAGTCCAGCGGCGCGTTGAAGGCGCCGCGCGCATGCTGGGGATCGACGCGCTGCTGGAGCGCAAGCCCGCTGCGCTGTCGGGCGGCCAGCGCCAGCGGGTGGCGCTCGGGCGCGCGATCGTGCGCCAGCCGCAGGTGTTCCTGATGGACGAGCCGCTGTCCAACCTGGACGCCAAGCTGCGCGTCGACATGCGCGCGGAAATCATCAAGCTGCACCACAACCTCGGCATCACGACGTTCTACGTCACGCATGACCAGACCGAGGCCATGACCATGGGACAGCGCATCGTCGTCATGCGCGACGGCGTGGCCCAGCAGATCGACGCGCCCGGCGCGCTGTACGAGCAACCGGCCAATCGCTTCGTGGCGGGCTTCATCGGCACGCCGTCGATGAATTTTCTCGATGCGGACGTGGTGGGCGGCGTGGCGGGCGGTCACGATTTTTCGCTCAAGCTGGACGCCGAGGGTTTGCGGGCAGTCCAAGACCGCAGCCGCGTTTGCGTCGGCGTCCGGCCCGAGCATTTGCATCTTGCGCGGGAGGAGCGCCCCGATTGCTGGCTTAGGGGCGTCGTGGAGGTCGTCGAGCCGCTGGGCGCGCTCACGCTGATCCACGTGCGCGTCGGAAACGCGACGCTCACGGCGCAGATCGCGCCGCACCGCAAGGCGCAGATCGGCGACGCCGTTACCCTCACGTGCGGCGCGGAACGGCTTTACCTGTTCGATCCCCAAAGCGGCGAGCGCATCAAGGGCATTCGGCATCCGGATGCTGCCTCTTGAGCGCAGCGCGGCAGCCCAGGTAAACCCGCGCCAGTGGAGCGCGTTGTACTGGCCGCCGGGCGGCCCTTTGCGCTCAGGCGCGGCGCTGGGTTCTGCTGGCACCGCGCCCGCCAAGCGAACCGAGTAAGCTCCAAACCCATGAATCACACCCCCTATTCCGAGCGCCGCGCGCGCCTCGCCAAGCAGTTGGGCAAGGGCGCGATCGCCGTCGTTCCGACTGCGCCGGTGCAGCAGCGCAACCGCGACAGCGACTTTCCCTATCGCGCCGACAGCTACTTCTATTACCTGACCGGCTTCACCGAGCCCGACGCCTGGTTGGTGCTGGATTCCGACGGCCGCAGCACGCTCTTTTGCCAGCCGAAAGACCCCGAGCGCGAAACCTGGACCGGCTATCGCCTCGGCCCCAAGGCCGCGCCCGCGGCGCTGGGCGTGGACGAGGCGCATTCGTTCGAAGAACTGGACGAGCGCATGCCCGGCCTGCTGGCCAACACGCGCACGGTCTGGTACCCGTTCGCCACCCACGCCGGGTTGGAAACGGTCGTCGACAGTTGGCTGCAGGACGTGCGCGGCCAGGCGCGCGCCGGCCTGCTGGTGCCCGACAGCCAGCGCGACGTGTGCACCCTGCTGGACGAAATGCGCCTGGTGAAAGATGCACACGAGCTCGCCATTATGCGGCGCGCGGGGCAGATCAGCGCCCAGGGCCACGTGCGCGCCATGCAACTCAGCGCCCGGCAGTTGCACGCCGGCGCCGGCGTGCGCGAATACCACCTGGAAGCCGAACTGCTGCACGAATTCCGCCGCAATGGCTCGCAATTTCCGGCCTACACCAGCATCGTCGCGGCCGGCGCCAATGCGTGCGTGCTGCACTACCCGGCGGGCGACGCGCCGTTGAAAAAAGGCGAGCTGGTGCTGATCGACGCGGCGTGCGAACTCGACGGCTATGCGAGCGACATCACGCGCACCTTCCCGGCGGATGGGAAATTCTCCGGCCCGCAGCGCGCGCTCTACGACGTGGTGCTGGCGAGCCAGCGGGCCGCGTTCGAAGCGACGCGTCCGGGCGCGCGCTTCGACGACCCGCACAACGCCGCCGTCAAGGTGCTGGTGCAAGGCCTGCTGGACCTGAAAATCCTCGACCGCAACCAGGTGGGCGGCGTGCAGGACGTGATCAAGAAGCGCGCCTACTTCCCGTTCTACATGCACCGCACCAGCCACTGGATGGGCATGGACGTGCACGATTGCGGCAGCTACGTCGAGCCGGGCGAAGCGGACCAGGTGACCGAGCAGCACGACCCGATCAGCGGCCAGACGGTGCAAAAGCGCCCGAGCCGCATCCTGCGCCCCGGCATGGTGCTCACGCTGGAGCCCGGCCTCTACATCCGCCCGGCGAAGAACGTGCCCAAGCCGTTCTGGAACATCGGTATCCGCATTGAGGACGACGCCGTGGTCACCAAGTCCGGTTGTGAATTGCTGACGCGCGGTGTGCCGGTGGACGCGGACGAGATCGAGGCGCTGATGCGCGCGGCGGCTTGAAGGCGTTCTGTGGGGCCGTCAAGATGACGCGCGACGGCGCTGGCTGCGGCGTGTCTGTGTAGCCGGTGCCAATGTGAACAGGCCCGAGAGCGCCGCGCCGCAGGCACGGCGCATCGTCAGCATCAGCGTGAGCCTCGCCCGGCCGTTGCGGGCGCTGGGTGGCCGTACCGTGCTGAGCGGCATCGCCAAAAAGCCGGTCTCGGGAGCGGTTGCGGTGCGCGCGCTTGGGCTGGAAGGCGACGAGCAGGCCGACCTCGAATGCCACGGCGGCCTCCGCAAGGCGGTTTATGCCTACCCGCAGGAGCACTTGCCGTTCTGGGTGGAAGAGCGCCGTGCGCGCGGCCTCGCGCCGTTCGATGCGCCGCTGGCTGCGGGCTTCATCGGTGAGAACCTGCTGCTTTCCGGCCTGCTGGAGTCCGATCTCTGGATCGGCGACACGCTGCATTTCGACGACTCAAGTTGCACCTTGCGCGTGACCCAGCCGCGCGAGCCGTGCTACAAGCTCTGCGCCGTGATGGGCTACGCGCAAGCGGCACAAGTCATGGCGCGCACGCTGCGCACCGGGTTTTATCTGGCGGTCGATGCGCCCGGCGACCTGCGGGCCGGCATGGCTTTCCACGTGCGGTCGCGCGGCAGCGGCCTGCCGGTGACCGAAGCCATCCGCGCCAAGTGGGCCAAGCAGCGCAATTGGTGACTTCCGCCACCTCAAACGTCACCTACATTTCACGCATTCGGCGGCGTTGCCGGCATCGTGCGCGCGCGAGGCCGCCTGGTCAGCGATTGCGCGACACAAGCGGCCGATCCGACGCGCCGGGTGGGTCAGGGGAACGTGAAGTTCGTCGTGGTCGTTGCACCCGCCGCCACGGTGATCGGGACAGCCGGCTTGACCGTGCCGCCGGAAGCCGCCACCAGAGCGTACTGGCCCGCGGCCGCGCCATCGGCGATGAAATTCAGCGTCGTCGGAGTCGCGGCGACGTAGGGCGCCACCACCGGTGCGCCGGTCGGCAGGGCATACGTGTAGGCGCCGGTATCCGCATCCACCGGCCCGCCCGCGACGTCGATCGTGTCGCCACTGCTCAGGGCCTGCGTCGCGTCCACCGTGGCGTCGATCGGCGAGGTCGGGGTGCTGACCGTGCCGGCCGCGGTTCCCATGGCCGAGGTCGGCGGGTTGATCGCGGCGCCGGCGCTGCTGACCGTGGTCACCGTGGCGGTGCTGACGACCACGCCGGTCACGACGGCCGTGACGTGGCCGGCCGACGTGATCACCAAGTCGTATGTTCCGGGCGCAACCGGCAGCACGAACTCACCGGTGTTGAGCGGTACGGTGCTCCTGACGACCACGCCCGCCTGTTCGACTGAGACCGTCGTGGTCGGCTGCACCAGCGACGCGTCGACGTAGCCGCGCACGCCAGACAGGTAGTTCGGCGTCACGGCGATCACCGGCTTGAGCAGGTATTTGCCCGAGGCGCCGGCTTTCACGATCGATTTGCAGGCGTTGAAGTCGAGTACGAAATCGGCCATCTGGTTGGCCGCGATCGTGATGTCGGCGTTGAGTTTGATGCCGCTTTGCATGCCGCTGGGCACTGTGAGCGGCGTTTCGGTGCCGCCGCTGGGAACGATCGAGTTGTTGTTGCCGAGCACCAGGCGCAACTGCTGGTACTTACCCGTCTGCAACGGGATTTCGCCCAGCGTCTGCAGGATGCCGTTGTTCAGCGTCAGCAGATCGATGCGGGTATTCACCGGAATGCTGGCCCAGCCTGCATCGGCGGCGCCCGCCGTCGCACTCTGGTTGATGCGCAGCGTCTGCACGTCGATCCAGACGTGGTCATAGCCGCAGGCGGGTGCGTCGGTCATCGACATCCGCAAGGTGCCGGTGCCGCCCGCGCTGTCACCGCCGCCCCCGCAGGCGGCCAGCAGCGCTGTCAAACCAAGACCGGCGAGCGCCAAGATGCCACGGTTGAGCCAAGATCGTGTGCGTGAAGACATGGCTGCTTCCTTTATGGGCGGAGCGCATGAGCCGGCAGATGTTGCATGCCACGGCGCTTCGTGCGCCGCAGCAAGACCCTGGGCTCATGACGGGCCGCCTTATTGCTTTACTTGAAAAGCGTACCGAATGTACGCTCCGATCTTGATCGATGAAGTTCCCGGAGGTTCCATGAGCGCGTCCGGACGCGCGGCTGCATCGGCGCTTCCCGGTGCCGTCGGGCAGCAGCTTCAACGGCATTGGCAATCAGGACTATGGTTCAGGCTGGCCGCGCTGTTGATGCGGCCAGCCCGGGCTTGCTGACGCTGTTTCTGCCAGCGCGAACGCAAGCAGGCCTAAGGCGCGTCCATGTGAAAGATCTTTCCTGGATTCATGATGTTGTCCGGGTCCAGCGCTTTCTTGATGGCGCGCATCAACCCCACCGCGCCGCCCGCTTCTTCCAGCAGGAAGTCCATCTTGTGTAAGCCGATGCCGTGCTCGCCGGTGCAGGTGCCGCCCAGTTTCAGCGCGCGCATCACCAGCGTGCGGTTGAGGTCTTCGGCCTTGGCGCGCTCGCTGTCGCTGGCCGGGTCGATCAAGTAACCCATGTGGAAATTGCCGTCGCCCACGTGGCCCACCAGGAAGTAGGGAATCTGGCTGGCGTTGGCTTCGTCCACCGTGTCCAGCAGTGCGTCGGCCAGGTGGGAAATCGGCACGCAGGTGTCGGTGGTCACGCAGCGGCAACCCGGGCGGCTCGCCACCGCGGCAAAGTAGGCTTTGTGGCGCGCGGTCCAGAGGCGGGTGCGGTCTTCGGGTTTGTCGGCCCATTCGAAATCGGCGCCGCCGTGCTCGCGCGCAATTTCCTGCACCGCCTCGGTCTGCTCCTTCACGCTCGCGGGCGAGCCGTTGAATTCCATCAGCAGCAGCGGCGATTCGCGCAAGGTCAGGTGGCTGTATTTGTTGACCACGCGCACGGTGTTGTCGTCGAGCAGCTCAACGCGCGCGATCGGCACCGCCGCCTGGATGATCTGGATCACCGTGTTGACGGCGTCGGCCATGCTCGGGAACGAGCAAATGGCGGCCATCACGGCTTCCGGCAACGGGTAAATGCGCAGCGTGACTTCGGTGATCACGCCGAGCGTGCCTTCGCTGCCGACGAACAGGCGCGTGAGGTCGTAGCCCGCGCTCGATTTCTTGGCGTGCGTGCCGGTGCGCACCACCTCGCCCTGCGCCGTCACCACTTCCAGCGCCAGCACGTTCTCGCGCATGGTGCCGTAGCGCACCGCGTTGGTGCCGCTGGCGCGCGTCGAGGCCATGCCGCCCAGGCTGGCGTTGGCGCCCGGATCGATGGGGAAGAAAAAGCCCGTGTCCCGGAGCTCCTGGTTGAGCTGCTCGCGCGTCACGCCTGGTTGCACGGTGACCGTGAGGTCCTCGGTGTGCACCGCCAGCACCTTGTTCATGCGCGACACGTCCAGACTGATGCCGCCCTGCACCGCGAGCAACTGGCCTTCGAGCGACGAGCCGATGCCGAACGGGATCACCGGGACCTTGTGCTGCGCGCACAGCTTGATCGTGTCGCTTACGTCCTGCGTGCTTTCGGCAAACACCACGGCCGCGGGCGGCGGCACCTGGAACGGCGATTCGTCGCGCCCGTGCTGCTCGCGCTGCGCCTGGGTCTGCGAGAACTGCGCGCCGAAGCGCTGTTGCAGCGCCGCGGTCAATGCGGCCGGAACGTCACGCGGGTGGATTTCGGGAGTGAGGTGGGCGAGTTGGGCGGGCGCGTTCATGCTGTGTCTCCTGGGGATGCCCCAAGTTTAGGCGCCTGCGTCCTTGTGCGTCGACGTCAGCCGAGATCGTCGGTGAGGTGTACAGGTCGAATTTGCGCTTGATCTGCTGGATGGAGCCGTTCGGTCGCGAACCGCCCGTGCGGCCGTGTGAATTGCGTCGAACGCTAACGGTAGGAGTAATAGTATTTGTAGGCTCGGCCATAACCAATCTGGCTGCCGCGCACGCCATTGAAGATAGCGCCTTTCACGCATTCAGCCACGCCCGAATTGCGCAGCTTCAGGAGTGCGTCGCGAACTTCGCGTGCCGTGCTGTATTCCGCACGCACGATCAGGAAAGCTACTGAGACGTGCTGCATCACCGCCAGGACGTCCGCCACCGGCAGGATCGGCGGCGTGTCGAACACCACCAGATCAAAGCGACTGCTCAGGGCTTGCACCAGTTGTGCGAAACGCGGATGCAACAGCAGCTCGCTGGGATTCGGTGGTAGGACACCGGCCGGCAGTACCGTCAGGTTGCTCACGCCGGTGGCGCGCAGCAGTGAATCGATCGACTCGCTACCTGCTAGCACCGACGACAGGCCCGGCGTGGTGCGCTCGAAGTCGAACACGTCATGCAGGTGCGGTTTGCGCATGTCGGTGTCGACCAGCACTACGCGTTTGCCCGAATCGGCCATCAGTGCGGCGAAATTCGACGAAATGAAGCTCTTGCCCACACCGCTGGTGGCACCGGTGAAAGCGACCACGTTGCCGGAGGACCCCATCAACGCGAAGGTCAACCCGGTGCGCAGCGAGCGCAAACTTTCCACGGCTGGGTCCTGCGGCGTGGCAAGCGCGAGCAACCCCTTCGTGTTACGTCGCGAGTGGCCGTTTCTGCGAGGGAATCTGCGAGCCCCGATACCCTTGCGCTCCGATTCGGGAATCGTGGCGTAGGTCGACAGGCCGGTGAGCTGCTCGATCTGATCCGAACGCTGCAGCGTCGGACGCATGAAATGGGCCACGAATGCCGAAAATAAGCCAAGGATCAGGCCAAGCACCGCCGCCAGCGCGACGATTTGCGGCCGCTTCGGTTCTACTGGCCGGCCGCTCACCACGGCGTGGTCGACGATGCGCACATTGCCGATCATTCCGGCTTCCGCCACGCGCAATTGCTGCGCGTTGTTCAGCAGCGAGACGTACAGCGCGGCGTTGACGCGCGCGTCGCGCTCGTACGGCAGCAGCTCGCGCTGCGCCTTGGGCAGACGCGTGGTCGCCTTGTCCAGCTCAGCGATGGCCTTGTTCACCACCGCGATCTGGTTGTCGAGCGCCTTGAGTTCCGGGTAATCGGGCCTGAAGCGCTGTGCCAGTTCGTCCCGTTTCAGCCGCAGCTGCAAGCGATTGTTTTCCAGCGTGGTTGCCTGTTTCAGCAACTCTTCGGCCTCCTTGTCCACGGCAATCGTGCTGCTGCGCATGCGGTATTTCGACAACGCGTCTTCGGATTCGTTGACGCGGTCTTTCAGTGCCGGCAACTGCTGTTCCAGGAACTTTAGGCTGCTGCGGGCTTCCGCGCTGCGCCGCTCGACGTTTTGCGCCAGGTACGCATCGGCCACCGCGTTGATCAGGTGCACGGCAAATGCATCGCTCGGGTTCTTGATGCTGATCTGGATCACGCCACTCTGCTTGCCGGCCTCGGTGACGCTCAGCGCGGCACGGACTTCCCGCGTCGTCTGTTCGAGTGATTGTTCGGTGAAGCGAAAGCGCGTTCCGGGGCGGGCTTCCAGTTCCTGCACCGTGATTGAAGCCGGTTCGTTGTGCAGCGTGAATGCGACGCGCTCGCCCACGGCGCCACGGGCCAATTCGCGACCACTGGAATCGAGCACGGTGTAACCCGTGGGCGTGGTTTGCAGGTAAAACGCCCGATTCCACTGACGTTCTGGCAGTGACACTTGCGCAAAGCGCAAATGCTCGCCACCCCACGCATAGCCCGAGAGGCCCCAGAGTGGTTGTGCCAGGCCGGCCTGACGGGCTTCGTTGCGGCGCGCGACCCAGGCGCCGATCAGTGGGAAGCGGTTGTCGACGTGGACAGACACATTGGCCTGGGTTTCATTGATGGCTTTCGTCAGCACGCCGCGCGAGCGCAGGATTTCGATTTCCCCGGACACCGGGTTTTGCGACAGCCCGAGCGATTCAGTCAATTGCGACAGGCCGCCGAGCCTGCTGCCGGGCACCTTGTCCTCGACCTGGATCAGTGCGTCGGCGGCGTAGATCGGATGCGCGAGGATCGCATAGGCGGTGCCTGCGAGCAGTATCACAACGAATACCGCGGCCACCAGCCAGCGACGCTGCAAGACGATGTTCAGCAGTTCAATCAGGTTGATTTCATCGTCGGCTTCATCGCCCTGCTGTTGCACGGGCAGCGGAATGGGATGGGCGGCGTTCATTTGATTGACGTGTTGACGTTGGCCACGCCGCCGACGAACGGCAGCAGTTGATTCAGTACGCGCGACCAGCGCGTGACCGCGGCTGCGTCGACAAAGACCACGTCGCGCGCCTGGAGTTCGAAGCGGTCGGCCAGAACCAGTGCGTCCGGGCTCTTGCCGTTCAGGTGCCAGATTTGCGGTCGGCCGTTGTGGCCCGCGCGCAAGACGTAGATCTGGCTGCCGTTGGCCGTAACCGGGTTGAGACCGCCGGCGTCACTCAGGGCCTCGGCCAGCGTGTAGTCGCCGTACGGCAGCGGCAGCGACGCTGGCTTGGCGACTTCGCCAAGCACGAAGACCTTGTTGTAGCGCTGCTCCTGCACGTTCAGGATGTCGCCGTCGGTGAGCAGCACGTTTTGCGACATGTCACCGTCGTGGTAGAGCGCGTACAGGTTGATGGGGCGCGGCACGCCGTCGTGCGTGAGGATCGCGTCGCGTTCGTCGGCCTTGGGCGTCAGGCCGCCCGACTTGGCGATGAGGTCGGTCACGCGCAGCGGCACGTCGGTGATGGGTTGCGGACCCGGTTTCTGGAATTCACCCACCGCAAACGCCTTGCGGCCGCGGTATTGCAGGACCGACACGTCGACCTGCGGGTCGGTCAGGTATTTGGTCAAGCGGCGGGCGAGGTCGCTGCGGATTTGCTCGACCGTGCGACCTGCGGCTTGGACGCGGCCTGCATACGGGTAAAAGAAGGTGCCGTCGGCGTCCACCGTGCGCCCGGCCAGTTCGGTCGATAACTGCCCCGCCGGATTGTTGAGCTCGGGATGGTTCCAGACCGTGATGTTGAGGATGTCTTGCGGCGCGACCAGGTATTGGTAGTGGGAGTCGGCGTCCGGGCCCGGCGCTTCCTTGGCGTGCCGCGCGGCTTTCAGGGCGCGGGCGGCGGTGCGCTCGCTGTTCAATTCATGCACCGCTTCCGGCGTGATGGTGTGGATGTCCGCGCGCGCGGCGACGTCGGTGGAGAGCGCGCCGCTGCTGGTCGTGCGCTCGCCCGCGGCACCCAGGTACATGCCTGTGCAGGCCGAGAGCGCCAGCGCCGCCAGGGACGCGAGCAGGATGCAGTGCAACGTATGCCACCTGGAATTTCCACGGGTCGGCCGCGTGGCCAAGGTGTTCATCATGGTCTGAAGTTTCAAGAATCTGCGTGCTGCAAACCGGCCGACAGCATTCCGGCTTGCAGCAAGTGTTCGACCCAGGCTTCACACGCTGTTCGCATGAGCGCCCACTGCGCCCGAAAGGTTTCTTCGGGCGCTGCGATCGGGTCCGGGATTTCGAGTTCGGCCTGCCAACGGCCAAGTAAAAAGGTTTTGCCGCTTGCCTGCGGAAAAACCTTGTGGACCCGATGATAGTTCATCTTGTCCATCACGAGAACCAGCGAGGCTATCCGCAGTTCCGCTGAGGTCACGCTGCCCGCGCGCTTGTCGGCGGCGATCGGAGCCCCGAAATCGGACGCCGTTTGCAGGGCATAGGGGTGCGGCGCGCGTCCCACCGCTGCAGCCAGTCCACGCGATTCGACTTCCGCAGAAATGTTGCGGCGCACCAACACGCTGCGCATGAGTGCTTCGGCCATCGGGCTGCGACACACGTTGCCGGTGCAGAGAATCAGGATCAGCGGCTTTGCGCGGGACATGGCAGCCAGTCGGTGAGCACTTCCCAGCGCGGGTTGAGCGTCGGGTCCGCGGAGTGCACAAGGACATCCTTGCTCGTGATGCGGACTTGCACCCGATCGCCCAGCACGTCGGTAACGGCGCCATGCGCAATGCGCTCCGGCGACGATCCCTGGGTCGTGACCGAACAGACCGTGGCGCCCTTGTGCCCGATAGCCGGAGCGAGCACCGCTAGTGCCTGCTTGCGCCGCGTGAGCGTGGACGTGGCGACCGACTGGGGCACCCCGGCAACCCAGTTCGTGTCGAAGCGGTCGCCCGACGGAAAGAAGATATAGGTGCCGGCGCCGCTGCGCTGGTCGTCGTGCCAGCCGCCCTGATACACATCACCGCGCCAGGGCGAGTGTTTGCCGTATTCATAACGGCCCTGCCCGTTGCGGGCGTCTTTCAGCCAACCGCCCACGTAGGCGTCGCCGTTCGGATAAATCTTGGTGCCCTGGCCGGACTTCGTGCCGGCAGAAAACGTGCCGCGATACCAGGCACCGTGCGCGCCTTGCGCCAACCCCTCGCCTTGGGCCAGGCCAGCGACGCAGCCGCCGGCGTAGCTTGCCTGAAGTTCGGGATCAAGCACGCGGCAGGCGGTGCCCGAGGGTTTTGCCGCAGCTTGCGAGGTGGTTGCCGCTGGCTCCGGTGGCGGCTGGGCGGGAGCGGCTGGTTCAGTCGCGGCCAGTGCGCCGTTTGCTGCCACGAACAGAAGCCCGCCGAACCACGAGATGCGGCGCGCGGCCGTGCCGATCATGGCGAGTCCTCGCCCGGGATGTCGCCGAACCCGCGCAGGCCGTCGCCGTCAAGGGCGTTGTCCATCCAACCGTGCTCGGCCATGTCGTACAGATCGGCGGGCGAAGTCACCATCTGCCCCACGTCACGGTTCCATGGTGAGAGCGATGCAAAGCTCGATGCGCCCGTGTCGCGCGTGAGCAGCGGCGCGAGCGGGATGCGCACGAAGATGCCCTTGTCGTTGTACGGGTGGCCAGGCGATCCGGGGCTGGTGATGTCATGGCCGCTGGTGTGCGTGTACCAGACGCCCACCTCGATACCCGAGCGGAAGGTGCGCTTCAGCTCCAGCCTCGCACCCCAGTCTTTGGCCAGGAAACGGCCGGCACGCACCGTGGCCGTCGTGCCTTCGAGCCACGGCAGGCGGTAATGGATCGAACCGATGGTCGTCACGGTGCTGTAGTTCAGGAAGCCGCTGCCCTTGTAATTGCGCTGGCGCAGCGCATCGACGGCCACGTCGAAGGCCCAGCGTCCGCCCGGCGCCAGATAGAGCGCTTGTGTCCCGGCGCCGGCGTACATCTCTTCGTAGATGCCCGCGGACCCGCGCACGTAGAAGCGCTTGGCCGGCTGCCAGAACTGGTTGAGCAGCAAGCGGTCGAGCTTGACGCGCGCCGCCTTGCGGTAGAGCGCCAGGTCCGAGCGCACGTGCGGCAGCAGCGAGTTGGACGGCCGCGTGACGTCGGAAATGTCTTCCAGCAGCGACGCGCGCACCGTGCCGTCCAGCCACAGGCTGCGCGCCAGGTGGGCGTGGCCGAAAGCGCGCAGGCCGGCGTCGTATTTGAAAAAACCGCTCGGGTCATTCAGCAACACGCTGACGTCGGGCGCAATGCCGAAGGACGACTGGCTCGGGGTCTCGACCTCGAAACGCGCCAGGCCCAGGCTCCAGTTCTCGCTGTTGCCGACGCGCTCCAGTGCCAGCGCGTCGAGCGTCGCACTCAGGTCGTTGGCGCGGCTGGCCGCGGTCAACCCCTTGGGGTCGGCGTAGGAGAGGGTGACTGCCTGCGCCAACTCGGACCGCGTCGCCGTTCCGGCGAAGTAGCGCCTGAGCGTCGCGATGTCGAAGAACGTCCAGGTCATTCCGGCCACGCCGTTCACGTCCCAAGTGATCTCCAGCTTGCGTGTTTCCAGCGGCGCGTAGGCGAGTGCCAGGCGCGCCGTGCGGCCGATCGCCCGCGACGGGTAGCGATAGCGGTCTCCGGAAACCGAGAGCGACATCACCCCGTCGCGCCACGCCAGGCGCACGTTGCGCAGGCCTTCGGCGTCCAGGTCGGCGAGCAGACCCTCACGATAGCTGGGGTCGGACCGCCATTCGGCCAGCGTCGGCTGCGGTGCGGTGCTGCCCCACGCGCCACCGGGGAAAGGCCCGACTTCGTCGATCTTGGGAACGAACTCGCGCTTTTGCAGCGGAATGGACAGGGATACGTTGAAGGCGGTGTGCGCCCGCTCGCGGGATACCTGGAACCGGAGCGGACCCCAGTGGTATTCGAGCCCCAGATTCAGCACGCCGGTGCGCCGCTTGTCGATCCCGGTGATCGCCCGTTGCGGATCGTGTGAATAATCGGTGCGATCGTATTCCGCCGCCAGCGCCCAGGCCGGAAACGCCGCGGGGTGGACGCGGACACCGCCGTAGAGTCCGTCTATCCGGTGCCGACCGTAGCCGACCGTGGCATCCGCCGTACCGAAAGACCCCAGGCGGAACGTCCGCGTCGCCGCGATGAACTCACTGCGAAAAAGGCGATTGCCCTGGATGTCGTCCATGCCGATGGACACATCGGGGAGCCAGCCCAAGCCGAGCGACCCGGCGCGCAACACGCGCAGCTTGAAGCCCGCGGCCTTGTCTTTGTACGACCCGTACGCACTCGAAAACGGGAGCCCTTGTGTACCGTCGATGCTGGTGAAGCGGCCCGAGACCTGCAAGTCGGGCAAGAACTGCAGCGTGGTGTACGGGACGCTATAGGGTGTGCTGCGATCGAAGCCGAAGTCCCAGGTGCCGTCTGCCGGCATCGACCCCGAAGGCATGTTGATGAGGCCCGTGAGCCCGATCGACGTGGGTGGATCGGCCCACGCAGCGCCAATGTGCGCCATGAGCACTCCTGCGCACACGATGGCAACGTGGGCGAACCGTGAAACGGCGCCGTGCCTGTTGCCTCTATTCAACAAGCGCATCACGGGCAGCGAATGAGGCGGGCGATGTGCTTAGGAAAACGAGCACGACGAGCACGCCGGCTACACCGGCGCATCAGCTATCGACCGCGAGACTCAGTGGGACGGTGTCGTGTGTGTTGGTGTCGTGCTGCCGCCACCGGAGGATGCTGCTGCGGCAGCGACCCCCACCGCGACTGCAGCGCCGACGGCAGCAATCGTCCCAACAGATGCCCCAGCGACCGCACCCGCACCGACACCGCTGGACGCGCCGCCAGCTCCCGCAGCTGTTCCGGACGTGCCGCCCACACCGCCCGCCGAGGAACCCGTGGTTCCCGTGGTGCTAGTGGTGCTAGTGGTTTCCGGCTCGGCGGCTACCGCCGCGCCGGCGGCGAAAGCCACCGCGGTGATCAGGATCAGAACTTGTTTGGTGAGCATGGACTCCTCCGATAACGTGCGACCATTGCATTGTAAGGAGAGTGAACCTTGCGGTTGCGGGAGAGTCCTTCGATCCGCCCGTGCATTCCCGCGCGCCTGTGTGTGCCGCCTGCATCACGTAACCTGCCGGATCGGGGCGCCCGACGCATGCATTTGCCGGTGCGACGGGGATTTAAATGATTCGCACGCGAATCACTTCAGGCACCTTGTGAATCGCATCGATCACGGCCTGCGACGGCGCCTCGGCCACGTCGATCAGGTTGTAGGCCAGGCCGTCGCGGCTGCGGTTGGTCATGTCGACCACATTCACGTGCGCGCCCGCCAGTACCGACAGCACGTTGCCGAGCACGCCCGCCACGTTGTGGTTGGCGAAGGTGATCCGCGTTGAGCCGGGTGTGCGATCCATGCGCACCTTGGGGTAATTGACACTGTTGCGGATTTGTCCGTCTTGCAGATACGCCTTGAGTTCTTCGGCCGCCATCACCGCGCAGTTGTCCTCGGCTTCGGCGGTGCTGGCGCCGATGTGCGGCGTGGCCACCACCTTGGGGCAGGACAGCAACTCGGGTTCCGGAAAGTCGCACACGTAGAGACGCAGCTTGCTGGCGTCGAGCGCGGCGCGCACGGCGGCGGAATCGACGATGCTGGCGCGCGCGAAGTTGAGCAGCACCGCGTCACGCTTCATTTGCGCCAGGCCTTCGGCGTTGATCATGTGGCGCGTGCTTTCGATCGCGGGCACGTGCAGGGTGACGTAGTCGGAGCGCTGCAGCAGCGTGTTCAGGTCTTCGATGTGCTGCACCGCGCTCGGCAGGCGCCAGGCGGCATCGACCGAGAGTTTCGGGTCGTAGCCGAGCACCTTCATGTCGAGCGCCAGCGCCACGTCGGCCACCATGGAACCGATGGCGCCCAGACCGACGATGCCCAGCGTCTTGTCCTTGAGCTCGGTGCCGACGAAGCGCTTTTTCTCTTTTTCCAGCAGCGCGTTGATGGCCGCCGAATCCCCCTGGCCGGCAAGCGATTGGGCATAGTTGATGCCCGGCAGGATGCCGCGCGTGGCCAGCAGCATGCCCGCCAGCACCAGTTCCTTCACCGCATTGGCATTGGCGCCGGGGGTGTTGAAAACCACGATGCCCTGCTCGCCGTATTCGGCCACCGGAATGTTGTTCACGCCAGCGCCGGCGCGGGCCACCGCCAGCAGCGTCGGCGGCACCGGCTCGCCTTGCAGCTTGTGGCTGCGCAGCAGGATCGCGTCGGGCGCGTCCACCTGGTTGCCGACCACGTATTGATCGGCGCTGAAGCGCTCCAGTCCCTTGTCGGAAATGGCGTTGAAGGTCTTGATCTTGAACATGGGATGCCTTGCGTTGAGGGGATGGTCGGGATCAGCTCTTGAGCTCGTTGTAGCCCCAGGCGATCCAGGTCATGAGCGCTTCCAGGTCGGATTTTTCGACCGTGGATCCGCACCAGATGCGCAGCCCCGTGGGCGCCGCGCGATACGAACCGATGTCGTGCGCCACGCCTTCCTGTTCCAGCAGCTTGACCAGCGCCTTGACCTTGTCGTCGGGCAGATCGAGCGTCAGGCAGACGCTGGTGGTGGAGCGCGTTTCCGGCTTTTTCGCCAGGTAGTGCATCCACGGGTGTTGCGCCACGAAGTCTTCGATGACTTTGGCGTTGGCCTGGTTGCGCGCGATGGTGCCTTTCACGCCGCCCACGCTTTCGCACCACGTGAGCGCGTCGAGATAGTCGACTGCGCACAGCATGCTGGGCGTGTTGATGGTGCTGCCCTTGAAGATGTCTTCGTTCAGCTTCATGCGGCCTTCCGCGTCCTTCTTGGTCATGCGGAAGATCTTCGGCATGGGCCACGGCGGCGTGTAGCTTTCCAGCCGGGCCACAGCGCGCGGCCCCAGGATCAGCATGCCGTGCGAGGCTTCGCCGCCCAGCACTTTCTGCCACGAGTAAGTGATCACGTCCAGCTTTTCCCACGGCATTTCCATGGCGAAAATGGCCGAGGTGGCATCGCAAATCGTCAGGCCCTGGCGGTCGTCGGGAATCCAGTCGCCGTTCGGCACGCGCACGCCGCTGGCGGTGCCGTTCCAGGTGAAGACCACGTCGTTGGCGAAATTGGCCTTGCTCAAGTCGGGCAGCTCGCCATAAGGCGCTTCGTATGCGGTGGCGCCCTTGAGCTTGAGCTGCTTCATGACGTCGGTGATCCAGCCGCTGCCAAACGATTCCCAGGCAAACACGTCGACGCCGCGCGGTCCCAGCAGCGACCACATCGCCATTTCAACCGCGCCCGTATCCGAAGCGGGTACGACGCCCACGCGGTAATCCTTGGGCAGGCCGAGCAGGCGCGCGGTTTCGCTGCAGCAAGCGCCCAGCACTTTCTTACCGAGTGCGCTGCGGTGTGAACGCCCCTGCACACTCAAATCCAGCTTGCTGACGTCGTAGCCCGGCCGCTTGGCGCACGGCCCCGAGGAGAAATTGGGCACTGCCGGCTTGCGAGTGGGTTGGGTGGTCATGGGGATCCTGCCGATGAATAGGGAAAACCCGCATTCTACGGCGCGATTTTGTGAGTTTTGGTCGGGCAGAAGCGCCCGTGTTTGTCGCTCCGTCCAATTGGGGCGATGTGCCGCGGCGCCTTGCACGGCCGCCGCTTTCTAGAATGCCGTCATGCGTTTCATCGACCAATTGCGCGCCGCGCAGGCACAAAACCAATCGCTCCTGTGCGTGGGGCTCGACCCGCTGCCGTCGCGGTTCCCTGCGGGCGCGGCGCGTGATTCTGAAGGAACCTTCGCGTTTTGCCGCACCATCGTCGAAGCCACCGCCGATCTGGTGTGCGCGTTCAAGCCGCAGATCGCCTACTTTGCGGCGCAGCGCGCCGAGGGGCAACTGGAGCGCCTGATCGCCCACATCCACGCCGTGGCGCCGCAGGTTCCGGTGATTCTCGACGCCAAGCGCGGCGACATCGGCAGCACCGCCGAACAATACGCCCGCGAGGCTTTCGATCGCTACGGCGCCGACGCGCTCACGCTCTCGCCCTTCATGGGTTTCGATTCCATCGAGCCCTATCTGAAATACCCCGACAAAGGGTTGTTCCTGCTGTGCCGCACGTCCAATCCCGGCGGCGACGATTTGCAGAACCAGCGCCTGGTGGTGGCGGGCCAGCCACGCCTGTACGAACATTTGGCTGAGCTTGCGGCCACTACCTGGAACCGCAACGACCAGCTCGGGCTGGTCGTGGGCGCCACGTATCCGCAGGAAATCGCCCGCGTGCGTGCGCTGGCGCCGCAGCTGCCGCTGCTGATCCCGGGCGTGGGCGCCCAAGGCGGAGATGCCGAAGCCACGGTGCGCGCTGGTTGCCCGCACAAGGACAGCGGCGCGATCGTGGTGAACAGCTCGCGCGCCGTGCTGTACGCGGGGTCTGGTGCCGATTTCGCCGCCGCCGCACGCGCTGCGGCGCAAGCGACACGTGATCGATTGAACGCGGCGCGAGCCCCAGTTTGAACGTTGGGTTCTGAGCGATAGGGTCGTTTGCCGGCGAACCGCTCGGTGCATGGCTTCGGGTCAATCGTTTCGGATGTCAGGCTCGCAACCCAATTCGCAGTTGACGGAGTTGGCGATGAAGCACATGGCATGCGCTTTCTCGTGCAGCGACCGCGCCAGGCCCGCGTCATCGCCGGCGCGGATGCGCACGCGCGGTTTCAGCACCACGCGTTCGAAGCGGCCGCTGCCGTTGGCCGCAACGGCCATCACGCCTTCGGGATCGTCCGCGTACGCGAGCACGCTGATGCCAGCGTTGGCGCAGAGATGCAGGTACCACAGCATGTGGCAGGCCGAGAGCGCGGCCACGAACAGTTCCTCGGGGTTGTAGCGCGCCGCGTCGCCGAAGAACGCGGGGTCGGATGAACCGGGCACGTCGGGTTTGCCCGCAACGTGGATGACGTGGTCGCGTGCGTACGCGCGGTAGGTTTCCGTCCCCGCCCCGCGATTGCCGGTCCAGGTCATGGAAACCGAGTAGTGGTGGTGTGTTTGATGGGGCATGCCCAATCTCCTTGTCGAGGATCGGCGTGGTCAATGGCTGACGCGGCGTAGCCAGATTCATTCCGCGTTTCGGTGCGCCGCCTGGTACAGCGGCATCACGCTCGGGATCGCGCGCTGCAGGTTGACCAGGCGTTCGTTCGAAGGCGGGTGCGTGGATAGGAACCCGGGTCCGCCGCCCTGATCCAGTTGCGCCATTTTCTGCCACAGCGTGATCGCTGCGCGCGGATCGTAGCCGGCACGGGCCGTCAGTTCCAGACCGTACAGATCGGCTTCAGTTTCCATTTGGCGTGAAAACGGCAGGTCCAGCGCCAACTGCTTGCCAAGCCCGACCAGTTGCGTCGCGCCGTCACCGGCCCCGAGGGCCGTGCCGCCGATCGAAATGGCCAGGTCGCCGAGCGCGCTTTGCGACATCTTTTCGCGCGTGTGCTCGCGCAGCGCGTGCGCCATTTCATGCCCCATGACGGCTGCGATCTCGTCGTCGGTCAGCCTCAGCTTGCGAATCAGCCCGGTGTAGATCGTGATCTTGCCGCCTGCCATGACGTAGGCGTTGACCGTGTCCTGGTCGATCAGCACCAGTTGCCACGGCCAGCGCGCCGCGTCTGGCCGGAACACGGCCACTTGCGGCACCAGCCGCAGCATGACGGCGTTGACGCGGTTGAACTCCGCCCCGCTGCTGATCAGCGTGCCCTGCCGGCGCGCCTGGTCGTTCTGTTGCGTGTAGTACGCGAGCGACTCCCGCATCACCGTGCCGGGCGACACCAGCAGCAGTTGCGGGCGGCTTTGACCACCGGCCGCGACGCTGCCCGTCGTACTGGTGGCGCAGCCGGCGAGCAACAGCAGGGTCAGGGCTGACGCGATGAGCGTGACACGGGGTTTCATCGAAGAAGATTCCAAACGGCTTTCGGGTGCATCACGACGGCCCGAAGGGGTCGCCGGGTCGTACGGCCCAGAAAGGGAATCCGCGCGCGTTACCGCGCACGGAGCTTCAAGGTCTGATGACTGCGGCCGCAGGAAGTGCCCCGCCCGCCGCGGTCCCGGCCGGAACGCGCCCGCGCGCGTTCAGAGCGATCTTTTCAGGAAGTGACCGATTTCGCCGACGATGCCGCGGCGGAACAGCAGCACGCAAGCGACGAAGATACCGCCTTCGACCACTGTGACCCAGGCGCCCAGATCGGCCAGGTAGTTTTGCACCGCGGCCACGATCGCCGCGCCGACCACCGGGCCGAAGATGGTGCTCACGCCGCCGATCAGCGTCATCAGGATGACGTCGCCCGACGTGGTCCAGCGCACATCGTTGAGCGACGCCAACTGGAACACCAGCGACTTGGTGGCGCCTGCCGTTCCCGCAAGCGCCGCCGACAGGATGAACGCGCGCAGCTTGAACCGGTCGGCGTCGTAGCCCAGGGAAATCACGCGCGGCTCGTTCTCGCGAATGGCCTGCAGCACCTGCCCGAAAGGCGAGTGGATGATGCGGTAAATGAGGCCAAAGCCGATCAGGAAAATGCCGAGCACGAAGCAATACATGGCGACCGGATTGTTCAGGTCGATCAGGCCGAACAGATGGCCGCGCGGCACCGCTTGGATACCGTCTTCGCCGTGCGTGAACGGCACTTGCAGGCAGAAGAAGAACACCATCTGCGCCAGCGCCAGCGTGATCATGGCGAAATAGATGCCCTGGCGGCGAATGGCGAGCGTGCCGACGACCCAGCCGAGGATGCCGGCGCAGAGCGTGCCGAACAGCACCGAGAGTTCGGGCGTCAGGCCCCAGACCTTGGCCGCGTGCGCCGCGGCGTAACCGGCGCCACCCAGGAACATGGCGTGGCCGAACGACAGCAACCCGCCGAAACCCATCAGCAGATTGAAGGCGCAGGCGAACAGCGCGAAGCACATCACCTGCATCATGAAGACGTGGTAGACGCCCAGGAGCGGCGCGAAAACGAAGATCGCGACCATCAGCAGGAACACCAGCAAATGGGTGCGTCCCGCGCGATTGCTGGCCGGCGCGAGCACCGGATTGATGGCGCCCATGGCTTGCAGGTTGTTGGTCGAAGTGGCCATGGATTTACTTTTGCGTACCGAACAGGCCGGCCGGACGGATCAGAAGGACGACGACCATGATGACGAAAATGACCGTCGTGGAGGCTTCCGGATAGAACACTTTGGTGAGGCCTTCGAGCAAGCCCAGGGCGAATCCGGTGATGATCGAGCCCATGATGGAGCCCATGCCGCCAATCACCACCACGGCGAATACCACGATGATGAGGTCGGAGCCCATTTGCGGGCTGACTTGGTAAATGGGCGCCGCCATGACGCCGGCCAGACCCGCGAGCGCGGTGCCGAATGCATAGGTGAGCGTGATCATGCGCGGCACGTTGATGCCGAACGCCTGCACCAGTTGCGGGTTTTCCGTGGCGGCACGCAAATAACCGCCCAGGCGGGTGCGTTCGATCGTGTACCAGGTGGCGAAGCAAACGATGACCGACGCCACGATGACCCAGGCGCGATACATCGGCAGGAACATGAAACCGAGATTGATGCCGCCCGTGAGCACGGGGGGAATCGCGTAGGGCAGGCCGGTGGCGCCGTATTTGTTGCGGAACACACCTTCCAGGATGAGCGCCAGGCCGAAGGTGAGCAGCAGCCCGTAGATCGGGTCGATGCCGTACAGGTGCTTGAGCATGGTGCGCTCGATCACCACGCCGATCGCACCGACGATGAACGGCGTGAGCAGCAGCGACCACCAGTACCCCAGCCCCAGGTTCTGCAGCAGCAAATACGCCGCGAACGCCCCCAGCATGTACATCGCGCCGTGGGCGAAATTGATGATGTCCAGCATGCCGAAAATGACCGCCAGACCGAGCGACAGCAAGGCATAGAACGACCCATTGATCAGGCCGATGAGGAGCTGCCCCATCAGGGCCTGGATGGGAACGCCGAAAATATCCATCGTTCTGTGCCTTGCTCGGGATTAGCGCGACATCAGGATTTTTCTTCCTTGACCAGGTAGCAGCCGCCTTGGTCGAGTGGGCGGAAAGCCTGGTCGCCGGGAATCGTCGAGAGCTTCTTGTAGTAGTCCCACGGGTACTTGGATTCGCTCGGGCTCTTCACTTCGAACAGATAGACGTCGTGCGTGACGCGGCCGTCGACGCGGATCTTGGAGTTCTGGAACAGCTTGTCGGTCACCGGCAGTTTCTTCATTTCAGCCACGACCTTGGCGCCGTCCTTGGCTTGCTGGAGCTTGTCGACCGCTTGCAGGTAGTGGTAGACGCCGGCATAGACCGCGGCGTGGTTGGAATTCGGGTAGTTGCCGTCGTTGCGTGCTTTGACGTACTCCTTGGTCCAGGCGCGGGTCGCGTCGTTCATGTCCCAGTAGAAGCCATCGCTCACCTGCAGCCCTTGCGCCGCCTGCAATCCAAGGCCGTGCACGTCGCTGATGAACACCAGCAGGCCGGCCATTTTCTGGCCGCCCTTGACGATGCCGAATTCAGCCGCTTGCTTGATGGCGTTGGTGGTGTCGGCCCCCGCGTTCGCGAGGCCGATGATCTTGGCTTTGGAGCCTTGCGCCTGCAGCAGGAACGACGAGTAATCCTGCGTGCCCAGCGGGATGTTCACGCTGCCCAGCACTTTGCCGCCTGCGGCCTTGACGACGGCCGCGGTGTCATCGCGCAGATCGTGGCCGAACTTATAGTCGGCGGTGAGGAAGAACCAGCTCGTGCCGCCGTTCTTCACGACGGCGCTGCCCACGGTGTGGGCCAGCTCCCAGGTGTCGTAGAGCCAGTGGATGGTGTTGGGCGTGCAGGCTTTTCCGGTCAGGTCGGGCGTACCGGCGCCGGTGTCGACCAGCACCTTGTTTTTCTCCTTGGTGATCTGGTTCACTGCCAGCGCGACCGACGACGTCGTCACGTCGAACAGTGCTTCGACGCCTTCGGAGTCATACCACTTGCGCGCGATGCTCGAGCCCAGGTCCGGCTTGTTCTGGTGGTCAGCCGACAGCACCTCGACTTTCAGCTTGGAGCCGGTGTGCTTGACGTAATCCGCTGCAGCCATCTTGGCGGCGACGACCGAACCCACGCCGGATACACCCGCGTACGGGCCCGACATGTCGGCGAGCACGCCGATCTTCAGGTCGTTGCCCGGGATTTCCGCCAGCGCCAGAGTGCTCCAGGGCAGCGCCAAGCCACCCAGCATGCTGACCACTTGTCTGCGTTTCATAACAATTTCTCCTCGAAAGTACGGGTAAACGAAAACGATGTCGGTCTCTGCCAGAGGCCGCTAGACACTCAGATAGGCCTGCAGCGCGCTCGGATCGGCGCGTACTTCCGCCGCGCTGAATTCGCGCACGATCTGGCCGCGCTCCATGATGTAGAAGCGATCCGCGAGCGGTGCCGCGAAGCGGAAGTTCTGTTCCACCATCAGTACGGTAAAGCCGCGCTTGCGCAGTTCGCGGATCATTTTGGCCAGCGCCTGCACGATCACCGGCGCCAGGCCTTCGGAGATTTCGTCCAGCAGCAGGATCTTGGCGCCGGTGCGCAGGATGCGCGCCACCGCCAGCATCTGCTGCTCGCCGCCCGAAAGGCGCCCGCCGGGGCTGCCGCGGCGTGTTTGCAGGTTCGGGAACATGGCGTAGATCTCGTCCAGGTCCATGCCGCCTTCGGCCACCTTGGGCGGCAGCAGCAGGTTCTCTTCGCAGGTGAGCGAAGTCATGATGCCGCGCTCTTCCGGGCAGTAGCCGATGCCGAGCCGCGCGATGCGATGCGGCGCCATTCTGATGGTGTCGACGCCGTTCACCCGGATGGCGCCGGTGCGCTTGCCCACCAGGCCCATCAGGCAGCGCAGCGTGGTGGTGCGGCCGGCGCCGTTGCGGCCCAGCAGCGACACCACTTCGCCGGCATGTACGTTCAGGCTCACGCCATGCAGGATGTGCGATTCGCCGTACCACGCCTTGACGTCGCGCAGCTCGATGGCAACCGCGCCGGCGGGCGTTGCGGGGGCGGCGCGGGCGGTGGAAGCGGCAGCGGCCTGGGTTGCCACTTCAGCCATCGATGCCTTCCAGTTCCGCTTCGGCGCTGCCCATGTAGGCTTCCAGCACTTGCGGGTTTTTCGACACGTCCTCGTACGGCCCTTCGGCGATCACTTCGCCGAACTGCAGCACCGTGATGGTCTGGGCGATGCGGCTCACGACCGCCATGTTGTGCTCGACCATCAGCACGGTGCGGTTTTGCGCCACTTTCTGGATCAGGTTGACGATCATGCTGACGTCTTCGTGGCCCATGCCTTGCGTGGGCTCGTCGAGCAGCAGCAGCTTGGGCTCCATCGCCAGCGTGGTGGCGATTTCCAGCGCGCGCTTGCGCCCATACGGCAGTTCGGCCGCCTTGAGCCCGGCGAAATCGGCCAGCCCGACGTGGTTCAGCAGCTCCATGCAGCGGCCGTTCAACTGGTTCAGCGAACTCGACGAGCGCCAGAAGTTGTAGGCTGTGCCGAGCGTGGGTTGCAGCGCCACGCGCACGTTCTCGAGCACGCTCATGTTCGGGAAGGTGGAGGAAATCTGGAACGAGCGCACCATGCCGCGGCGCGCCACTTGCGCGGGCTTTTCCTTCGTGATGTCGGTGCCCTCGAAGAAGATTTCGCCCTTGGTCGGCTCAAGGAACTTGGTGAGCAGGTTGAAGCACGTGGTCTTGCCGGCGCCGTTGGGTCCGATCAGCGCATGGATGCTGCCGCGCTTGACCTTGAGATCGACGCCGCCCACGGCGACGAATCCCTTGAACTCTTTCACGAGTCCGCGCGTTTCCAGAATAATGTCAGTGTCCATGCGGTGCGGAAGATGCGATCCCCTTGAGTGGGGGCATTGTCGGCCATAACGGTTTAACGGAGCGTCAGGGTTTGTACCGAGAGGCCCTCGAAGCGGGGCGGATCCTGAGGTCTGACGCGACGTGAACCGGGCCGGATCGCCGGCCTCAATCCTGCGTGAAGTGTATGGGAGCCGGATCGCGCTTCGGGCTCGGCGGCGGCGACTCGGGTTCATCCGCCGCGCCGGACCCGGTCCACGATTCGGGCACCTGGGCGGCCGTCGCCGGCGCGGCGGCCGGCGTCATCGCTTGGCTCGGGACCACGTGGCTCACGGCGATCGGATGCGGCATTTGCGCATGCCCCAGTTCCCGGGCGATTTGCGCGGCCGAGTGCAACGCACCCGCCCGTTGCGGCAGCGCCGGGTCGATGGTGAGCGGCGCCTCGCCCGCCACGGCCATGCTGGGCGCGAAGCTGTGCGCGTCGGCCAGGGGCCAGTACAGGCGGTAGACGTTTTGCTGGTTCGCCAGGTCGTCGACGATGCCGCGTGGCTCGATCTCGGGGAAGATGGCCGAGAGCAGTCGGATGCGGCTGTCGCTCACGCGTCGCACGATGTGGAACGGGCTCAGTTCATCCGGGTGCGTGAGGCCCGCGCATTGCAGCAATTCCTGCAGCGCGTGCAGCGTGTTGGCGTGGAATTGCGCCGCGCGCGGCGCCTTGTCGGTGACCACCAGCGCGCGCTGGCGTACCGGGTCTTGCGTCGTGACCCCCGTGGGGCACAGGCCGGTGTGGCAGATCTGTGCCTGGATGCAGCCCACCGACATCATGAAGCCGCGGCCGGCGTTGCACCAGTCGGCGCCCAGTGCGAACATGCGCGCCAGGTCGAACGACGTGATGATCTTGCCCGCCGCGCCGATCTTCACGCGCTCGCGCAGGCCCGTGCCCACCAGGGTGTTGTGCACCAGCCGCAGCGATTCCTGCACCGGCGCGCCGACGTGGTCGGTGAGTTCCACCGGCGCGGCGCCGGTACCGCCTTCGGCGCCATCGACGACGATGAAGTCGGGCGTGATGTCGGTTGCCAGCATGGCCTTGACGATGGCGAACCATTCCCACAGGTGGCCGATGCAGAGCTTGAAGCCGGTGGGTTTGCCGCCCGAGAGCTCGCGCAGCCGAGCGATGAACCGCATCATTTCCACCGGCGTCGAGAATGCGCTGTGGGATGACGGCGAGACGCAATCGACCCCTTCGGGCACGCCGCGCGCGGCGGCGATTTCGGCGGTGACCTTGGCGGCCGGCAGGATGCCGCCGTGGCCCGGCTTGGCGCCCTGGCTCAACTTGACCTCGATCATCTTGACTTGCGGGTCGATGGCCTGCTTGGCAAAGCGCTCGGCGTTGAAGGTGCCGTCCTCGTTGCGGCAGCCGAAGTAGCCCGAGCCGATTTCCCAGATCAGGTCGCCGCCGTGCTCGCGGTGGTAACGGCTGATGCCGCCTTCGCCGGTGTCCTGGGCGAAGCCGCCGATTTGCGCGCCCCAGTTCATGGCCCGTATCGCGTTGGCCGAGAGCGCGCCGAAGCTCATGGCCGAAATGTTGAAGATGCTGGCGTTGTACGGCTGCGTGCAGGGCGACTGGCCCGGCAGCGGCGCGCCCGGCTCGCCGCCGATCCAGATGCGGAAATCGTGCGAATTGATCTTGGTGGTGTGCAGCGAGTGGTTGATCCATTCGTAGCCCCTGGCGCCGACGTCCAGCTTGGTGCCGAACGGGCGCACGTCGGGCACGCCCTTGGCGCGCTGGTACACCACCGAGCGCTGGGCGCGCGAGAACGGTTCGGCTTCCAGATCGCCTTCCACGAAATACTGGCGGATTTCCGGGCGGATGAATTCCAGTATGAAGCGCAGGTGGCCGAGGATCGGGTAGTTGCGCAGCACCGAATGGCGCGTCTGGCTCAAGTCGTACAGCCCCACGATGACGAGCACGCCGAACAGCAGGAACCACAGAATCCCATGGCCCGTGCTGATCAGGGTCGAGGCGCTCACGAGCGTTGCGAGCACGCAGAATGTGAAGGTGCTGAAGCGCACCGTCTGCGCAAAGGTGTGGTGGATGTGCATAGGTCTCCCGCGATCGCCGCTGTTCCTGGGCCTATTCTGGCGCGGTCACGACAGGCCGTGGTGGCGTGCGCTTGGGTGCCGTTCGGCCGCATCGCGCCGGTCGCCGTGATTGTGGCGGAACCGCGCGGCGATCGCCCATTGCCGGACTATTCCGCCCGGACTTGCCGCAGCAGCCGGTCCAATTCGCTCAATGCGAACGCGACGGTTTGCCGGCGCACGGCGATGCGGTCGCCGGCGAAGTGGCGGCATGCCGTGTGCGTGCCGCCGCCCGCGCACCAACCGAACCAGACGGTGCCGACCGGCTTCGCGGCGCTGCCCCCGGTGGGACCTGCCACGCCGGTCACCGCCACGCTGGCCTGTACCGGCGCGTGGCGCAGCGCGCCTTCGGCCATGGCGCGCGCCACCGGCTCGCTGACCGCGCCGTGGCTGGCGATCGTCGCCAGCGGCACGCCCAGCAGTTCGTGCTTGGCCGCGTTGCTGTACGTTACGAAACCGCGTTCGAACCAGGCCGACGATCCGGCCAGATCGGTGCAGGCGCCGGCAATCAGGCCGCCGGTGCAGCTTTCGGCCGTGGCCAGCATGGCGTGGCGTTCCAGCAGCAAAGTCGCCAGCGCGGCGACGGATCGGGCAATGGAGGCGCTGTGATCGGTCATGGTCGATTCCTGTCGTTTCACCACCACACTCGCCACAGCGCAATCACCAGCAGCGCGCAGCCGGCGGCCACCAGGTCGTCCAGCATGATGCCGAAGCCGCCGCGCCAGCCGTGGGCGCTGTGGAACAGGCGGTCGGCCCAGCCCACGGGACCGGGCTTGACCGCGTCGAAAAAGCGGAACAGCGCAAACGCAATGAGTTGCCCCCAGAAGCCGGCGGGCAGCACCAACCACAGGATGATCCAGAAGGCGACGATCTCATCCGCCACGATGGCGCCGGGATCGGCCGTGCGCATGTGGGCGGCGGTCACGGTGCAGGCCCACCAGGCCACCGGCAGCGACAGGGCCAGCAGCACGCCCAGTTGCGTGGCGGTGAGCCCCAGGCCCAGCAGCGACCACGCCATCCACGCCCACAGCGTGCCCGCGGTTCCGGGCGCGCGCGGCGCCAGGCCGGAGCCGAAACCGAGGGCGATCCAGTGCGCCGGGTGCTGCGCCAGGAAGCGCCAATCCGGCCTGATCGGCCCTTCGGCGCCATCCGAGGCGCCCGGCCGCTCGGCGGGCGCGGTGTCCGCGGTCGGCGGCGGCGCCGGGTGCGGTGCTGGCGCGGTGTCGTCGGTCACGTCATTGCGCGGGCGCTCGGCCGGACTCATGACCTTCCCGTGGGTGCCGGCGCATCAGTGCTGCTCGCGCAACTGCTGGTCGCGCGGCCAGGTGATGGTGTGGGTGGCGCTGAACGCCTGCGTCGCGCCCGCCGCGAGCGTCTGTTCCCAGGCGACCGTGCCGCGGTCGCCGTGCCAGTCCAGCGTTTGCGGTTTGGGCTGGTAAGTCGATTGCACCTTGACGTCGTCGTTGTCGGAGATCGGCGCGGCATCCAGCACTTGCAGGGCGATGGCGTCGGTGTGGCCGTTCTTCACGGTGTAGCGGCGCTCATCGACGCGCTGGTTGCGGCTGCCGATCAGGCCGCTGGTGCCGCTTTGCTGTTCGGGGCGCACGACGTGCACGCTGACGCGCTCGTCGCGCCCGAACGCCAGGCCATCGCGCTGCAGGCGGGATTCGTCCAGGCGGCCGGTGCCGACGAAAGCGCCGTCCCGGTACAGGCCCACGGGCCCGGCGGGCCAGACGCCGGCGGGCAGCTTGAACTCGGCGATCAGGTAAGCGTTGACGTCACGCGCCGGCGTGGTGCGCACCTTGAGCGTGGGCGTGAGGTTGTCGCTGCTCAGCGTGAGGGCGATCTGGCCGCCGTTGGTCGGCACCGTCACGTGCTGCGGTACCACGAATTCGGTGGCGTAGGCGCCTTGGAACACGCTCACATCGAACTCGGGCGCGGCCGCTGCGCCGAATTTGTTGGCGCTCGATTCTGCCCGCAGGGCGGCCATCGGCGTGGGCATGGGTGGCGCTGGCGGCTGCGCCGGCTGCAGGCCCACGCGCCACGGCGGCGGCAGCGGCGCTTGCGTGGGCGCCTGCGGCTGGCCGGTGGACAGCGTCAACGCCACGTCGTCCCAATCCTCGCCGGTGTTCTGGCTCACGCGCGCCAGGCGCTCGAGTTGCAGTTGGTGCGTTTTGCTGTCGAGCGCCGCGCGATAGGCCGGTTGCCAGCTCGGTCCCGGCACCTGGTACGACAAGTGCAGCGCGCCGCCCTGGGCGGCTGCTAGTGTGACCTGCACGCTGGACAGCATCTGCCTCTCGCCGCCCGCGCGATCGCGTTCGTCTTCCAGCGGCTTGAGTTTTTTCTCCAGCGCCTCTTGCTGGCGCTGCAACTCGTGCTGGCGCGTGAGCGCGCCTTGTGCCGACTGGCGCACGGCCTGCGTGATGGTGGCGATCTGGTCGGCCGCGGGCGACCGGCTGCCTTCGCCGCCCTCGCCCAGATTCTTCAGGTAACCCGTGACGTAATCGAGCGCCTTGCTTTCCGCCTGCACGCCGGCGATCTGGTCTTCCAGCGCGCGGATCTGCGTGTCGAGCGCGCTCGCGCAGGTGTCGCCCAATTCGGCGCGCGGCTGTCGGCGCAGCGTGATTTCGCCGATGCGCATCCCGCCGTCGCCGCTCACTTGCAGGCTGGCCGGGTCGAGGCCGCCGGACAGGCAGTTGAAGACAGCCTGGTGCGCGCCCGCAGCGACGGCCAGGGTGCGCTTCACGGTGGCGCTGCCCGGATACACCGTGATCGCCGTGATGCGTGAACCGTTCGCGGGGCCGTCGGCCGCTCGTGCCGCAGCCACAATGCCGAGCGCCAGCGCAAGCAGGACGAAGGGACGCGTGATCGAGGAGAGATGCGACATGGGAAGACGCCGTGGTTGAAAGGAATTGATGCTACAGCAGCCCCACGCCGTCGGGGACCGCCTGCCGCCCTCGCCCGAGGGTCGTGGAACGCGACCACGGGCGCGCCTCAGGCCACGCGCGACGCGATGGCGCCCAACACCCGCAGCCCGGCAGCCGAAGCGCGCGACGGGCCGAGCGGCTCGCGCAGCACAAAAGCCGGAATCAATGCACCGAACAGGATCGAGGTTTCGCGCAGCGCGGCACGCACCGCGATCAGTGCAAGTCATGGCCCGGAGCACGGTGCCGCGCATGGCGGAGTGGCTGACACCCATGTCCGCGACGCAATCGATGCATGCGACCAGTTCCATGCAAGTCAGTTGCAGGACCAGCGAGACCGCGAGAGATGGCCGGCTCGTCGGGGCCGGCTGCGGCAGCCATGGCAGCGCGCAGGCGACCATGAGAGCGGCGGCTGCGGTGACGCCGATGGCGCTCAGGAACGTGTCCGAACTGCCCTTGATGAGCGCGTTCCAGATCGCATGCAGCAGCGCACCCGCCAGAACGACGCCATGGACAGGTTGATGCTGACCATGGGGGCGGTGCGAAGTCAGTTTGCGAAATGGTCGAACGAATGCAACGCGTGAATATCGACCGGGTCGCCGGCTGCGTCCAGCACGCGCAGGCCGGATCCTGCCGTGATCCGCCCAATGCAGGCGACCGCGACGCCGGTGTGCGCGCCGGCCGTCAGCACCGCGGCGTGGCGCTCGGGCGGCGCCGTGAACGCCAGCTCGTAATCGTCGCCGCCTGCGAGCAGGAGTGCCCGGCGCGCGGCAGTTCCCCAAAGACTGGCTTCGGTCGCAGGCAGCTCCGCCAGTGCGGCCGGCTGCGGCAGCAGCACTTCCCGCAGCGTGGCGCCCACGCCGCTGGCGTCGAGGATGTGGCCGAGGTCGCCGATCAGCCCGTCGCTCACGTCCAGGCAACTGGTGGCGATGCCGCGCAGCGCCAGGCCCAGCGCCAGACGGGGCGCCGGGCGCTCCAGGCGCGCGCGCGCTGCGGCGAACGCGCCCGGCGGCAGCGACCATTCGGCGCGAAGCACGCCCAGCGCCAGGCGGGCATCGCCCAGCGTGCCGCTGACCCAGATTTCGTCGCCCGGGCGCGCGCCATCGCGCCGCAGCGCCTGGCCCGGATGGACCTGGCCGAAAACCGTGATGCACAGGTTGAGCGGTCCGGCCGTGGTGTCGCCGCCGACCAGCGGGCAGGCGTGTTCGGTTGCCAGCTTGAGCAGTCCGTCGCCGAACGCGTCCAGCCACGTTTCGTCGGCGGCGCGCTCGGGCGGCAGCGCCAGCGCCAGCGTGAAACCGAGCGGCTCGGCGCCCATGGCGGCCAGATCGCTCAGGTTGACCGCGAGCGCCTTGTGGCCGAGCGCATCCGGCGCCACGTCGGGCAGGAAGTGGCGGTTCTCCACCAGCATGTCGGTGCTGATGGCGATCTGCTGGCCGCTGTCGGGCTGCAGCAGCGCGCAGTCGTCGCCGATGCCGAGCCGGACCGGGCTGGTCGACCCGGTGTCCCGCCGTTGCTGCGCCAGGCGCGCGGCTTTCGCCTTGAAGAAGCGGTCGATCAGTTCGAATTCAGTCATGGCGCGAGCGCTTCGAGGGTTTGCTGCAGGGCGGCGCCGCAGTCGCCTGCGACCTTGAAGGCCAGCAGGTCGTCGGCCCGGGTGCGTCCCCGGTTGACCGCCGCTACCGATACGCCGCGCGCGACGGCGGCGCGCACCAGGCGGAAGCTCGACCAGACCATGAGCGACGAGCCCACCACCAGCACGCCATCGGCCGCAGCGATGGCGGCGTCCGCCTGTGCGCGCCACGCCGCCGGCACCAGGCCGCCGTAGTACACCACGTCGGGTTTCAAGAGGCCGCCACAACGCGGGCACGGGGGGACGCGAAAGGCGTCGAAATCGACGCCTTCGATATCGGCGTCGCCATCCGGTGCGATCAGGTCGGTACGGTCGGCCCAGCCGGGGTTGAGCGCCGCCATCTGGCGCTGCAGTTCGTCGCGCGGCTGGCTGTAGCCGCAGTTCAGGCACACCACGCGGTCCAGCCGGCCGTGCAGGTCGATGACGGCGCGGCTGCCGGCGCGCTCGTGCAGCCCGTCGACGTTCTGCGTGACGATGCTGGTGATCAGTCCGCGCTGTTCCAGGGTGGCGAACGCGCGGTGCGCGGCGTTCGGCAGCGCGCTCGAAAAGTGGCGCCAACCGGCAAAGCTGCGCACCCAGTAGCGTTGCCGCGCGTGCGTGTTGCGCGTGAATTGCTGGTGCGTCATCGGCGCCGAGCGTTTCCACTGGCCATCGGCATCGCGGTAATCGGGAATGCCCGAGTCCGTGCTGACGCCGGCGCCGGTGATTACCGCCACGTGCCGGCGTGCCTGCAGCCAGCGCGCCAATTCGGCCGCGCTGGCTTGCGGGGCATCGATCGGCGGCGCCGTGGCAGCGTGCATGGGCAGCGTTACCGGCCGCGCAATTCGATGGCGCGCTGGCGCATGCGGCTCATGCCGTCGGTCAGGCGGCGCACGTGGCCGGCGCGCTGCTCGGCGGCTTTCAGGAACGCCAGCATCAACGGCCCGCTGTCCAGCGTTTTGGCGTGCATGCGCGCTTCGCCCAGCTGGAATTCGGGATGCCACTGCACGCCCATCACGAACGGGTAACTGGTATGACGAATGGCCTCCGGCACGCGGTCGACCGGGCTGCGCGCCTCGATCACCAGGCCCTGGCCCAACTCGCCGATGCACTGGTGGTGAATGCTGGTGACGCGCTGCGGCTCGTAGCCGTAAATGTCGGACAGGCGCGAGCCGGGAATGAAATGCACTTCGTGCGTGAGGCCGTCGTAGCGCTCCAGGTCGACGTGCCGGATGGCGCCCGGCCACTGCGTCGGGATGTCCTGCACCAGCGTGCCGCCGCAGTACACGTTGAGGAGCTGACAGCCGCGGCAGATGCCGAGCACCGGTTTGCCGGCCTCGATGAAGCCGCGCATCAGGTCCAACTCGTATTGGTCGCGGATCGGGTCGGTGGTTTCCTTGTCGCGCCACGGCCTGGCGCCGTAGATGCTGGGCGTGATGTCGGTGCCACCTTGCAGCACCAGGCCGTCGAGCTGGTCCACCAGATCGTCCAGCAGGGGCCGGCGGCGCACCATCACATCACTTTGTTCGACAAACGGAATCATCAGGGCCACCACGCCGTTGGACATGATCCACTGCGCCATTTCGCTGCCCAGGATTTGCAGTCGCTTGTGCGGCAGCCCGCTGCCCCGCGGGGGATGATGCAACAACCGGGCCGAAATACCGATACGTAACGTCATGGCAACCTGTTCCGCGCGTTTCCGGCGAGAGCGCCGCGCGTGGATCCTGTATCAGAGAATAGCGTCTTTCGGCGCGGCTTCAAGCCATGCGAAAGCGCCGGCTGGCCTGCCGCACCACTTCGCTCAGCAAGTTCTCGTGCGCCTGGCGCTCGCGCAGCCAGCGCGCGTCATTGCGGCCCTCCTCGACTTCGGCGCGCAGCAGCGCGAGGGCGCCGGTGGCTTGGCAGGTTTGCGCAAAGTGGGCGAGGTGCTCGAACGTGCCCAGCAGTTGATCGCGCAGCGCCTGGTGCGCGCCGGTTTCCGGGTCGACGCACACCGCTTCCAGGCCAAAGCGGCATGCCTGGAAGCGGTTGTAGCTGTAGACCAGGTAATCGTCTTCGCTGGGCGCAAACGGGCGCTCGGTCTGGAACCAGGCGACCAGGCATTGCACGTAACCTGCCAGCGCGGCTGCGCGCTGGATGGTGAGCGGCGTGTCGAACACGCGCACTTCCACCGTGCCGTAGGCGGGCTTCGGGCGAATGTCCCAGTAAAAATCCTTCATGCTCTGGACGACGCCGGTGTGCGCCATCTTGTCGAAATAGCGCTCGAACTCGGCCCAGGTCAGCACGCACGGCGCCCGCCCCGACAGCGGGAACGCCGAGACCGAAGTGAGGCGCGCCGAATCGAACGCCGTGTCCTGCCCCTGCACGAAGGGACTCGACGCCGACAGCGCGATGAAGTGCGGGATGTAGCGCGACAGGCAATGCAGCGTGTAGAGCGCGGTATCGGCGTCCGGGCAGCCGACGTGCACGTGCTGGCCGAACACCGTGAACTGCTTGGTCAGGTAGCCGTAGAGCTGCGACAGCTCCTGGAAGCGCGGCTTGTCGTAAATGCGCTGCTGGTGCCACTGCTGGAACGGGTGCGTGCCGCCGCCCACGATGGCAATGCCGAGCTTGTCGGCGCTTTGCACCAGCGCGTCGCGGATCTGGCCGAGTTGCGCCGCGACTTCGCTCCAGTCGTGGCACGGGTCGGTGGAGATCTCGATCATGCCGTCGGTCATTTCCGGCACCACGCTGCCCGGCAAGTCGCGCTGGGCCATCAGGCGCAGCATGTTGCGCGCGTAGTGCGTCAGGTCGTAGTCACGCGTGTTGACCAGTTGCAATTCCAGTTCGACGCCCAGAGTGAGCGGCTCGGACGGTTGAAAGGCCTCGAGCGTCATGGCGAACCCTCCGACCCCTCTTCGGCGCGCTCGACGCGGCGCCATGGCAGGGTGATTTCGTTCGACCGCTGGAGCGCGGCCGTGGCCGAGATTGCGCCCAGCAGCTGCGCCAGAAGGATCATCGGCAGCGCGATCGTGGCCACTTCGGCGCCCACGGTGTGCGACGTGGCGACGAATTGCGACGTCAGCAGCAGCGCCACCGACGACATCGGCACCAGCGCCGCGCCGACCCAGAGCGTCTGGCGCACCGACATGCCGGTGCCGAAAGACGTCAGCGTCAGGCTGCCGACCTTGACGATGGCGCGGGCCAGCAGCAGCGCGAGCGCAACGCCGACGGCGCGCCAGGTCCACGGCCCCTGCACGGCCACCACCGAAACCAGGACGAACATCAGGATCACCAGCGTGGAGGCGGCCGTTCCCAACTGGCGCGGCCAGACCCACGGCCGGCGGTGGAACTGCTTCAGCAGCACGCCGCCCACGAGCGCCGCGAGCGGTCCCGAACCGCCGAGCGGGTCGGCCACGGTGGTGCAGGCGGCCACGGCCGCCAGAATGACGATGGCGGTATCGGGGCTCGTGGGCTGCAGCACGCGCATGGCGAGCGCCAGCAGCGCGGCCAGGACGAACCCAGCCAACGCCGATACGCCCAGTACCGCAAACGAGTAACCGACCGAGGCGAGCAGCGCGCCGCCACCGCGATCGACGGTGTGCAGCAGCGCCGTGCCCAGCGTCAGCGCGTAGAGCGTGTTCAGCGTGGTGAGGACCACCGCGCGATCGGTCACCGGGCCGCCGGCGCGCAATTCGGCGACGATGCGCAGCAGCACCGAGGGCGACGCCGCCACGGCGATGGCCGCCAGCGCGCGCGCCGCGTTGATTTCGATGCCGAGCGCGTGCAGCAGCAAGAACGCCGCGGCGTAAGTCAGCAGGGCTTCGGCTGCGCTTTGCACCAGCACCAGCGGGTTGTGGCGGAACCAGCGCAGCGGCAAGCGCGCTCCGGCCTCGAACACCACCACGGCAATGCCGAGCTCCAGCAGAAACAACCCCACGCCCGTGAGCGGCCAGCGTGCACCCGGCAACTGCAGCCATCCGGCCACCATGCCCACCACCGCATAGCCGATGATCTTCGGCAGCCGGGTGATGCGCTGGATCACGTGCCCCGCCAGCGCCGCCAGCGCGATCCACAGCGCCCACTCGAAGGTCACGAGTGTGGCGCCGGCATCGGCGTGGGCGGCCCACGAAAGGCTCCAGGACTCGGGCAAAGGCACTCCTTGTTGATTGGGAAAAAGAGCCGAATCGGCCGGGCCGATGGATCGCGCGTGGCATGGGGCCGCTGCAATTGCTTATACGCCACCGGGGCGCGTGCCTGCCGATACCGACCACGGCGCTGTCGGCAAGTTCAATCGGCAGTCGGCCGCTCGGCGCTAATCGGGCTGGCTCGTTTGCGACATTTTCGGGCTTGCCCACTCATGCAGCGCCGCGCGCCGACTCGTCCGAATTTGGTCTTTGATTTTGGGCGCCGGTCTCAGTGCAGCACGTGCCCTTCGTGCCCGTTGCCGTCCGCGTCGAGCGTGAACTCCGGAATCGGCACATCGAAGCGTGCGCCGTCTTCGGCCACGCAAAAGTAACTGCCGTGCATGGCCCCCGTCGGGTTGCGCAACTGGCAGCCGCTGGTGTATTCAAATGCTTCGCCCGGCTGCAGCAGCGGCTGGTGCCCGACCACGCCCAGGCCTTTCACTTCTTCCGTGCGTCCCGACAGGTCGCTGATGATCCAGTGGCGCGAAATCAGTTGCGCCGCCACCTCGCCGGTGTTCTGCACCGTGACCGTATAGGTGAAGGTGTAGCGCTGCTGCGCCGGGTCGGAGTGCTCGGGCGCAAACGCGGATTTGACGTGCACGCTGAACTGGTATTTGGGCATGGCGCTGAATGGTAACGGGGCGATGGCGTGCCGACGATTCCGCACGGAGCTGACGAGCGCAGCGCAGGCGCGCGGCGCGGTGCGAGTCATTACACTTGCCTCGCTCGACCGACACTGTGCGCCCGAGCGGCCGCGAGCGCTGCCGGACCGGCGGCGCCCGCTTGGCCACGCCGCGCGAAAAACAGGACACCCATGTACCGCATCGCCCCTTCCATCCTGTCCGCCGACTGCGCCAAGCTGGGCGACGAAGTGCGCGCCGTCATCGCCGCGGGCGCCGACTGGATTCACCTGGACGTGATGGACAACCATTACGTGCCGAATCTCACCTTCGGCCCGATGATCTGCAAGGCGCTCAAGCCGCATGCGGTGCGCGCCGATGGCGCCAAGGTGCCGCTCGACGTGCACATGATGGTGCGGCCGGTGGACGCACTGGCGCAGTTGTTTGCGCAGGCCGGCGCCGATCTGATCAGCTTTCATCCCGACGCCACGGCGCACGCGCACCGCAGCGTGCAGGCCATCAAGGCGGCGGGCTGCCAGGTGGGGCTGGTGTTCAATCCGGCGATGCCGCTGGACGTGCTGGATTGGCTGATCGACGACATCGACCTGGTGCTGGTCATGAGCGTCAACCCCGGTTTCGGCGGCCAGTCGTTCATCGACAGCGCGCTGCGCAAGGTGGAAGCGGCGCGCAAGCGCATCGCCGCGAGCGGGCGCGACGTGCGACTGGAAATCGACGGCGGCATCAAGCCCGGCAACATCCGCCGCGCCGCCGATGCAGGCGCCGACACGTTCGTGGCCGGCAGCGCGATTTTTGGCCAACCCGATTACGCTGCCGTGGTTGCCGCCATGCGCCGAGCGCTGGAGCGCGAGTCCGCCGAACCGCTGACAGGTCGCTCCGAGACCTGACACGGCAACGGGGCCCGAAACGCCCCGTGATGCCACCTTTCTGCGGTCGCGCATGCCACTGCCTCGCACTCCCCCTGAATTTGAAATGACGAACGCAAAACTGACGCGGCCGATCCGGGCTTGCATGTTCGACCTGGACGGTACCTTGATCGACACCCTGAGCGACTTTCACGTGGCCCTGAACCAGATGCTGCGTGAACTCGGCCGCCCCGAATTGGCGCGCGACGTGGTTGGCCGCATGGTCGGCAAGGGCTCGGACTACTTGCTGCGATCCGCACTGCTCTATCCCGATCCGTGGTCCGAGACCGCCGAGGTGGCCATGGACGATGCCTTGTACCGACGCGCCTGGGACGTTTATCAAGCGGCCTATGAAGCGATCAACGGGCGCTACAGCGACATATTTCCGGGGGTCGAGGAAGGGCTGGAGAGTTTGAAGAGGCGCGGGCTGGCGCTCGCCTGCCTGACGAACAAGCCGGTACACCATGCGCGCACTTTGCTCGCGGCCAAGGATTTGTCGCGCTTTTTTGGCCAGATCTTCGGCGGCGACAGCTTTGCGCGCAAAAAGCCTGATCCGCTGCCGCTCCTGGAAACCTGCCGCATCCTGGGAACATCGCCCGCGCACACGCTGATGGTGGGCGATTCCGTCAACGACGCCGCCGCCGCGCGCGCCGCTGGCTGCCCGACCGTGCTGGTGAGCTACGGCTACAACCATGGCCGGCCGGTTCGCCAGATCGATGCGGACGCATACCTCGACCGGATTTCGGAGCTGCCGGGGTTGCTTTGACGCGGGTTGCGGGCGGCTTTGTCAGCGTCCCGCCGCGTGTTTGCGCCCGGGGGCGGTTCCCGGTCACTTTGCTACACTTGCCCGCATGTTCGCATCACGCACCCCGTTGAGCCGCAGCGCTCGAGGAGCCTGGCCCTGGCGCAAGCCAGCGCATTGACTGGTGTGTGGGCGCCCGCAACGGGCGCCGAGAGCGGCGGTCTGGCAGGATCGCCGCGTGGTTGAACCCCAAGCGAACAGCACAGCACGCTGGCGCCCTGCAACGGAGGCGAGCCTCACGTGATCACCGAACTCGAATTCAAGACCCTGGCGGGGCGCGGCTACAACCGCATTCCGCTCATCCTCGAAGCGTTTGCCGATCTGGAAACGCCGCTGTCTCTCTATTTGAAGCTCACCGGCGGCCCCGGCCAGAGCGCCTACAGCTTCCTGCTCGAATCGGTGGTGGGCGGCGAGCGCTTTGGCCGCTACAGCTTCATCGGCCTGCCGGCGAAGACGATCTTGCGGGCATCCGGCTTTGGCGCCGATGCCAAGACGGAAGTCATCACTGCGGGCCACGTGGTCGAGACCGACCGCGGCAATCCGCTTGATTTCGTCGCCGCCTATCGCGAGCGCTTCAAGGTGGCGCTCTCGCCCGGCCTGCCGCGCTTCTGCGGCGGCCTGGCGGGCTATTTCGCTTACGACGCGGTGCGCTACATCGAGCCGAAACTCGCCGGCACCTGCCCGCGCGACACGCTCGGCACGCCGGACATCCTGCTGCTGCACTGCGAGGAACTGGCGGTGATCGACAACCTGTCGGGTCGGCTTTACCTGATCGTGTACGCCGACCCGACGCAGCCTGAAGCCTACGGCCGCGCCAAGAAGCGCCTGCGCCAGTTGCACGAGAAGCTGCGTTATTCAGTCAGTGCGCCGCGGGTCTTGCCGACGCAAAGCCATCCGGCCGAACACGCGTTTGCCAAGGCTGATTTCCTGGCCGCGGTGCAGCGCGCCAAGGACTTGATCGCGGCGGGCGACTTCATGCAGGTCGAAGTGGGCCAGCGCATCAGCAAGCGCTATACCGAGTCTCCGCTCTCGCTGTATCGCGCGGTGCGCTCGCTGAATCCGTCGCCGTACATGATCTATTACGATTTCGACGATTTCCAGGTGGTGAGCTCCAGCCCCGAGATCCTGGTGCGGCAGGAGAACACGCAAGGTGGTGTCAAGGTCACGGTGCGGCCGCTGGCGGGCACGCGGCCGCGCGGCGCCACGCCGGAGCGCGATGCCGAAGTCGAGCGGGAACTGGTGAACGATCCCAAGGAGCGCGCCGAGCACGTCATGCTGATCGACCTGGCGCGCAACGACATCGGCCGCATCGCCAAGGTGGGCAGCGTGAAAGTCACGCAGGCGTTTGGCGTGGAGCGCTACAGCCATGTGATGCACATCGTGAGCAACGTGGAAGGCATGTTGAAAGACGGCCTGAGCGCGATGGACGTGCTGAAAGCCACATTCCCGGCGGGCACGCTCACGGGCGCACCCAAGGTGCACGCGATGGAGCTGATCGACCAGTTGGAGCCGGTGAAACGCGGCATTTATGGCGGCGCCTGCGGCTACTGGAGTTACGCGGGCGACATGGATCTGGCCATCACCATTCGCACCGGCATCGTCAAGGACGAAACGCTGTATGTCCAGGCGGCGGCGGGCATCGTGGCCGACAGCGTGCCGGAGATGGAATGGCGTGAAACCGAAGCCAAGGCGCGCGCCCTGCTGCGCGCCAGCGAGTTGGTCGAGGAGGGGCTGGAATGACGCGTGCCAACGATGCCGTGCGGCACTGCGACACACTGGGCGACGTGCGCCGCGCCATCGACGCGCTCGACGACGTTCTGGTGCCGCTTTTGGTCACGCGCGCCGGCTACATGACGGAAGCGGCGCGCATCAAGGAAACGAGCGATCAGGTGCGCGATGAAGCGCGCATAGCCGACATCGTGCGGCGCGTGCGCGCCAAGGCGCAGGCCGAGGGCGGCGACCCGGCGTTGATGGAGGTGCTCTACCGCGCGCTGATGGAAACCTGCATTGCCCACGAGGCGCACGAATTCGAGCGCCTGCGGGCGGGAGCCGCGCCATGAACGTGCTGATGATCGACAACTACGACAGCTTCACCTACAACATCGTCCAGTACCTGGGCGAACTGGGCGCGCACGTGACCACGGTGCGCAATGACGCAGTGACCGTGGACGAATTGCAGGCGCGCTTTCAGCGCGGCGAATTCCAGCGCCTGTGCGTGTCGCCGGGGCCGTGCTCTCCCTTGGAAGCCGGCATTTCGGTCGCGGCCATCCAGCACTTTGCGGGCAAGGTGCCGATCCTGGGCGTGTGCCTGGGGCACCAGGCCATTGGCGTGGCGTTTGGCGGCCAGGTGGTGCGGGCGGGCAAACTGATGCACGGCAAGACCAGCGTGATCACCAACACGCAGCAAGGCGTTTTCTCCGGTCTGCCCAAACAATTCACCGTCAACCGCTACCACTCGCTGGTGATCGATCGCGCCACCTGCCCGAAGGTGCTGGAAATCACCGCGGCTGCCGATGACGACGGCGAAATCATGGGCGTGCGTCACACCGGCTTTGCGCACGCCGTGCGGCTGGAAGGCGTGCAGTTTCACCCCGAGAGCATCCTGACCGAGCACGGGCACACCTTGTTCAAGAATTTTCTGGCCGATTGAGCCTCCGTTCCACCCCTTTCATTCGCTCACACACCATGTCCATCACCCCGCAAGAAGCGCTGCAGCGCACTATCGAACACCGCGAAATCTTTCATGACGAAATGCTCGATCTCATGCGCATGATCATGAAGGGCGAGATTTCGCCGCTGATGGTGGCGGCCATCGTCACCGGCCTGCGCGTGAAGAAGGAAACCATCGGTGAAATCACCGCCGCCGCGCAGGTGATGCGCGAGCTCTGCACCCATGTGCACATCGCCGACCGCACGCATCTGGTCGATGTGGTCGGCACCGGCGGCGACGGCTCGCACACCTTCAACATCAGCACCTGCGCCATGTTCGTCGCGGCCGCCGCCGGCGCGCGCGTGGCCAAGCATGGTGGCCGCAGCGTCTCCAGCAAATCCGGCAGCGCCGACGTGCTGGAGGCGCTCGGCATGCCGCTGTCGCTCAAGCCCGAGCAGATTGCGCAAAGCGTGGCCGAGACCGGCGTCGGCTTCATGTTCGCACCGAACCACCACCCGGCGATGAAGAACGTGGCGCCGATCCGGCGCGAAATGGGCGTGAAGACGATCTTCAACATCCTCGGACCGCTCACCAATCCGGCGGGCGCGCCCAACATCGTGATGGGCGTGTTCCACCCCGACCTGGTCGGCATCCAGGTGCGCGCGCTGCAGCGCCTGGGCACCGAGCACGCGCTGGTGGTCTATGGCCGCGACGGCATGGACGAAGTAAGCCTGGGCGCCGCCACGCTGGTGGGCGAGCTGAAAGACGACCAGGTGCGCGAGTACGACATCCATCCCGAGGATTTCGGCCTGGCGATGCAAAGCAACCGCAGCATCAAGGTGAAGACGCCGCAGGAGTCGCTCGCCATGCTGCGCGGCGTCCTCGACAACCAGGAAGGCGCGGCCAAGAACATCGTCATCTTCAACGCCGGCGTGACGCTCTACGCAGCCGGTGTGACGGAAAACATCCGGACTGGCATCGAGCGCGCGCGGACGGCGGTTGAATCGGGTGCGGCCAAGGCCAAGGTGGCGCAAGTGGTGGCGTTCACGCAAGCGCTGGCACGGACGTGAAGGTCCGCGTGGTGTTCGTGGCGTCTTGCCGGAAAGCCATTCAGCGCGGCGTGGCGATGGCCATCGTCGCCCATGCGGCCGCTGCGTCATGAACACCGCTGATTCGCTGCGTCCCACGGACGACGGCCAGGTCGCACGTTTGATGGGCTTGGCGCTGCCGGCCGTGGCGTTGCCGGCAACCGATGGCCGTTCCGTCGATTTGAGCCGGCTGCCCGGCTGGCGGGTGATTTACGTTTACACGTGGACCGGCCGACCCGGACTCGCGCTACCCGATGACTGGGACGCGATCCCGGGTGCACACGGCTCCACGCCGCAAAGCGAGGCATTCCGCGATCATTACGATGAATTCGAGGCGCTGGGCGCAGGCATGTTCGGACTGAGCGCGCAGCCATCCGATTTCCAGCGCGAGGCGCGCGATCGCTTGGGGCTGCCGTTCGAGTTGTTGAGCGATTCGGAATTTCGGTTGAAGCACCTGCTGCGCCTGCCAACCTTTTTTGCCGGACCGCGCGAGTTCTACAAGCGCCTGACGCTGGTGGCGCGCGACGGGCGCATCGAGAAGGCGTTCTATCCGGTCTTGTCGCCCGAGCGCAACGCCGACGAGGTGCTGGCGTGGCTGCGTGCTGCCGGACGGACTGGCGCCAGGTAGCGCTCGAATTGAGCCGGGCACGGCGGAACCTTGAAATCATGAACGACATCCTGGAAAAAATCGTCGCCGTCAAGCGCGGCGAGCTGGCGGCCGCACAAGCGGCGAAGCCGCTCGCAGCCATTCGGACGGAAGCAGCCAACGCAGCGCCGGCCCGTGACTTCGTCGGCGCCTTGCGCGCCAAACTGACGCAAGGCCGGGCAGCGGTGATTGCGGAAATCAAAAAGGCGAGCCCGAGCCGCGGCGTGATCCGCGCCGATTTCAAGCCTGCCGAAATTGCCCGCAGCTACGCCGAGGGCGACGGCACGACCCGTGCCGCGTGTCTCTCGGTGCTGACCGACCAGCAGTTTTTTCAGGGCAGTCTCGACTATCTGAAACAAGCCCGCGCCGCCTGCACCCTACCGGTGCTGCGCAAGGATTTCATGATCGACCCGTACCAAGTTTACGAAGCGCGCGCCGCCGGCGCCGATTGCATCCTGCTGATCGTCGCGTGCCTCACTGACGCGCAAATGGCCGAGCTGGAAGCCGTTGCGCGGGAACTTGGGATGGCGGTGCTGGTGGAAGCGCACGACGGCGCCGAGCTTGCCCGCGCGCTCCAGCTCGAAACACCGCTCATCGGCATCAACAACCGCAACCTGCGTACGTTTCAGACCACGCTGGAAACCACGCTGCGGCTGCGCGCCGAAGTCTCCGCCGATCGCGTGCTCATCACCGAAAGCGGCATTGCCACGCGCGCCGACGTGGAGCGCTTGCGCGCAGCGGGAATCGACGCGTTCCTCGTGGGCGAGGCTTTCATGCGGACGCCGGAGCCCGGGATGGCGCTCGCGGAATTGTTTGGCTGACGAGTCGGCGAGCGTGCGAGTGCGTGTCGTGCACGTCTGCCGGTATCGACGGCGCCTGCACGGGCGCGCATCCCAGGGCGAAAAAACATGATGGGCGATCCACGCGCTCGCGAGACGCAAACGCCCTTGCCGATTCGGTCGAATATGCGATAATTATCAGTTCGGTAACGGAGGGGTGGCCGAGTGGTTAATGGCAGCAGACTGTAAATCTGCCGGTTTACGCCTACGTTGGTTCGAATCCAACCCCCTCCACCAGAGAACAGCGTTGGGTGTGGCCCGGTTGCGGGATCTTGGTGACTGGGTAGCGGATCGATATCCCAGGTGTCTTGGCTAGTCCTCACGGGGCGGTTTCGCCACCCCGACGCGGAAGTAGTTCAATGGTAGAACCTTAGCCTTCCAAGCTAATGACGCGGGTTCGATTCCCGTCTTCCGCTCCAGTGGTTCGATGGGTCCGTACTTGAGAGTTTGAAGAGCAGTTTGCGCCCTTGTGGCTCAGTGGCAGAGCACTCCCTTGGTAAGGGAGAGGTCGTGGGTCCGATTCCCACCAAGGGCACCATAAGTCGCAGTGGTGCAAGCAGTTACGCGACGTTTGATGTTTTTTGGATTGATTTTTCGGAGTCGAAAACATGGCGAAAGCGAAATACGAGCGCAAGAAGCCGCACGTGAACGTGGGCACGATCGGGCACGTGGACCACGGCAAGACGACGCTCACGGCGGCGATGACGACCATTCTGTCGAAGAA
>SCQQ01000102.1 GCA_004299095.1 Burkholderiaceae bacterium | reverse complement strand
GATTGGTCGGCGTGGCGGGATTCGAACTCGCGACCCCTTGCACCCCATGCAAGTGCGCTACCAGGCTGCGCTACACGCCGATCAGGCGTGGAATTATAAGGGACGCCCGCAAGCCTTCAGCCGCTTTGGCGCGGACCCACGTCGAGCAAATGCCGGATGGCGCGCAGTTCCGCAGCCACATCCCGCAGCAGTTGGGTGCGGTCACCCGGACGGGGTGCCGGCGCAGCGGGTTGGAGGGCTGCCGCGGCGCCTCGTTCGGCCCGAACCGGTGCCGCAGGGCCGGCCTGCTGCAATTGGCGCCGTGCGTCTTCGATCGATAGCCCCTGCACATGAACCAGCTCGCGAATGCGCCGGATCATGAGGATCTCGTGGTGCTGGTAGTAGCGTCGGTTGCCGCGCCGCTTCATGGGCCGCAACTGGGTGAATTCGCGCTCCCAATAGCGCAGCACGTATGGTTTGACGGCGCACAGCTCCCCTACCTCACTGATGGTGAAGTAGCGTTTGGCGGGAATCGGTGGGAGCTTGGAATCCATGGTGGCGGATGTGCCGATGCGCACTTGAACGGCAACGTCGGCACCCGGCGAGCACACTGCGCGCTACTTTACACTGGCGCCCCGCCTCGTACGACAGCCGCACGACGCCGGTCCGGACGCTGACAACTTCTCGATGGCTCAGCCCGCGTCGCTGCCAGAAGCACCACCTTGCACGACCGCGCGCAGTTTCTGACCCGCACGAAACGTGACCACGCGGCGGGCCTTGATCGGAATCTGTTCGCCGGTCCGCGGGTTGCGCCCGGGGCGCGCCGACTTGAGGCGCGTCTGAAAATTGCCAAAACCCGAGAGGCGCACGTCTTCGCCGGCCAGCAGGCGCTCGGCGATCAAGCCAAAAAGCGTATCGACCATTTCGCGCGCCTCACGCTTGTTCAACCCGATGCGCTCGGACAGCATGTCCACCAGTTGCGCCTTGGTCAGCGTGGCGAACTGCAACTGATCGATGGTGACGAGTGGCGGCGTGTCGGTATCGGCCAATGGGATCTCCGCTGTCGGCAAATTCACGAGCGCAAGCGTGCGCCACAATCCTGTGCGAGTTGCCGTACCACGCGCGCAACCAGCGCATCGATGCCGGCATCGGTCAGGGCGTCATCGCCCGTACCGCTCAAGGTCAGGCGCAAGGCCGCACTTTTCTCGCCCGCGGCAACACCGGTATTTTGGCCGGCCACTGCATTCGGTCGGTAAATGTCGAACAAGGTCACGTCCAGCAGTTGATCACGCGGCACCGCCGCGTGCGCGGCACTTGCCAGTTGGTCGTGCGTGATTTGTTCCCGCACCACCACGGCAATGTCGCGCTCGACCGGCAACTGCCGCGGCAGGGGCTCGGCGGCCGGGAGTTGGCGTTCCAGCAACGCGTCCAGTTGCAGTTCGAACATCACGGGCGCATGCGGCAATTCCCACTGCTGGCGCCAGCGCGGATGCAACTCACCCACATAGCCGATGGCTTGTCCACGGAGCAGCACGCGGGCGCAGCGGCCGGGGTGGAACGCCGGTTGCGTGGCGGGCTCGAACGTTGCACCTCCGCGCCCGATCAGGACTTCCACGTCACCCTTGACGTCGTAAAAGTCGGCCGGCTTCTGGCGCCCTTCCCAACCCTGCCGGGCCCGCGGACCATACAGGATCGCGGCCACGTGGAACGGCTGTCGCACGCCACGCACCGATGCGCTGGTGGTCGTCACCGTCGCGTCGCGCGTGAACACCCGCCCGATCTCGAACACGCGCACTTCGCCAGACCGGCGCTGCACGTTGTGCTGCACCACCTGCAGCAGCGAGCCGAGCAGCGACGAGCGCATGACCGCCAGCGGACTGGCAATCGGATTCAGCAGGCGAATCGGGTCGCGGTTGTCGGTCAGGTCACGTTCCCACGCTGCTTCGACGAAGCTGAAGTTGATGGTCTCGTGGTAACCCAGATCCGCCAGTGTGTGCCGCACGTCGAAGGCGCTCAGGCGGGACTCGGAGCGCGCGCTGGGAATCAATCGCGCCACGGGCGCCGCGTCGGGCAATTGCTGATAGCCGACGATGCGCGCGATTTCCTCGATCAGGTCTTCCTCGATCGTGAGGTCGAAGCGCCAGGACGGCGGTGTCACGGTGAAGACGTCGCCCGCTTGCCTGAAGTTGAACGCCAGGCGCTGGAACGCTTCGGCGCACTGGTCGGCCGTGATCGGCACGCCGATGACTTTGGCGGCGCGCGCCACGCGAAACGTCACTGGCGCACGCTTCGGCAGGTTCGGCTGCTGATCGCCCACCACGCCACATACCGTTTCCGGCGTTCCGCAAACGTCCAGCACCAAGGCCGTGATGCGCTCGAGGTGCTCGACCGTGGTGGCTGCATCGACTCCGCGCTCAAAGCGATAGCCCGCTTCAGTGCCGAAGTTGAAGCGCCGCGGCCGGCCGGCGATGGCAGCAGGCCACCAGAACGCCGCTTCGATATAAATGTCGCGCGTGCTGTCCGAGACCGCCGTGGCTTCGCCGCCCATGATGCCGGCCAGCGACTCGAGGCCGTGCCGGTCGGCAATCACGCCCACCGTTTCGTCCACGCTGACGGTGCTGCCGTTGAGCAATTCAAGCTGTTCGCCCTTCCGGCCCCAACGGACATCGAGGCCACCGTCGATCTTCGCCAGATCGAAGATGTGCGTGGGCCGCCCGTACTCGAACATCACGTAGTTCGAAATATCGACCAGCGCCGACACGCTGCGCTGGCCGCAGCGCGCCAGGCGCTCGACCATCCAGCCCGGCGTGGCGGCTTGCGTATTCAGGTGGCGCACCACCCGACCGGAAAAGCGGCCGCACAAGTCGGAGGCGCTTACCTTGATCGGAAGCACCTCCGGCGTGCTGGCCGGCACGGGCGCATGGATCGGGGTTTTGAGCGGAGCGCCGGTGAGCGCCGCCAGTTCGCGCGCCAGCCCGTACACGCTCAAGGCATGGCCCAGATTCGGCGTCAACTTGACGTTGAATAGCGCCTCATCCAGATTCAATGCGGCGCGGATGTCTCGCCCCAGGGCCAGCTCGGGCGACAACTCCAGCAAACCGGAGTGGTCCTCCGACAGGCCCAATTCACGCGCGGAGCACAACATACCGTGGCTCTCCACGCCGCGCAATTTGGCCGCCTTGATGATGAAGGGCTTGCCGTCCGCCGCCGCAGGCAATTCAGCGCCGACCAGGGCGCACGGCACCTTGATGCCGGCGCGCGCGTTCGGTGCGCCGCATACGATGTTGAGGGGCGCGTCGGCACCCACGTTGACCCGGCACACGCGCAAGTGATCGGAGTTGGCGTGTGGCTTCGCCTCCACGATTTCGCCCACCACGACGTGGGTGAACGCGGGCGCCACGGGGCGCACTTCTTCGACCTCGAAGCCGCCCATGGTCAGCACGTTCGCCAGTTCTTGGGTATTCAGTGGCGGGTTGCAAAACGCCCGCAGCCAGGATTCAGGAAACTGCATGACTCGAAATCACTCGGAAAATTGACTCAGGAAGCGAACATCGCCATCGAAGAACAGGCGCAGGTCATTCACGCCGTAGCGCAGCATGGCCAGGCGGTCGATGCCGGAGCCAAAGGCGAAGCCGATGAAGCGCTCGGGGTCCAGCCCCATGTTGCGCACCACTTGCGGATGCACCTGGCCCGAGCCGGACACCTCAAGCCAGCGGCCGGCGAGTGGCCCCGCCTGGAACTGAACGTCGATTTCAGCGCTGGGCTCGGTGAACGGGAAATAGCTCGGGCGAAAACGCAAGGCCAAATCATCCGTTTCGAAAAACGCTTTGCAGAAGTTCAGGTAAACGCCCTTCAGGTCGGAAAAACTCACGTTCTCGCCCAGCCACAGCCCTTCGACCTGGTGGAACATGGGCGAATGGGTGGCGTCGCTGTCGACGCGATAGGTCCGGCCCGGCGCGATCACGCGGATGTCTTCGATCACGCCCCGCGCAAGCGCGTCGGCATGGCGCTGGGCAAAAGCGCTCGCATAGCGGATCTGCATGGGACTGGTGTGCGTGCGCAGGCAATACGGCCGGCCGTCCTCGTCCTGCAGATCGACGTAGAACGTATCCTGCATGGAGCGCGCCGGGTGGTCCGGCGGATTGTTGAGCGCAGTGAAGTTGTACCAGTCGCTCTCGATCTCGGGGCCATCGGCCACGTCGAAACCCATGCTGCCAAAAACGTGCTCAATGCGCTCCCACGCCATGGAAACCGGATGCAGCCCGCCGGAGGCGCGACGCCGGCCTGGCAGGGTCACGTCGAGCGCTTCCGCTTGCAGTTGGCGCTCCAGCTCGGCGTTGGCAAGTGCGTCGCGCCGCGCGCCCAGTGCGCCCTCGATCGCGCGTTTGGCTTCGTTGATCGCCGGCCCGCGGGCTTTTTTCTCGTCGACACTGAGCGCACGCAATCCGGCCATCAGCACGGTCAGGCGCCCGGCCTTGCCGAGGAAACCGGCCTTGGCGTTTTCCAGTTCGGCAGGCGCATGCGCCTGCTCGAACCGAGCTTCGGCGGCCTGCACGATTTCCAGCAAATCGTCGGGCAAAGGGAATGCACTCATGGGCGCTCGATCTCAAAATTCAATGAAAAAAGGGATTGAAGCCCCGCTCCAATCCCCTCTGGCTGCCATTTCAATCAGCTGCGGCAGGTGCCTGGTGTTCAAACGTCAGGCCGTCAACGCCGCTTTGGCCTGCGTGACGATATGCGCGAACGCCGCTTCGTCGTGAACCGCGATGTCGGCCAGAACCTTGCGGTCCAGCGACATCCCGGACTTGGTGAGACCGGCCACGAATTGGCTGTACGTCATCCCTTGTGCACGTGCCGCGGCATTGATGCGCACGATCCACAGGCGGCGGAAATCACGTTTCTTGTTGCGGCGGTCGCGATAGGCGTACTGCCCCGCTTTCATCACCGCCTGCTTGGCGATGCGGAAAACACTCTTGCGACGGCCGCGATAGCCCTTGGCAAGGGCCAGAATCTTCTTGTGACGAGCACGCGCCGTCACCCCTCTTTTCACGCGAGGCATGTAGCTTCTCCTTTATTCGTTGAAATTACACGCCGGCAAACGGCATCATTTTTGCCATTTGCTTCATGTCGCTGGGATGGACGTTCACCGCGCCGCGCAATTGGCGCTTGGTCTTGGTGGACTTGTGCGTCAGGATGTGGCGCTTGAACGCCTGGCCGCGCTTGACGGTCCCGCCCGGACGCACGCGAAAGCGCTTTTTCGCGCTGCTCTTGGTCTTCATTTTCGGCATTTTTCATGCTCCATTTCGTGCTCGCGAGGCGTGCGTCAACCAACGCACTTGATGGGCCCCGAGCCACTTGTAAAAACTGTTCGCAGCCCCCTTGGACTGCCCGCAGTAGCGCAGTAGCAACAACTACGGTTTGGCGCTGACGGACTCGGCCACGGCATCCGCCGGAGCTTTCACCGCGCTTTTGACTGCCGCTGGCGCAGCCGCCTTGGGCGCGCCGCCACCTGCCTTTTTACGCACCGGCGCAATCATCATGACCATCTGCCGCCCTTCCAGGCGCGGGAACTGTTCAACGGTGATTTCACCGCTCAATTCGTCGCGTACCCGATTGAGTAGCGCCAAGCCGAATTCCTGGTGCGTGATCTCACGCCCGCGGAACCGCAGCGTCACCTTGATCTTGTTGCCCTCAGCCAGGAAACGCCGGATGTTGCGCAGCTTGATATTGTAGTCGCCGCTGTCGGTCGCCGGCCGGAACTTGACTTCCTTGATCTCGATTACCGTTTGCTTGGCCTTGGCTTCGGCGGCTTTCTTCTGTTCCTGATACTTGAACTTGCCGTAGTCCATGAGCCGGCAGACGGGCGGATCTGCCATGGCCGCAATCTCGACCAGATCCACGTCCAAGTCGGCTGCCATGCGCAGCGCCTCCTGGATTGGAACGATGCCGAGGGGCTCGTTCTTGGGACCGTTCAGACGCACCTCCGGTACGGTGATTTCCCGGTTGAGTCGGTGTGCGCGTCGCTCGCGACGGCGATCATGAAAATAAGCAGCGATGGTGACTGTTCCTCTATCAATGCAAAAAGGGCGCCCGTGCCATACGCGCGCCCAAGGGACTGGAGCGTTACGCTTTGCTCGCGACTTCTTGCAAAACGCGGTCGCAGAATGCACCAACCGGCATCACACCCAGATCGTGATTGCCCCGCGCGCGCACCGCAACGGCTCCCGCCTGCTTTTCCTTGTCTCCCACCACCAATATGTAGGGTGGTTTGTGCAAGGAATGCTCCCGTATTTTATAAGAGATTTTATCGCTGCGCAGATCGGCTTCGACGCGCAGGCCGCGCGTGCGCAGCGTTTGCGCCACTTGCTGCACGTAATCGCCCTGGTCGTCGGTGATGCCGGCGACCACCACCTGGACCGGCGCGAGCCAAGCCGGCAGCGCGCCCGCGTGCTGCTCGATCAGGATGCCGATGAAGCGCTCCATGCTGCCCACGATGGCGCGGTGCAGCATGACCGGATGGCGGCGCACGCCGTCTTCGCCCACGTATTCGGCGTCCAGCCGCTCGGCCATGGAAAAATCGACCTGCATCGTGCCGCACTGCCACTCGCGGCCGATGGCGTCGCGCAGCGTGTATTCGATTTTCGGGCCGTAGAAAGCGCCGTCGCCAGGGGAAATCGCGAACTCGCAGTGGGCCGCGCGCAGGCTTTCCATCAGCGCGTGCTCGGCCTTGTCCCAGTTGGCGTCGGTGCCAATGCGTTTTTCAGGGCGCGTCGACACCTTGTAAATGATGTCGGTAAAACCAAAATCCTTGTAGACCTTTTGCAGCAGCGCCGTATACGCCGTGCATTCCGGAAGAATCTGGTCTTCGGTACAGAAAATGTGGCCGTCGTCCTGCGTGAATGCGCGCACCCGCATGATGCCGTGCAGGCTGCCGCTCGGTTCATTGCGCGTGCATGAGCCGAATTCGCCATAACGCAACGGCAAATCACGGTAGCTCTTGATGCCCTGCTTGAAAATCAGGATGTGCCCGGGGCAATTCATCGGTTTGAGCGCGTAATCGTGCTTTTCCGATTCCGTGATGAACATGTTCTCGCGGTACTTGTCCCAGTGCCCGGTCTTCTCCCACAGGCTTTTGTCGAGCACCGACGGCGTCTTGACTTCCTTGTAGCCGTTGTCGCGATAGACCTGCCGCATGTACTGCTCGACCTGCTGCCACAGCGTCCAGCCCTTGGGGTGCCAGAACACCATGCCGGGCGAATGTTCGTCGATGTGGAACAAATCGAGCTCGCGGCCGAGCTTGCGGTGGTCGCGCTTCTCGGCCTCGGCCAGCATGTGCAGGTATTGGTCCAACTCGGCCTTGGTGGCCCAGGCCGTGCCGTAAATGCGCTGCAGCATTTCGTTGCGATGATCGCCGCGCCAATACGCGCCGGCCACCTTCATCAATTTGAAATGCTTGAGTTTTCCGGTGGACGGCACGTGCGGGCCGCGACACAAATCCTCGAAACCGCCTTCGCGATAAAGGGAAACTTCCTGATCCTCGGGGATGCTGGAAATGATTTCCGCCTTGTAATGCTCGCCGATGCTCTTGAAATAATCGACCGCTTCGGTGCGCGGCAGGACACGTCGCACCACCGGCTCGTTTTTTGCCGCCAGCTCGTGCATGCGCTTTTCGATGGCTTCCAGGTCCTCGGGCGTGAATGGGCGCTTGTAGCTGAAATCGTAATAAAAGCCGTTTTCGATCACCGGGCCGATCGTGACTTCGGCGTCCGGAAACAATTCCTTCACCGCATATGCGAGCAGGTGCGCGGTGGAATGGCGCAGCATTTCCAGACCCTGGGGGTCTTTTTCCGTCACGATGCTGACCGGCGCGCTCTGCTCGATCACATAGCTGGTGTCGACCAGCTTGCCCGCCACCGTCCCGCCCAGCGCCGCCTTGGCCAGCCCCGGGCCGATGGACTGCGCCACTTCGGCCACCGTCACCGGCCCCGGAAAATCACGCTTCGAGCCATCGGCCAGCGTCACCTGAATCATCACAACCTCTCCCAACCGCACTTTGCCGGACATCTGCCCGGACAAAATAAAAACCGACCGCAGCCGGCACCGCGCCCACACGCTCATTCGCTGTTGCGATTTTACAAAGCCGAGTTCGAGCGGCGCACAGACGCAGGTTGGGCCGGTCGATCAGCCCAGCGGTTACCAGTGCCCAAGCGGCGTCGGCTGGCTTGCGCGCAGTGCGGCCGCGAGGATCTTGATCGCATCCGGGCGCTCGCCGCGCTGCGCGAAGTTGAGCGCCGTCAGCCCCTGCTGGTTGCGCGCGTTGACGTCGGCGCCCGCGCGGAGCAGCGCCGTCAGGGTCGCGGGCGTGCCGTACTGCGCAGCCATCATGAGCGGCGTGGTGTCGTTGGGCGAATGCGCATTGACCTGCGCGCCGTGCTGCAGCAATAGTTCGATCATGCGCGGGTGCCCACCCGTGGCGGCATAGTGCAGCGGCGACCAGCCCGGCTTGTTCACCCGCGCGCCGAGCGCCATCAGTCGCTGCGCAACCGGGAGATTGCCTTTGAGCGCGGCCATCATGAGCGCGCTCTCTCCCGCTGTGTCGAGTTCGTTGGGATCGAGCCGCGGGGAATTCATCAACACCTGTGCGGCATGCGGACGATCTTCGTGCAGCGCCAGCACCAGCCCGGGCATGCCGCGGTCATTGCGCAAGTTGGGATCGACGCCTTCCAGCAGCAGGTCGCGCAATACGCTGGCGTTGTCCTGGATGATGGCGCGGAAAAACGATCCAGCGCGGGGATCCAGCGACTGCGCCCGCACCGCAGATGCGCTTGCCAGCGCCAGTGCCAGCCCCAACAACCTCCGGCGTTTCATCCCCGTTCCCGCAAAAACAGCCGGGTGAAATTGGCGCTGGTTTGTTCGGCGATGTGTTCCACGGTCGCGCCGCGCAACTCGGCCACGCGCGCGGCCACGTGCGGCACGTAGGCGGGGGTGTTGCGCTTGCCGCGGAACGGCACCGGCGCCAGGTACGGCGAATCGGTTTCAATCAGCAGGCGATCATCCGGGACGTAAGGCACCACGGCTTGTACTTCGCGTGCGTTCTTGAACGTGACAATGCCCGAAAACGACACGTAAAAGCCGCGATCGAGCGCCGCCCGCGCCACCTCGAGCGATTCGGTGAAGCAGTGAAACACGCCGCCGGCGCAGCCCGCAGTGCCGTCTTCGCCCTCTTCGTCCAGCAGCGCCAGCGTGTCGTCGGACGCGGCGCGGGTGTGGATCACCAGCGGGATGTGGGCGCGCCGGGCGGCGCGAATGTGGGTGCGGAAGCGCTCGCGCTGGCGCTCGCGCACCGCCGCGCGCTCCGCGTCGTCGTGCGCATCGAGGCGGTAATAGTCCAGTCCGGTTTCGCCGATGGCGACCACCTTGGCGAGCGCCGCCGCGCCGACCAACTCGTCCACGCTCGGCTCATGACCCTCGTCTTCGGGGTGCAGGCCGACCGTCGCCCACAGGTTGTCATAGCGCGCCGCCAGTGCCTGCACGGCCGGAAAGCCTTCCATCGTGGTGCTGACGCAGAGCGCCCGCGTGACGCGCGCCGCCGCCATCGCCTGCTGGATCTGCGGTACGTCGGCAATCAGCTCGGGCGCAGCCAAGTGGCAATGCGAATCGGTGAACATGGGCGCTGCCGCCTGCGCGGCACTCAAATCGTGTAGGTCGCCACGTTCGACCCGAGCGCGGCGCCCAACGTGGTCTCGATCTTGGCCTTGAGCTGCTCGGCCGCCGGGTTGTCCGGAAAGCGGATACCAACGCCCTGCGGCCGATTGCCGCTGGCGCGCGCCGGATTGATCCAGGCCACTTTGCCTGCTACCGGATAGCGCTCGGTCTCATCCGGCAGCGTCAGCAGCACGTAGATTTCCTCACCCAACTGATAGGCGTCGGTGCTGGGAATGAAGAGGCCGCCTTCGCGAAACAGCCGGATGTAGGCGGCGAGCAGCTCCGCCTTGCCCTTGATTTCAAGCCGGATCACACCCGGGCGGGTGCGGCGGAGTCGTGCTTTGTGGCTGGGCGGCATGAATGCAATGGACGAGAGATCAACGCGGCTAGTTTAGGGCTTGCTGCGAAATGCTGAGGAGAAATTCGGCGCTCAACTCGGGGTTCAAGGGGTGTTGCGCCGAGCGCGCCATCTGCCCCAATTGGGCCCACCAGCGCGCAAGGCCCCACGCCGACGGCGCCACGTCGCGCAGCTCGTCGAGCGTGAAAAAGCGCGGTGGCGCGCCCACGTGCTGCAGCATCAGGTCGTGGCAAAGCTTTTGCATGCGCTCGATGGCTTCAGCCAGCGCAAGCCCCGCCAATGCGGCGCCATCACCGCGTTTGACCTGTGCCGGGAACTGCCCGTAATGCGCCAAGGTCTGGGCGTTCGCCAGCAACCGCAGCGCCTCGCCTGGCCGGCCGCCGGCGGCACGCCACGCCAGCGCGGTCGACGTCCCTGAATCTCCTTGTTGCCCCAGCCAGGCCGCGGCTTCGGCGGCATCGGGCCAGACCATGGTGTGCGCGAGGCACCGGCTGCGGATGGTGGGCAGCAGCAAGTGCCCGGCCCCGGTGCTCAAGACGAAGCGCACGTCGCCGGGCGGCTCTTCCAGTGTTTTCAGCAACGCGTTGGCGGTGACGGCATTCATGCGCTCGGCCGGATGCACCAGGATCACGCGGCCGCGGCCGCGGCTGCTGGTGCGCTGCGCAAACTCGACGGCGGCGCGCATCTGGTCGATGCGGATGTCGCGGCTCAATTTGTTTTTCTTGGCGTCGGCACTGCCCGCCGCCGATTCCGGCAACGGCCAGCCGCGGACTTCGCGTTCGGCGTCGGGCATCAGCACCAGCAAATCGGGGTGCGTGTGGACGCCGATCTCATGGCAACTGGCGCAGGTTCCGCAAGCGCCCGCGTCGGTCGGGCGATCGCACAACCAAGCGCACGCCAGCGCCAGTGCTAGGTCGAACTGTCCGAGGCCGGACGGCCCCGCCAGCAGCCACGGCCCGGCGTGCGCCATCAAGGGACGCAACTGGCGCGTGATCCAGGGCGCCGCGGCAATTGCGTCTTCGTCCTGCGTCACAACCATCCCCGATTCTCCACAGCCGCGCGCACCGCCCGGGCCACCTGCTCGCGCGCTTGCGCGGCGTCGATGCGGACAAAACGTACCGGGTCTTCGCGCGCGCGCCGCTCGTAGCCCGAGCGCACGGCGGCGAAGAAAGCAGCGGGCTCGCGCTCAAAGCGATCGGGCATGCCCGCGCGCCGTGCCGCGGCGGCCGCGGGCGGCAAATCGAACCAGAGCGTCAGGTCGGGCTGGAGGATTGCCGTGGCGGCGGAAGGTTGTCCACTGCCCGTGTCCTGCACCCAGCGCTCGAGGGTCGCGAGCGTGCCCCAGTCGAAGCCGCGCCCGGCGCCCTGATAGGCGAAAGTCGCATCGGTGAACCGGTCGCACAGCACCACCTCGCATCGTGCCAGCGCCGGCGCAATCACGGTGCGCACGTGGTCGCGGCGCGCGGCGAACATCAGCAGCGCCTCGGTCAGCGCGTCCATGGCGCGGTTCAGCACCAGCGCGCGGATCTCTTCCGCGAGCGCCGTGCCGCCCGGCTCGCGCGTCAGCACGACGGTGCGGCCAGCCGCGCGCAACGCATCGGCCAGCACCTGGATATGGGTGGACTTGCCCGCACCATCGATGCCTTCGAAGCTGATGAAGACGCCCTTCTCGCTCATGGCTTCCCTGTGCTCGCGCCCTTGCCGGTCCCGGTGTCCCCGCCCGTACCCGCGCCCGCGCTGGTGCCCGCACCCTGGGCCGTGTTGGCGTCCGGACTACCGCCGCGCAAGTATTTGTTCACCGCCCGATTGTGATCGCCGAGCGAATCGCTGAACTGGCTGCTGCCGTCACCGCGCGCCACGAAGTAAAGCGCATTGGTCTGCGCCGGCCGCACGGCCGCCATCAGCGCGGCTTCGCCGGGCATGGCGATCGGCGTGGGCGGCAGGCCGCGCCGCAGGTAGGTGTTGAAAGGGCTGTCGATCTGCAGATCTTGCCGTTTCAGGCGCCCGTCGTAAGCGCTGCCCAGACCGTAGATCACGCTCGGATCGGTCTGCAGCGGCATGTCCTTGCGCAAGCGATTGACGAACACACCGGCCACTTCGGCGCGATCCGCGGCGTGGCCGGTTTCCTTTTCGATCAGGCTGGCCAGGATGAGCGCGTCTTCGGGCGTTTTCAGCGGCAAGTCGGGTGCGCGCTCTTCCCAGGCGGCGGCCAGGCGCTGGTCCATCAGGCGCAGGGCTTCGCGCAGAACGCTCAAATCGCTCGACGTGCCGCGGTCGTATTGGTAAGTGTCCGGGAAGAACCAGCCTTCGGGCGGCACGCCGGGACGGCCGAGCGCCGCCATTACCGCCGCGTCCGACAAGCCGGCGCTATCGTGTTTGAGGTAGGGCGCGCGCGCCAGCGCCTCCCGATCTTGGGCAAACGTCCAGCCCTCCAGAAATTTCACGCTGCGAACCACGCGATCGCCGCGGATCAGCTTTGCCAGCAAATCGCCCGGTTTCACGCCCCGCTCAATGATGTACTCGCCCGCCTTGATGGTCTGGCCGCGCGCGGCCAACTTGAGGTAAGCCGCCAGCAGCGCCGGTTTGACTTCGATACCAGCGCGCGCCATGCGCTCGGCAGCGGCGCGCAGCCCGGTGCCGAGCGGAATGAAGAAATCGACCGATCGGGTGCTCAAGGCAAGCGGTTGATTGACCCACCACGCGATGCCGCCCGCGAGCGCCCCGGCGACGATCAGCAAAACCAGCGCAACCGCCGCCGCGAAACGACGCCCCAACTTGACTCGGCGGAAATGAAACCCCATGGACCCCGCATGATAATTCAGCACATGACCGCTTTGCGAGGCCACCCCGGGCCCAGCGCCGCGCTGCTCGACGGCGCCGCGCGGCTGCCGCAGCTTGGCGTGATTTCGGCCTGCGGCGAGGAAGCCGCCGATTTCCTGCACCGGCAACTGACGCAAGACATCGCCGGAATGGCGCTGGGGCAATCCGGGCTGGCCGCTTTATGCAACGCCAAAGGGCGCGTGCTCGCGGACCTCACCGTCATTCACCATGCGGGTGGCGAATTTTTCCTGGTGGTCGCTGCCGACTTGCTGCCCGTAGCGCTCAAGCTGCTGGTCATGTACCGGCTGCGCGCGCACGTCGAACTGGACGATGCGAGCGCCGATTGGTCCGTCTGGGGCGCGATCGGGGCCGCCACCCAAGTCGCGTGCATGGCCACGGGGCACGCGTTGACTGTGCCGCTCGCTCCGGCCGATGGCGCGGCACGCGCGCTGTGCTTGCGGCGCCCCGGCGCGCTGGTCGCTGGCGCGCCCCAGCTCTCGGTGGATGAATGGGAATTCGCGCAAGTGCGCAGTGGCGTGGCCGCCTTGTCCGCCCCGGTGTCAGGTGCATTCACGCCGCAGATGCTGAATTACGAATCGGCCGGCCTCATCCACTTCGGCAAGGGCTGTTACCCGGGCCAGGAAGTGATTGCACGCACGCAGTTCCGCGGCGCCGTCAAGCGGCGCGCTTACGTCGGCCACGTGGCGGGTACGGCGCGCGCGGGCGACAACGTTTTCCTCTCGGCCGACAACGGCGAGCCTTGTGGGCTGATCGCCCAGGCCGCGCCAGCGCCCGGAGGCGGAACCGCCGTGATCGCGTCCGTCAAGACGGCCGCCGTCGACGGCAACGCGGGCATTGCGATCGGCAGTGCGCAAGGCCCCGTCCTGCGCGACCTTTTCATCCCCTACGCACTCCAGAAAATCTGACGACCGGCCGTTGCGTCATGCGACCCACGCGCGCCGATCAATCTGGCGGAAATTCCAGCGCCTTGCTCATTTCGACATGCGGGATGCCCACTTCCTCGTACGGCGCACCGACTTCCGAATACCCCAGGCGCTGGTAGAAGCCGCTGGCGTGGCGCTGCGCGCTCAGGCGGATCTCGTTGTCGCCACGGTCGTGCGCCGCGCGCTCCAGTGCCGCGAGCGCCTGCTCGCCCAGCCCTGTGCGCCGCAGCGGCCGCAGCACCGCCATGCGGCCGATGTGGGCGGTGCCGTCCTTGCCCGGCAGCAGGCGCGCCGTGGCCACCGGCTGTGCCAGATGATTGAACACCACTGTGTGCACGGCACTGGCGTCGGCCTGATCGAGCTCGTCTTCGGCCGCAATGCCCTGCTCTTCGACGAACACCGAACGGCGCACCCGCGTGGCCGCTTCGCCCAGCGCGGACCAATCGCCCACGCGCAATTCGGTCATGGCCTGGCCGGCTTCAAAGCGCTCGAAAACGGCGCGCAGCGCGGGCGGAACGGGCCTGGACGTTTGCGTTTTCGGATCGGCAAAAACGTAAACCAGTTCTCCTTGCACCAACAAGCGCCGCTCGCAAAAGATCGCGCCGGAGAACACGATGGAAGACGTGCCGACGCGGGCGCAGCGCAGGCACACTTCCAGCCAGTCTTCCATGCGCGCCGACGCGTGGAAATCGACAGCCGTCTTGCGCAGGAACACGTCGCCCTGCAACTGCGCCATGGCATCGGCGTACGGCAGCGCCAGCGCGCGCCAATAGCCCGCCATGGCGGTATCGAAATACGTCAGGTAATGCGCGTTGAAAACGATTTGCTGCACGTCCACTTCGGACCAGCGCACCTGCAGCCATTCGCCAAGTCGGTAGTCGCCGCGCTGCGGCAGGGATTCTTTCTGTGCCATTTGGGGTACTCCGGAAGTCAATTCACCGCAAACGCCTGCTTCAGCGCCGCGCCCGCATCCTTGAACAGTTGGCGCGCTTCGGGCAGCGCGCGGCTCATTTGCGCAAAGGCGTGGGTCATGCCGCGGTAGATTTCGAGTTCCACCGCAACACCCGCCGCACGCAGCTTGTC
>SCQQ01000101.1 GCA_004299095.1 Burkholderiaceae bacterium | reverse complement strand
GGCCCCGGCGCCGCAACCGAAAGCTGCGGAGACGCAGGCGCCGTGGCAGCGCCAGATCACGCCCGACCCGGTGCTGCTGTTTCGCTATTCCGCGCTCACGTTCAACAGCCACCGCATTCATTACGACCGCAGTTACGTCACGCAGGTGGAAGGCTATCCGGGCCTCGTGGTCCACGGTCCTCTGCTGGCCACGCTGCTGCTCGATTTGCTGCGTCGTCACGCGCCCGGCGCCACGGTGCTGGAATTCGATTTCAAGGCGATCCGGCCGACGTTTGATCTGCACCCGTTCACGCTGCTCGGGCAGCCCGCGGCCGACGGCCGGACCGTGGCGCTCTGGGCGCATGATCACGAGGGTTGGCTCACGATGCAGGCCGAGGCGACGGTCCAGACGCCATGACCGCATTGGCTGCCCCGGCATCCCACCAGAAACGAGTACTCGAAATGATTGAAAAAACCGGCTCCAACAACCACCACGACATTCGCGATGCGGTGCGCGCGCTGTGCGCCGAATTTCCCGACGAGTATTTCCGCCAGGTCGATGAAAAGCGCGGCTATCCCGCCGAATTCGTCGATGCGCTCACCAAGGCCGGCTGGCTCGCGGCGCTGATTCCGCAGGAATACGGCGGCTCGGGCCTGGGGCTCACCGAAGCCAGCGTGGTGATGGAGGAAATCAACCGCGCGGGCGGCAACGCCGGCGCCTGCCATGGCCAGATGTACAACATGGGCACGCTGCTGCGCCACGGCTCGAAGGCGCAGAAAGAGAAATACCTGCCGAAGATTGCGTCGGGCGAATGGCGGCTGCAATCCATGGGCGTGACCGAGCCGAGCGCGGGCACCAACACCACCGAAATCAAGACCACAGCGGCGAAGCGGGGCGACCGCTACGTCGTCAACGGGCAGAAGGTGTGGATCAGCCGCATCCAGCACAGCGACTGGATGATCCTGCTGGCGCGCACCACGCCGCTGGCGGAAGTGGAGAAGAAAAGCAGCGGTATGTCGATCTTCATGGTCGATCTGAAACAGGCGCTGAAGAGCGGGCTTTCGGTGCGGCCGATCCGCAACATGGTGAATCACGAAACCAACGAACTCTTCTTCGAGAACCTGGAAATCCCCGAAGAGAACCTGATCGGCGAGGAAGGCCAGGGCTTCAAATACATCCTCGACGGCCTGAACGCCGAGCGTACGCTGATCGCTGCCGAATGCATCGGCGACGGCTACTGGTTCATCGACCGCGTGACGAAGTACGTGAACGAGCGCGTGGTGTTCGGCCGGCCCATCGGGCAAAACCAGGGCGTGCAGTTCCCGATCGCCGATGCCTTCGTCGAAGTGGAAGCCGCCAACCTGATGCGCTGGAAGGCGTGCGAACTGTTCGACCGGCACGAGCCCATGGGTACGCAAGCCAACATGGCGAAATACCTGGCGGCCAAGGCGAGCTGGGAGGCCGCCAATGCCTGCCTGCAATTCCACGGCGGCTTCGGCTTTGCCTGCGAATACGACGTCGAGCGCAAGTTCAGGGAGACGCGCCTCTACCAGGTGGCGCCGATTTCCACCAACCTGATTTATGCCTACGTGGCCGAGCACGTCCTCGGGCTGCCGCGCTCGTTTTGAGAATGACTGCCGACCCGCCTTCCGCAAGAAAAAGCATGGCGCCAGAGCGCACCCAACGCGCCTGTTCCTTCCTGTTCGTTCCCGCCACGCGACCGGAGCGCTTGCCCAAGGCGCTGGCGATCGGCGCCGACATGGTGATCGCGGATTGGGAAGACGCCGTGGCGCCGGCCGACAAGCCCGCTGCGCGCGAGCAACTGGCGCAGGCGGTGGCGCGGCTGGCTGAAACCGATCGCGCGCGCCTCCTGGTGCGGGTGAATGCCGAGGGCACACCCTGGTTTGCGGAGGATCTGGCCGCGGTTCGTCCGCTCATCGCACAGGGCTGCGCGGGCATCGTCATTCCCAAGGCAGAGCGCGCACAAACGCTGTCTGTCGCCGCGCATGCGCTGGGCGCGCGCGCCGTTTTGCTGCCGCTGATCGAAAGCGTGGCCGGCCTGGACGCGGTGGATGCCTTGGCCGCCGCGCCGCACGTTTCGCGGCTGGCGTTCGGCCACCTGGATTTCCAGGTGGACGCCGGCATGCAGTGCGGAGAGAACGAGGACGAGTTGCTGCCCATCCGCATGGCGCTGGTGCTGGCGTCGCGCCAAGCGCGTCTGGCGTCGCCGATCGACGGCGTCACCGTGGACACGCGTGATGGCGAGCGCTTGACCCGCGATGCCGAGCGTGCGCGGCGCATGGGCTTCGGCGGCAAGCTCTGCATCCATCCGGCGCAAGTCGCGCCGCTGCACGCGGCGTTCGATCCGGATGACGCGACGGTTGCCGACGCACGGCGCGTCGAAGCGGCGTCGAAGCAGGCGGGCGGTGGCGTCACCATGCTCGACGGTCGGATGGTGGATGCGCCCGTGCTGCTGCGCGCACGAGACATCCTTCGACGCCATGCGTGGGCACAACGACGCGGCGAAGCGGGCTGAGGGGCCGGGAATGTCCTTGCGTGTGCCTGCTGATCGCGCGCGCGCGCGCCTGACCTTCGTTGCAAATGCCTGGCATGGCACCCGTCATCGCTGCGTTGAGCGACTTGACTGGACGCGCTTGCCGGCACGCGGATGCGCCGCAGGAATTTCCGAACCCTGGGGCCGGCGTTGACGGACGATTCGTTGCAGACCCATGCGCTCCCGAACGTGTTGGACGCGGCGCCGGGTAGCGGTCTCGAACCCCGGAGCGAACCGACGGCTGTTGAGGGCAAGACGGCCGCAGGACAGCGTGCGCGTGGCCTTGCCGCCATGCTGCTGGTGCTGCTGACTGCGTTTGCGCTCAGTCAGTCGTACCGCACCACGGCGGCCATCCTGGCGCCCGACTTGCAGAGCACGTTCGGGCTCTCTGCCCAGTCGCTGGGCGCCTTTGCCGGGCTGTTCGGTTTCTCGTTCGCGGTCGCGCAGTTGCTGGTCGGGGTCAGCGTGGACGTGTACGGCCTGCGGCGCACCATCCTCAGCGCGTTCCTGCTGGCGGTGGCTGGTGCGGTGCTGTCGGCGCTGGCGCCCAGCTACGCGTGGCTGATGGCGGGACAGTTGCTGATCGGTATCGGCTGCTCGCCCGCCTTTCTGGTGTGCACGGTGTTCATCGCGCGCTACTTCGCGTCGGACCGGTTCGCGTTTTTTTCCGGCATCTGCCTCGGGATGGGCGGCCTGGGGCTCTTGTTCACCGGAACGCCGCTGGCCTGGGTGGTGCAGCACCAGGGCTGGCGCGCCGGCTTCTT